>CAZITY010000069.1:0-3742 GCA_964542445.1 uncultured Halobacteriales archaeon | reverse complement strand
CGTCATTCCAGCGGGCTCTGTGTCAACTATCACAATATTCGTCTCAGGGTCGTTGACTACCAATTCGGTCTCAGTACTGAGAGTCTCCGCAAGTAACGCGGCGTTTTTGTGATCGGTTGCTAACCGGTCGATGTTACCCATTGACACAATACCTGGTCCAGCAATAATCCCCGCTTGTCGCATCCCGCCACCAAACACAAACCGATATTGCCGTGTTAATTCAATTATTTCTTGCTTCCCAGCCAACACCGCGCCGACAGGTGCCCCTAGCCCTTTTGAGAGATCGAACATCACGGTGTCTATTTCTGCTGTAAACGCGTCGAGTGGCTGGTCCAGTGCGACACTTGCATTCGCCAACCGTGCCCCATCTAAATGCACTGGGATATCGAGATCATGCGCAGCTTTCGCCGCATTCGTTAACTTGCTAGCGTCCACAGCGACCCCTCCGCGTTTGTTATGGGTGTTTTCGAGCGTGAGTAATCCTGTGCCAGGCCATTGAGTCCGTTCGGAAACCCCGTCTTTGACCTGTTCTGGAGTCGGATACCCCTGGTCTCCGAAATCGATCGGTCGTATTTGGCCATGAGAGAGCTGTGGAACACTGGCGTATTCGGATGTATACACGTGCGCACGTCTGTCAACGACTACTTCCTTTCCTGGCGAGATATGGGCTCGGATCGCGATTTGGTTTGCCATTGTCCCACTCGGTACAAACACCGCTGTTTCCATCCCGAGCCGATCTGCAACCAGTGATTCTAACTCACGAACGGTTGGATCTCCATCACGCTTGTCATCGCCAACCGTAGCGGTTTTCGCTGCTTCTCGCATCTCATCGCTGGGTTTTGTAATCGTATCACTTCGTAAATCAATCATTCACCTATGAGTACAACCGCATCTGACTAGTAACTCGTGGTATCCGCTAAACTACCATAACCACTACATAAGTCGTCCTCGCGACGAACGGCCTCCAACTTCAACAGTCCACGTTCAAACTAGTGTTCAATTCGCTCAATAGCTTACGACACTACCGTCTTTCCGAGGTTCCGTGGCACCTGACAATACCCCGTCGGTTTTTCGGACGATCTGGGCTCCACCAAAATCATCGGGAGGCGCCACGCGTAACGAATGCCCGCGTCGAATCAATTCATGCTGAACGTGACTTGGTATCCTTGTTTCGACAGAGAGCGTCCCATCCTCCATATACCGCCAACGCGGATAATCCAATGCTTGTTGCAACGACTGCTCATCATCAATGATCTGCACTAATGTCTGCAAATGCCCCTGCGGTTGCATATACCCACCCATCACACCAAACGCCGCCCAATCATCCACGCCGAACTCCACAATTCCAGGAATCAACGTATGAAACGGTTTTTTCTCTGGTTCTAACCGATTCGGGTGTGCTGGATCAAGCGAGAACGATGCCCCTCGATTCTGTAACGCGATGCCGGTATCTCCCGCCACAAGCCCAGAACCAAACCCAGAGAATCGAGAATTAATGTACGACACAACGTTTCCTTCAGCATCAGCCACGCATAATAACACCGTGTCGGCCAATTCAGCGTTCGCATTCGGCACTCCAAAACTCACATCTCCCGCAGTTCCCCCGATTTCTTCTGCACGAGACGCTGCCCACTCTGTCGATCCCAGCGGCGGAATATCCTCAAACGCTGGATCCGTAACATACCGGTGTCCATCATGAAACGCGAGTTTGAGGGCCTCAATCAAATAATGCATCCGCGAACCAGAGTTCCTCGGATACTCACGGACACCTATTTCCTCAGCGATATTCAACGCCTCAAGCGCGATCAACCCCTGATTGTTCGGAGGTAATTCATACACCGTTGCACCAACATAGTCAGTACTCACTGGCGACGGATATTCAACTTCAAACGCCGACAAATCATCTTGGGACAAAAAGCCACCGTGCTGTTGTACTTCGTTGGCAATGGCTTCCCCAATGTATCCTTCATACACCACATCTGCCCCCTCTTCAGCAATAGCCCGTAGGGACTCGCCGAGTCCCTCCAGCTGTACCAATTCACCTGGTTCTGGTGCTCGCTCCCCATCGACGAGATAGGCATCTCGAGCGTTGTCGGACGTGAACAAAGACTCTCCACCCTTCCACATATCAGCAATGACTTCCGTAACCGGGTATCCTTCCAGGGCATAGTCAATAGCCGGTTCTAGGACCTCCGACAACGACAACCGACCGAATTCCTGGACAGTTGCTTCCCATCCCCGCGCCGTCCCCGGGACCGTAACCGTATGCGGGCCAGTATCAGGCATTGACACAGTTTCGGGCGATTCACCCTCACCAGCGATCGTCCTCGCTACATTATCCCGAGTCGCATCACTCGGTGCACCTCCGCACGCTCGCATCGCGCCAACGTCACCATCAGCATCTCGATATAACATGAACACATCCCCACCGAGCCCCGTTGACGTCGGCTCCACAACATTAAGGGCTGCTGCAGTCGCAACCGACGCATCAAACGCATTCCCGCCTTCCCGTAAAATTTGAATCCCTGTTTGGGCTGCCAGCGGTTGACTCGTCGCAACTATTCCATTCGGACCATACACCGTTGATCGCCGAGAATTAAATTCATCAACCACGGGATTTTCCATACCTCCCGTAATTACCCGTTCCTCATAATACCGACGACTATCGGGGCTCCTCGACCAAAATTTGATTACCCACAAACTACTATCGGTTTGTCAGGCCCATCTAACTCTTTCAGCGAACGGCGTCAATTCGCTCCCGTAACGTGTTCGTGACAGAACTCATATCGCCCCCGATCCGCACGATTTGATACCCTAACTCGATTTTCTCCCGAGCCACCGCCGGATCAGTATAAATACCGCCTAACGGCACCCCACTATCAATCACGGTTTGCTCAATATTCGATATCGTCTCGAGCACCTCAGGATGCGATCGGTCACCAGGATGGCCTAATTGCACAGATAAATCACCCGGACCGACGAATACAAACCCCAACTCAGGAACATCGAGGATTTCAACGAGATTCTCATACGCTTCGACCTTTTCAATCATGACACCAACACACACCTCGTTGTCCTCGCGGTTCACATAATTTTCAATCGCACCATATTCATTTGGTCGCCCACCTGACGCACCACGTTGCCCAGGCCCGCCATCATACCGGAATCGAGCGGCTTCAACCGCAGTCCGCACTTCCTCCGCCGTTTCAACCCGCGGAATCAAAATATTCCTGATACCCGCATCAAGCGTTTTCCGAATCAACGCCGGATCAGGTTTTGGGAGCCGCACAAGCAAATTGATATCAGCGACCTCCGCGGTACGGGTAAACGATTCAAACCGATCGCCGTTCCACGGGCTTGTCCCAGCATGCTCGAAATCTAACCACGCAAAATCATACCCAAGCTGTCCGATAATCTCAATCAGTGCATGTGAATACGTCGAAATTCGTGCGCCTAGCACTACGCCCTCATCATCAATCGTTCCCCGAAAGTAGTTCTCTACAACCATGTTCACCTCCTCGTTTCGTGACAATAGAGAAATGTATTCGGTTCTGATTCCATTGACCTTCAAAATATAGGATTAGATATTCCTAGTACGCTTATTTTCGTTTTACGTCAGAATACCCATCGAACCGCGTAATAGAAACATCGTCATAAAACTCTGTGCGATCGCCCGCAACTAGTTGCCGAGCAATGATATCCCCGACGGCTGGTGCGAGGTTAATCCCCGAAGAATTGAAAC
>CAZITY010000068.1:0-4703 GCA_964542445.1 uncultured Halobacteriales archaeon | reverse complement strand
AGGGAGTGACGCATCAGTACCCATTACGATGCGTACTACTTGAGTTCAGGCCTTACCGATATCGAAATCCCGTCAAATCCACGAAAAGAAAGCCGAGGTTCGATTAGATCTCGAGAACAATCTTCCCATTTCGTTCGTACACTGGGTACCTGGGGAGTGTGACGGCTGCATCATGTAGGAACTCATTGTCCCGTAAGTCGAATTCCCAACTATGCCAGGGACACCGCAGTATTTCCCCTTCCCCAACCCATTCGAGATTTACTTCAAGGGTTTTTCTCGTAAATGACACCTCTGTCGTTCCACCGATTCCTCCCTCGCACAACGGACCGCCCTGATGGGGACACCAGTTAAGGTACGCGACGTATTCCCCGTCGAGATTGAAGACACCGATTTCGAGGCCTTCTAGTTCGACGAGTAACCGTTCTCCGTCCGTAAGTTCTTCTGCCGAACCAACGATGTACTCGTTTTTCTCCGATTGATTTTCATTGGTGCTCCCTTCACTCATATCGCGACCACCGCAAGACAATCCTGTTCCCATCTTTTTGAGCCATCACTGTCGTCCTGACCGCGCATGATAATCGCTTTACCCTGATATCCCAAACGCGTCTAGCGCATTCCCTGATAGGATTTTATTGCGTTCATCACTAGTGAAACACCCGAGGAATTGGTCGAGTGTACTCGGATGATCAAAGTCATAGTGTGGATGATCAGTACAAAACATGAGTGACTCTACCCCGAGCATCTGGAGGATTTGTTGCATATGCGTTGGATCCCTGAATTCGGGGAGCGGTTGGCTCCCGAAGTAAAACCGCTCGTTGACATACTCTTCGGGTGATTTCGTGAGAAACGGCAACTCGTTCCGCCACTGCCCGTATTCTCGGTTTAACCGTGCGATAAAACCAGGTAACCAACCAAGGCCACCTTCGAGCAACACGAAATCCAAGCCGGGGAATTTCTCTGGAACGCCTTCGAATAATAAACTAGTGAGTGTCACTTGCGCTGCCCATGCCGGTCCATTTGCGTGCCATTCAGCGACTTTTTCGCATTGCCGAAGAATCGATGCTTCCCGATGCAAGCCAGTGATATGATACACTGGCGTGAGGTCATGATCCTCCATCGCACGGTACATTACATCGTACGTTGGATTCCCGAATGGTTCGTTGAATTCTTGGCCGAGAACAAAGAAACAACCCACTATTTGGGGTTCATCAGCGATTCGATCGATTTCTTCAGCGGCCGCATGAGGGTCTCTCGCTGCAATGGTGGCTAACCCATAGAAATCCGGGTTCTCATCAAGAAATTGGTCGAGAAGAAAATCATTAATTGCGCTCGCTTCTTGTATCCCTTGCTCGGTTTTGAGGACCCGATCGACAGGTGATGACACATTGACGATTGGGTGGTCGACACCGAATTCTGTACACAGCGGGTCATAGACGTCTTCGGGGCTCGTGACGCCGGTGAGGTTGAATTGTCGGGCGCCGCCCAGTGATTTCGGCCAGCCATGATTCGGGTATCCATCCGATCCGGTATCGGGATCGACGTAATTTCGGTACGGTTTATCCATATACCGGGAGACTTCTTTGAGGACGGTCGCATTGTATGTAATATGGACATCAGCGTCAACGACGAGCGTATCAGCAATGGGTTCCGCATCGCTCGGGATATGGTCTGCGAGCTTATCGGTTTGTGCCATGTGGGAAGACTATGCCAGTTACCTAATTAAGTATTCGTACGATGGTACTGCTCAGAGGCTTCGTCGACAGCGTGTAATAAATTGGTCTTGAGCAGTACATCGGCTAGGTGCAGATCATAGCAGCGAGGGAAGGCGAGCAGTACATTTCGGTTGAATCTGGGTGACCGACGGCGATGTGAACTCGGCATTACTCCAAGGGTTAATGAACTCCCTAGCCCGCATAGCTACGTATGGGCCTAGACGAGTTGAACGCGGACGTTAAAGACGCATATTCATCGCTCGACAATACGCTTAGGGTGACGCTTGATCAAGAAACGAAACACGAACTTGCAATGCTATCCGTTGTCCTAGACCAAGACCCCGAGGAGTTACTGACTCGAGGTGTTCACGTGTTGTTCCAGGCGACCATAGATACGGCAAAAATTGATTTCCACTTGCGGCGAGAATATGGAGTTACGTACGATGAGTTTCTATCCGGGATGACGTTTGATGACATGACCGGAGGATCTGGTCTCCCACAACCCGATGATGACCGCAGATATAATTTCTAGCGCAATCATCGAATTGGATGCGGTCATGATTGAACGTAGATTGATGTATCTCGAAAGACGACCGTCTGACTGATTTATTTATATTGGCCTCACCGACGTATTCGATATGGAGTGCGTAACGATCGAACTCACACCGGAAACACTCGACGAGCTGGATGCTTATGCCGACCGCTATCATGATGAGAACCGGGAAGAAGCCGTTAACGAACTTCTTGCCGATTGGTTAGTCGAAAACCGATAACGCCCCTTTCATTTTGTTATTTTTGTCAACCGGCACAGGAAGAAATCATTAAAGGTCGTCGTAGCGGGATGTTACGCAATGAAGTTCATTAGATTCTCCGCGAGTAATAGTGATCCGCAGTGGGGTGTACTCAAAGATGATTCTGTGTATCAATTAGCTACCCGGCCGACGGGAACACCAGGTATTCGTGATTTCTCGAATCAAAGCTATATTTCCCAACTACGAGCAGACATTTCTCGCGATTCTCTTCCGGCGATTCCACGTGATTCTGTGAAACCACTGGCCCCCGTTCCGGAACCGCGGAAACTCATAGCGGTCGGCCTGAATTACCAAGACCATGCGGAAGAACAGGGCTCAGATCCCCCGGAACGGCCACTACTGTTTGGTAAAGCAACCTCTTGTGTGACGAACCCTGGTGACCCGATTGTGTATCCTCCGGATATTGAGCAGGTCGATTACGAAGTCGAACTAGGCGTCATTATTGGGGAATCGGCAACAGACGTCTCACGAGAACACGCCTTCTCCTACGTTGGTGGATATACAATTGTGAACGATGTCAGTGCTAGGGACGCGCAGTTCTCGGACACCCAGTGGTTCCGCGGGAAAAGCTATGATACCTTTGGCCCAATGGGTCCCGTTGTCCGAAGCCCAACTACCTTTGACCCGCACGATGTCGCGGTTTCGTTAACTGTAAACGGGGAAACCAAACAATCGTCTCACACAACCAATCTCTTATTTGGTATCGATGAACTTATCGAGTACATTTCGAGTATTATGACACTCAAGCCAGGTGACGTCATAGCGACTGGGACACCAGGCGGTGTCGGCGTGTTCAGGGACCCTCCAGACCTTCTTGAACCAGGCGACAATGTTGCCGCCACAATCGAAGGGATTGGAACCTTAGAAAACCCCGTGATAGACGCCTAACTCACCGAACCGAGTCATCACACCTCGAATTCTACTGCTGTTTCACGCAAATATCGTGCTCCTGCCGCTACTGCTGCCTCGGCTGCATCATGATCGTCCATGACGAAACAATTGAAATTCTGGACGGTTGTATGGAACACTGACTTCTCAAACAATATATTTGGATGAGCAGTGAATTTCCGCTTGACCACCACAAACGGCGCAAACTCCGATACAACGACGAGGTCATAACCCGCATCGGCAAGGAACTCTTTCACCCACTCAAACCGACCAGCGGGCACCTCAAACCGATATTCATACTGGTTATAATACTGATTGATTTGCGAGAACACCGCGGTCTCCTCGAAATAAAATTTAAAATAATACTGCTCCCCGACCTGGAACGCATTCACTCGCTCCTGCCCAGCTCGATGGAACCCATCCATCCCACTCCAATTGGAATGACAACCGGTTCAATAGTTGTATATTACCCCCCAATAATCTTACACAACATTCTGTAGCGGTTGATCCCCTTGATCCAATCGACGGAGATTCGTTGCGACTATTTCAGCCAACCGCTCCCAATGCAATGGGGTGTGCCCACCCATATGTGGGGTAATCAGGCAATTATCAAATGTCCATAACGGATGGTTCGACGGAAGCGGCTCAGGAGCAGTCACATCAAGCACTGCGCCCCGAATCTCATTCGAGGCTAGTGCTTGGACAAGTGATGATGTGTCAATTACTCCACCTCTCGCAACATTAATCACCACAGCTGTTGGCGGGAGTATCGAGAATGCTGTAGCGTCAATCAACTGCTCAGTGATATCCGTCAACGGACACGATAACACCAATACTTCTGTCTCGGCTAAAACACGGTGAAACGCGGATTCATCATACCCAATTATTTCATCAACGGGACCGTCTTTCTCCGGAGAATGCCGCACACCAATTCGAGTGACATCGAACCCCGACAGCCGATTCCCAACAGCTGTCCCAATCGCCCCGAGACCAATGATTGTCACCGTCCGTCCCGTCAGTGAGAAGAGTGTGTTTGAAGTACCACCGAACTGATCCGACTGTCGAGATCTTCCTAATCCCCGAGCGAACGTCAACATGGAACCAATCACTTGTTCTGCTATCCCTATCGAATGAATCCCACTAGCATTCGTCACCACTACTCCCGCTTGCTCGAACCGTTCTAACGGCAAATGATCAACACCCGCAAACGTACACGCAAACACTTCTAACCGATCATTCTGTGCCACTGCCTCGATTGGCATCCGTTCACCCGTTACTATCCTGGCTTCAG
>CAZITY010000067.1:1761-7675 GCA_964542445.1 uncultured Halobacteriales archaeon | reverse complement strand
TGGTATTTCGGCAGTGTCACCAATTTTCATCTAATTACCGGCTACTGTCTTCATAGTAAATAACCTATGGAACAACCAACTCTGTCAGAGCCGAGAATCAAATCGGCCAAAGATTGATCTAATTCTCAAAACCCCCCTTGATCGGCTCATTATACAGAAACTTCTACTTTACCGACCGGGCCAACACAGAATCTACTAATATTTACGGGCAGATTAGTGCAATTTCATTGACTGCAGCTACAATGCCGCGAGTCATTCCTCAGCTAGCGCATCGTAAATTTCGCGGTGTTCATCGCGATCGGCCCGAGCCACTTGCAGCACGATTTCACGCCGAATATCCGCCATTACCCTGTCTATCGGGGCTTCAACATCCGTACCCTCCTCCGCTGCCATACCTTCGTATTACTGCCATGGCAGGTTAATTATTTGGATCAGATCGTTCATCGGATAATCGTTCGGTGCCGTATGCAATCAGGTCATCGCGCCACTCGTCAATCGCATCCTCCAGTGAGTTCTCCTCGGTATTACTCCGTAGATACTGAAGCACCATTTGTCTCTCGACATCCGCCTCATCAGAGGCAAATCCCGCAAAACGTCTATAATTTGAGAATCATGCGTGAAACGGTATCCGTTAAGGAAATAAAACACAACGACTGTGTTGAGGGCAGTTCGCTTGTTTCCGTCCACGAACGGGTATTGAAATCTAATCATATCCCGTCTTGTTGAACTATGCTAATAATCTCTCCTCATTTCGGAATTCGATTGATTTGGATTCTTCTAATTTGATGGTTACTGTAAGAACCCAGAAAGGACACTAACCCCCCTCGGAGCATGACGATTTTTTGATAGTGTTGTTTCGCCACCTAGAAGGGGTTTATTCCCGGGAAATTTATACCGAAAAATGGCAACTTTAGGAGGTAAAGAGATTATGGGCCAACACGGATTTGAACCGTGGACTTCCACCTTATCAGAGTGGCGCTCTACCTGGTTGAGCTATTGGCCCGCAAACAGGAACAGGGTAGCCTGTTGAGGTGTTTAAGGGTTTCTTTCCTGTGGTTATTTGGGGTCGTCGTCATCGATATCGATGTGGTATGAGTCACCATCGATGTTGATGGAGTCATCGGATTCTGGTTGGTCGTTGGGGAACCCGAAGGTGTAGACGTTCCCGGTGACAAAGCCACCGGATTTGTTATCCATCGCGGGGATGAGGATGTAGCGTTTTATTACATGCCGGACGGGGAGTCGGGTGGGTGGGATCACGAGCAGGAACCCGATCACATCTGTAACGAGACCGGGGGTGAGGAGGAAGGCACCAGCTGCAATCAGTAAGCCTCCATCGAGGAGTTCGTCGGTGGGCGGGGAGCCTTCGAGAAGTTTCCGTTGTAACCGCATGAGGGTGTGGCGGCCTTCAGCTCGCACTAGAATAAGCCCGATAAGTCCCGTGAGGACAACGAGTAACACCGTCGCTGGGGCACCGATGATCCCCCCGATATAGATGAGTAACACGATGTCGAGCAGGGGGATGAGAAGCAATCCAACGAATAGCCATCGTAGCATACGATTGGGGTAGTGGACGCGGAATGAAACACCTTGCGACAACACACAACCCTAATTTAGTTCGTGAATTCGTCGCGGAGCGTCCCGAGTTTCGCCACCCGCTCGGCATGTGCATTATGCTGATGAATCGACTCGTCATTCGATTGTTCCATATTAACGATCGTGTCGTCCGGAAGATCAGGGTAGCGCTCGATGACACCTTTCGCTTGGGCACGAACACAGTCCTCGACAAATTTTGCGTTCGCGTGGGCTTGGTAGGTCATGTGATCTTCGTCCGGGCGTTTCGCTAAGTTATAAATCCGGGCACTCATCGAGTCCCGAGCAACATCGATTAAATCCAGTAAATCAACCGACGGTGTTCCTTCGCTTTCGATCGTGAGCGTGGCATGGCCGCGTTGGGCGTGGCCGGCTTGGGGGACCGCCCGGAGAAATTCCCGAACTTCATCCGCATTGACCCCGAGTGATTGTAACTGTTCGCGAGCCCGCTGTTCCATCATGCCTTGCGAGCACGGACACACCGTCATCCCCGTCACCTCAGCCCCGATTTTCTCCCGAGTCCCCTCCTCCGTCGCCGTTGCGCCCGCGATAATTTTCGCGGTGCCTTGGGTGGGAAGGTCAGATTCGGGGGTTCGTTCCCTGACAGCGAACTCGGCTTCCATCGACACCTCAGCTTGCGTCGTGTAGTCGTGTTTCGCCAACAACCGCTCCGCCGCGATTCCACAAATATCCTCAATCCGCAAATCCGTCACACTCACCGCATCCTCGAGGACTTCATCGACGACCTCCATGTTCCGACTCATATCCGCGCCCTTCCGCCAGCTCGGCAAATCCACGAACGCATCGAAGCAGGCCATGAGGACGTACGGTCGGTCGTCGGCACGGTCGATTTCAACGAGTTTCTCAACCCCCGTCACCCCGACCCGATTCAGGCCGACGGACACGTCGGGTTCCGACGCCTGCACGTCTGGCAACTGTAACCCCATTACCAGTCACTAGTCCCTAGGCGTGATTAGGTCTTTCTTTTCACCAAACACGCGTGAGGAATCACTAAGCCACCACCACAACAATGGGCCGGCATGGCACTAGGCTTCGTTACCTTTGAGGGTATGGGTATGACTGACCCCATCTATGCGGCTGACGAGTACGGGTTCGATTTCCTCGAACTCCAATTTTCCTACTCAGCGGTCGACAGCGAGCTGCTCGGACGAGAATACATCACTCAACACGCCGACGAGATCAATGCAGCGCTCGACGAAACCGGGCTAGATCTGGTCATGCATTTACCCCACACAATGGATATCGGCGCAACGTCCCCGCATATGCGAGACGGGTCAATTGAGGAAACCAAAACCTGCCTCCAAGCGGCCGAGCAAGTCAATGCGCAAAAGTGCGTGATTCACCCAACATCGTCGGCGCGACTCCGCGTCTGGGACGTCGACCAGATCCAATCCTATATTCTCGAATCGATCACCGAACTCCACCCCTACGCCCAAGACCGAGGCATCGACCTGTGCATGGAAAACCTCTACCACGGGCCGTTCACCATCCAGCGGTTCGATCGGTTCTTTACTGAAACGGACTGCCCAATGACCCTTGACACTGGCCACGCCCGCATCGCCGGATACTCTGCCGAAGACATCGCTAACTTTCTCGACGAACACGGTGATCGCGTCAGTCACATCCACGCCAACGACAACAAAGGCTACATCACGGGAATTGATGACGCCATCAACGACGACCACTCTCCCACGGGCGTCGGGGATCTCGACTTCGGCACTGCGCTCGCTCCAACCCAAACCGGGTGGGATGGCACGATTTCACTCGAAATTCACACCCGAGAATTAGCGTACATCGAACTCGCCAAACAACAGTTCGAAACAATGCTCCACTAACCCCTAGCGGAGTTTCTCAAGCGCTTCGAAATAATCACTCTGCGGCCCCACGAGCCGAGCAGACTCCGCACTCCGCTCGATCGTAACCGTCGGGAGTGAGTCGAGGGAGTGTTGTTGGCCGTCACTCACCACCGTACACCCATCGCCACCAGTCACATCGATTGTCACCGTGCTTGTCTCGTCAATGACTAACGAGGGCATCCCGCCGCGCGGACTCATGCCCGTAACCACGAAACACCCCACTGACGGATGCACGAGTGGTCCCCGCTCACTCATATTATACGCCGTACTCCCCGTCGGGGTCGCCACAATCACCCCATCCACCCACCCCGAATAATACACGCCCCCATCTACGCGGACATCGCACTCAATCCCCTGGTTCCGTCCGCGACGCTCGCCCATCACGATAATCTCGTTCAATGCCTTTGGTACCGACACCCCCAATCCATCCGCCGTTAACCGAAGCAGTTGCTGTATCTGAGGCTCCCTTGACTGCTGGATTTGCTCCAGCACGTCTAGCACCACGGACACTGCATCCGCCGGTCGGACCGTCGTCAAAAACCCAACCTCACCCAAATTCACCCCGAGAACAGGCGTTTCCCCAACGTGGCGAACCACGTACAACAACGTCCCATCACCCCCCACACTCACCACGAACGCACACCCAGCCATCGCTCCCACCCTAACCCCCTCACCCGGAACAACGTCTGCCGATTCCTCATCAATCACCACAGCCACCGCTTCCGGCAACGCCGCAACGATCTCTGCTGCTAACTCCCGGGCCGCAGAATCCCCCTGCTTCGCCACCACCCCCACTTCCATACCCTTCATACAGGCACAAACCGACAAAAAACACCGGTCACACGTGACAACCCACCGACCTATTGGCCTAAAAACATAAACCCGCGTACCCCCTACACCGAACAAATCCCCCTAGTCCTATGAGTAGTGACGAAGACGACGACTGGTTCGAAGAAGCCGTCAGCGAATCCGAAACAGAGGAATCCGACGACTCAACCGACGCCACCTTCACCGACACAACCGACGCTGAAACCACCGAACCAGCCCCAGACACCGACGAACCCTTCGACATGGATTTCGCCACCGCGTTCGAAAACGCCCCAGGCCCCGACGACAGCGTCCCCGAAGACATCGGCGCCCTCGCCGAATCCACCGACACCTTCGAAGACGAAGAATTCGACTCGGACCTCCCCACCATCGACATCGGTATCGAAGGCCTCGACAACATGATCCAAGGCGGCGTCCCCGAACGCTCCCTCATGGTCGCCATGGGCGCCGCCGGCACCGGCAAAACCAATTTCGGCCTCCAATTCATCAACCACGCCCTCAAAAACGACGAATACGCCGTCTACATCACCCTCGAAGAATCCTACGACCGCGTCATCAACAGCGCCGAAGAAAAAGGCTGGCCCTTCTCCGACTACATCGACGACAACAACCTCGCCATCCTCGACCTCGACCCGATCGAAATGGCAAACAGCCTCTCCAGCATCCGCAGCGAACTCCCCGGCCTCATCCAAGACTTCGGCGCCTCACGACTCGTCCTCGACTCCGTCTCCCTCCTCGAAATGATGTATGACTCCCAAGCCACTCGCCGCACCGAAATCTATGATTTTGCATGGCTCAGTGTAAGGGATTTCTTTAATAGTCTTTTGACAAAAACAGGGGAGATAAGTTGATTTGTTAGTCTTCTGCTGGAATCACGACTTCGAATTTTTCTTTCCCTGAGCTGGTTTCGCCCAGGCGAATTTCATATTCTGTGTCCGCAAATAATTCCATTATGTCATCTATGTGGTCGTCTGCTGCTTTTCTGCGAAAGCCATACAACAATTTTGTATCAGTTGGTTTCGTTTCTGGTTCTTTGAGTTCAAACGGTTCGCCATCTATCGCCCAGCCGTCTGTCGTTAGTTCAACATTTTCGGCTTGCAGTGTTTCTACGATGTCGGCTTTTTTCGTTTTGCCTTCTAGGTCGATATCCGGCTAAGAGTTGGGACACGATATTGACCAGAACCCGATGTTGGGAGTCAGCGGTCCGGTCACTTATTATCTCTAATCTGATTAACGATCCTGAGGGTTAATCTAGTAAGTGGGTGTATATTTGGATTGGAACGATTCACAAATTCATTTTAAAATAATGGCACCCTACGAGGAACGTTGAAGGTTGGGGCTGTCATCGCAGGGATATGGAATTAGTAAAGTCTGAGTTGAGTGATTATAAGAATCTGGAGACAGAACTGATGGAGTCAATTGTCGAAGATGTTGAGGGATGTGAAGGTTGCCGGTTGTCCAAAGTTCTACTCGTTCATACAAACAATCTTAATCAACTAGTGACCTTCCTGACGAAGAAACATCCTGATGTATTCGATTATTACCAGAAACCAGTTCATGCGCAGGCACTCGTCTCTAAAAATGAAAAGATACTGCCGTTCGTCTATCTTCGGCGG
>CAZITY010000067.1:0-1751 GCA_964542445.1 uncultured Halobacteriales archaeon | reverse complement strand
ATCTTTCTCTCATTGAAGTTCAAACATTATTCATCTGGTTATCGATCCAGCCGCTATCTTTATGAAAATATGCTTATTCTTAAAGGATTGAATAACGATCAGGAACGAGCCGAACAACTATGGAAAACATATAAAATACAATTAGAAACTTTGGTAGATTCTTATTCTTATGAAACAACTTTTCCCTTTGAGTACATTGACGAATTTGGCAAAATTAAACAATCAGAAAAGGACAATCTTGAGTCAAACTATCCATCGATAGAGATTATTTATCAGCATCTGAGCCAGCTTGCCAATCACCCCTTAAGAATTGAGGGAATAGCTATGGACAACATCCATTCCCCAGGTCCAGAA
Organism: uncultured Halobacteriales archaeon; assembly: GCA_964542445.1. Lineage (GTDB taxonomy): Archaea > Halobacteriota > Halobacteria > Halobacteriales > Hikarchaeaceae > CAZITY01. Next base: position 1,397 of record CAZITY010000067.1, on the reverse strand, counting down.
GAAGATATCGTCTCTCTCTCAGCTTTCTCATCGCTACTATCGGTGAATACATAGCTGCATTTGAAGATACTACAGCGTATGACGACATAGAACAATTCGGAACAGAAATTTGCAGTGAAATCACCGAATCTTTATCGCGTGATCCACTGATATTTCTAGAGGATTATCTAGATCTGATGGACCTGAATCAGTGATAAATTGAAGATTCCGGGATCCACTATACATAACTATTCTTTATATTCTTTCCATTGCCTTTCCTTTCCAATTCTAATTCTTTGATTTGTCTTCTAGCTGTTTGCGTATTATTAATCGAATTGATCTGTTGCTTCTTTTGCGGTCACAACACGCTGGGAACCTACAAACTCAAGATTATCCTCATCTGAGTGTCGTTTTTATACATCCCATATAGCCCGTCACCTTCAGTCATCTCCCGTAACAAAATACCGCTCTCCTAATTCTCATAGGGATTGTAGCTTTTCAGAATTATCGCTTTGGCATTCTTGTTTAATACCCTTGTAGGTCTCGCGGTCAGAGAATAATCCCGATCCCATTACTTCCTTATCTATGAGTCAGTAATTACAAATTACGACATCTTATCAAAAAACTGCAGGAGTAAAATTGTCCTAAGTCAAGCAACCCATTTCTACTTGAAATTCAATCCTGTTGGGATTAATCGAAGCGATTAACATCGAATTTTAACTGTTCTGGAGAATTCCAACCGACAAAGACTCCAGGAAATCCCATGTTTCAAAAAAAGTCTATTTTTCTTGTTTATAGCCGATCCAGAATTCACGCTCACAGAAGGGATTGTCACATTGATGTTGCATGGCATCATCGCTGACTTTACTGATGCTGGCCAGGGTGGGCCCGGTATTCGTGATTTCATACTCTGGTGGGATTTCCTTTTCTGATCGTTGGTAACAATATGGACACTCCACCTTCGTCATGGCGAACTAGAGAAACTAAGCATGCCATGGTATTAACTACCACACTCCGAACTGTACCTCTGCTTATTCGCTAAAATTCCAAGAAGCCATTTTTCACGGATTCAAACTTCGTATAATTCCCTTCGTTCTTCATTCTTCACGATTCTCCGGATTGTTGATCGTGGAACATCAAGATCCATTGCAATAGAACGAATGCTATCGCCTTCGTCATATCGTTCAATAGCAACTTGGGCTTTTTCGTAGTCAGGATAGGTTGGGACATACTCACCTGATACGCCACCTTTGAAACCGAATGGTGGTCGTCCGATGTCTTTGCCGTCTGCTTGTGCTTGTCTGATCCCGCTTTTAATGCGTTCCCGGATCATGTTGCGCTCCATTTCAGCGAACACGCCCATCAATTGAAGGAACGCTTTCTGCATCGGATCAGCTTGGTCCGGTTCTAAGACGATC
>CAZITY010000066.1:9030-9237 GCA_964542445.1 uncultured Halobacteriales archaeon | reverse complement strand
GGACGCTTCTGCCAACCGAACACGACGATCTCACCACCTATCTCACCGCAATACAAAATCAGTTGTTCATCATCCAAGCCGAGTTCGCCAATCCAATCCCGGACGAAGACGACCCTCGCATTACCCAATCCCATATTGATTCGCTCGAATCGTGGATTGACGAGACAGAAACCGAACTTGAACCACTCAATCGATTTATTCTTCCCG
>CAZITY010000066.1:8232-9020 GCA_964542445.1 uncultured Halobacteriales archaeon | reverse complement strand
GCGCCCTTGGCGCCAATCTTCATCACGCCCGCGCTGTGGCCCGCCGCGCAGAACGGCGTGCACTTTCCCTCGCATCGAACGAATCCATCGATACCAAAGCGATTGTATACCTCAACCGATTATCCGATGCCTTATTTGTCTTCGCCAGACTTGCGAACCGACGGGACGACGCACCAGAAGATCACCCCACGTATTAACTAAACATGCGATAGCGTAACACATCTGTCACAAGTGTTTTCTATGTTACACCGCCTATTATTCGTATGAACAGGTACTTTGAAGACACCCGGTACTACTTGAAACGAGCCGGGCAAACCGCGAAACAAGGCGTGAAAGAAGAACTCGATCCAATCGAAACCCGCTTCCGAGAACTCACCGGGAACAACGAAGATCCGGAACCATCCCGACTCGAAACAATCCGATCCGAACTCAAAGAACTCGAAGAGAACGCAGAAGGGGAAGCACGCGAAGCCATCGAAAACGCCCGCGACCAAATCCACCAATACCGCAACCGAAACAACTAGCCCCCAACCCAGAGCCTTCTTATTCCCGCCTACCATACCCCCGCGGTAGGTGGGTCGGTGGTCTAGCCTGGTTATGACGGCTCCTTCACACGGAGCAGGCCGGCAGTTCGAATCTGCCCCGACCCACTTCTCTTACTGCCGCATCAAAAGGAGCAGACAGCGTTGAGGTATACTTAAGTGAGTCCCTATCCGCAACTATTCGATTCACAAACTCCCCTGCCGTTCGTGTCCAAATCCCGGTCACGGCTATCCGGGGTCGTGTGC
>CAZITY010000066.1:1746-8222 GCA_964542445.1 uncultured Halobacteriales archaeon | reverse complement strand
CCGCGTGCGGGCTCGCGACCGCGGATCGGCTCGCCGAGGACCTCGCCGCCGATCCCGCCCCGGTCCGCGACGGCGCGATGAGGGTCCCGCAAACACCCGGCGTCGGCGTCACCCCCTGAGCCCGCGGGCCGCGGGGTTCATGCCCCCGTCACGGCTGTCGATTCACTCTTAAGGAAGATAACGAGAAAGTTAACCCTGCTGCCACTTTGAGAAATTCGATTCCAATTTCTTCCAAACCGAGTTGATTTGTTCTTTTCGCATCTAATCTTCCGTCATCTAATTGGGACTACTCTGGGATCTTTACAAAGCAAAATGAGTCAGGTGCCCCTCAAACACAGTTCTTCGAGCAAGGAGAGCGTTCGTTTCACACTGCCAGCGAAATTGCGGATGCATTCGATCTTGATCGTTCCACGGCCTACCGGCGACTGAATAATCTCCATGAGCAAGGAGAATTAAAGAAGACGGAAATAGGCGCGCGAGCAGTCGTTTGGTGGCGTCCAATATAGCCGACCCTCCACGGAGGTCATGGGCATACGCAAGCTCGATTGCACGGAGGCGGCAGATAGATTGAACGCGCCAAGCAAGTCAAGGAGTTTGAACATGACCGCCGTTGAACAATCAAGGATAAACGCAAGTCGACGCGAGATATAGCGGTATTTTAGCCCCGGTCCTTAGGCACTCCCAACGTCTAATTTCCCGCCGACTCCATGTATTAGGTATTTGGAGTCTCCGAGGACGATTACTCTATAGACCGTAGTCCCCGGGTGCGTTAGCTCTCCGATGGTCAGATCGGACGCTTTCTCGATTCGCACATTTTACGAGGGTGTTTATTCGGGGCTCTCTTTGGGTTCTAACTCCTTTGCATGTAATTCGCCATCGAGGTATTGTTCTCCTGTTTCGGTGATGGTGTAGATGCCGTTGCCGAGGTTCCTTAGGAGTCCGTATTTTGAGAGTTCGATACATCGACGCCCGACGTATTTATCGGAGTATTCTATTCCATGATTGTCTAACTCCGTGGTGATTTGATTGGACTGGTGAGGGGGGAGGGTTTCGTGGAGGAACTCAAGGATGCGTTCATCAGCGATAGTCATCCACGTTCGCAGTCGAGACCGGTAATACAAACCCATCGACGTATTGCTGCATATCCTACAGTACTAAGATGGTACCTGTGATGAACTTGCTGTAGGACTCGTGTAAGATATCCCATTCCTCGACTGAACCCCCACTAATAATTAGAGCCGTTCTGTTGCAGGGTACAACTGGACGAGTTGCCTCAATATTCGATAATTACTGCTACTTCTGTTGTGTGGACTGATCACCGGATGTCCCATCGCTGCAGGATGGACCAACCAAGTATGCCGATAATGAACGCCACACCCAGGTTCGTCAGGAGTCCAAGTCCACCAATAACGACAACAAAGAGGCGGTCAGTGGTTTCCAGCAAGCTCGTTCGAGCTAGCTGAAGTCCGATCAATACGAGAATCACGCCAACCATCGCGAGTGGATAGCCAGCGACGAGGCCGACAGCCAGGAGCGATACAGTAATGTAACCAACACCGAGAATAACGTTGGCTCCAGCCGTCCGTGCCCCGAAACTGTATTTTCCGGCGACTCCGCCACTGCCGTGGCACATCGGGAAGGCGCCAAATGGGATTGCGGTGAGATTCATCACTCCCATACTGGTTGAGAGGTCGTCAGCCGAGATATCCCGGTCGAAGTAGTCAGACAACAGGACGGATGTCGCGAGCGCTGCATTCCCAAGAGTCATCGCCAACTGGGCGACAGTCGCTTGTGCTGTTACGATTGTCAGATCTGTCCATCCTCCGAGGAACATCCCGTTAGTTCCAGGGATTGCGGGTGTCGGTACACCTGTCTGGAACAGCACGATTCCCCCACCAACCAGGAGGATACCAAATGCACTCAGATTCCAGTATCCTAATCCAATCAAACCAAGGGCGATAACTACCGCAATTCCCGCAAATTCCAGGTTAGCAAGGCCAAGGTGAGTCCCGGTTTCCAGTAACACGAGCGCCACACCAAGTTGAATCCCCCGAACCACGGGCGAACCAATCACGTCACCGAGCCAGGAAAGGACATTAAACGCTCCGGTTGCAAGAAGAATCAACCCTAGGAGGAGGCCCGCAACAACCAATTCACCGGTTGTGATCGACCCGGCGATAATCAGCGCGGCTAGAGCCTTCATCGGTTCAATGGATATCGGAATCCCATAGTAGAGCCCCCAAATAATCTGAAAGACACCGAACCAAATTAGCATCACGGCCAGCGAGAGATCAGAAAGCACAGCCACCGCGACCATGATCGGGAGCACAGTGACAGAATCCCCTATTGCGCCGGTTAGCTCATTCCAGGATAGCGTCATGGCGTCACCGTCACGATATCTGGCCGATATTCCCATCAGAGCCTCGTTTCGGAGCAATTCATAAAAGTCACGTGAGAAACCACACCACAATCGGTTATCTCGATCCTGTAGTAGATTACGGTGACCATTATTTGCAGTTTCGGCAGTACCTTACGTGATGCTCGTTTGTAGTTTGATTACAACCCATCATCCCGGTCCCCATATCCGACTACCCAATACTCAATCTAGTCCTAGACACTTCTCCAGTCACCAACTTCTACTTTTCAGAAGTAACTATCATCCGCCTCATGGCTGAATTACGTCTATATTTACGGGTTTCGCCTCCCTAGTTCCCAGTCTCTATGGCGTATCGGAAGACGCGGCTCAAGCTCAAACACCAGGATCTAGCGATAAACGTTGATATCCGAACGGGAAAATTGTCGCCAGATGACTTATTTGAGCAATCCGAAGTCATCCGACGCGATGAACGAACCGGGTCGCTTGTCGTCCGACAAATTTACGATAAAGAATTAGGAGATCCACTCGAAGAGTGCTATGGCTATCGGTGGATCAATGAGGACGGAGAGGAAGTCCCGCAAGAAGACATCCAATTAAACGTGATTGAGGATGGTGATGAGCGACCGTTCGAGAAACATGAACCAACGCTCGGTGGCGAACGGACGTTGTCTGCTGAAAGGCGGATTCCTGTCGCGACGATTGATGAATACCTCGTTGAGCATTTACGAGGTTTGGGGAGAAGATGACAGTGATATCGTTCAACTATACGAATTAGCGCAACACATCCGAGATTTCGATGACACACCAGTCGTCCCATTCGTGTTGCTATCATCAATCTACAAGAAATGAGGTATTGCTACGCCGGTCTTTTTCGAAAACAGATTCTCGTTGATCATTCGCGTTACGAATCAAAAGATCGAACCTGCGCATTAGATGCCAACGCTCACTACTCCTGCTATTGAAGCCGCCGAAGATAAGGAAGACGCCAGGACGCTTGAGCAACAATCACCATTCGAGTAATGGCCCCAGGCCTCTCTGATCGATACCGAGAACAAATCGAAGAACTCAAAGAAAAACTCGCGGGTGTCTCCCGCGCACCCCCTGACGAAGAACCAGTAATCAACGCGTCGCCTGGTCCAATCGATCAGATGCTTGCAACGAGTTACCATGGAAAGATATCGGCTATTTCAAGTAATGAATGGATCGCGGATTACCTCCATGAACACTCCAAGAGTGATGGTTGACTCGACGTGAACGGCTTCGATGAAGACAGTGGCCACCGGGTAATAGAATACAAGTATCAATACCCCAATAGTTGCGCTACCAAGGACACGTAACCAATTACGATGCGCCCACGATGATATTCTCCGATGTGGGGTTGACGAATGGCGAGTGTCCGATTGGCTCACTGTTCTTTACCTATTCCACTGTGTTAGTTTTCGGCAAACTGTCGTTCCCAATCTTCGATCCACGTGCTCAGGTTGCCCTGTAGTTCATCGTAGCTGAACGTTACGGATTCTGGTGGTTCGTGAGCAAGTTCATCGTAGTCTGCCGGTAATTCGGCCGTGGTTGTAGCCGGAAATTGGACGTTCCGTTCTGCGATTTCCCCTTGGACATCAGCCCGGAGTAAGAAACTCATGAACTCACGGGCGAGTTCTGGACGGTTTGCCTCTGCAAATACGGCCATTCCTTCCGGGTTGGCGTAAGCTTGATCATTCAGGAACCTGATCTGGTGTTTATCAAGATCTGCTCCTTCTTCAGCCGCGAACACTTGATCAGTTGAATACGATACTACCATTGGGGCTTCTCCTTGTAACCACGCATTATACGCGTCCCCCCATGAACCAAGGACGCGGACGTCATTATCTTGTAATTCCGCCCAGTACTCGAGATATCCGTCCGGTTCGTACTCGTGAATTGTGTGTAGTAAGAATGATCGACCCGTCGTCGATGTTGCGGGATTTTGACTAATAAGTGTTCCTTGAAATTCCTCATCTAGTAATCCATCAAACGTTTCTGGTGCCGTGAGATGGGTACTGTCGTAGACAAGACTAATGTACCCTGTGTCGTACGGTATTGCCCGATTTTGCGGATCAAACGTTAACCCCGAAATAATATCGTCTTGGCCTTCAAGTCCAGTGGTTTCTATAAAGAGTGAGTCATCGATCGCGTCGTCTATTCTAACGAGATCGTCGACATTAAGCCCGAGATAGAGATCGGCTTCCATATCAACGTCTGCATTGTGTCGTTCAATGTAATAATTAATCTCGTTATTAGGGGTTTGCCAGACCTATCGTGCATCGAATTCTTGTTCGAACTGTTCTTTGACCCACGCCCCGGGACTCGTTGATGGTGCATCGATGAACGAGCTATATGTACCGACAACGAGCGTGTCGGTACTTTCATCATCCACACTTGATATGCAACCAGCGAGGAGCGCCGTTGCACCTGTCCCAGTTGTCGAAAGGAACCTTCGTCTGTTCATTACTGGGCAATCCAACCGGGTGGTGAAAAGGCATCCGTTTATCGACCTGGGAAACACACTGGATCGAGTCCGCACAATTAGTTCTGTGGTTGCTTTGGTTAGTATTTCTATACTAACAGACCACTAGTAGACTTGAACTATTCACATACCAGGAATTACGGGTCTTGGTATTACGGCTGTATGAGACGTCCAAGTGATGTCGGCGGTTCTATGCCGAGTGTCGTGTAGATGTTCCAGAGCGTCGCTTGATTACTCGTAACGACTGGTTTTCCCGTGTCGGCTTCGAGAGATTCGATTATCTCGAACGTTCGGAAATTAGTACAACTAATGAAAATACCATCTGCCTCATCGGTCACTTGTTTTTTTGCCAACCGGTAGGCTGTTTCCGGGTGTTCTTGCCCGATTTGGAGGTTTTCTGTGTGCCCAATACCATCAATATCGATGACTTCGTATCCGGCTGCATCGAGGAACGCTGCTTCGCATTCGTTCAAGTCATCAATATAGGGTGTGGTGATACTGAGTCGTGATATGCCAAGTTCGTCGAATGCTCGTTTAATCGCCGCCGCTGTCGCTACAGCCGGAATTCCCGTGTGATCCGTGATGCGGCTCTCGATTTCTTCATCATACCCCAGGCCGTTCACGAGACTCCCTGTTGTACACCCGTACGCGATGATGTCGACGTCAGCTGATGCCAGTCGGTCGGCACACTCCTCAGTAGTATCAGCCATGGAAGCGAGGCTATCTGCGGTAACATCGTCTAGGGGCAAGCGGGCTGCATGAAGGGACACTCCTGGAGGAAGTTGGGATTGAAATTCCGGTTCGTTGACCGTATTCGATGAAGGAACGATCAACCCAATCCGTGCACGCCACCCATCCATAGGGATGCATAAGGAGAGCGAGCATTTACTCGTTGCTTTCCCACCAGATCAATTGTCTCAAAATCCCGCGTTGACGAGTTTGGATTGTATTACCGTAGCAATTCTTTAGTTCAGAACCACCGGTTACACCAATATGCTCTCACGAACCGTTTTAGCCCTCCTCATTCTTATTACGCTTCTCACTGCTGGAGTTACTCCACAAGTCTATGCCACCGGACATAGTTCGACCCAAGACACGGCGTGTTCGTTCCCCCTAACAACAACCGATGCCACGGGCGAACACCTCACCGTACAATCCAAACCTTCACGGATCGTTGCGCTCGCTCCGAGTGACGCACAACTCCTCTGGGAGATCAATGCCAGCGATCACGTCGTTGGCATGCCAGTCAGCCGGTACACAGCTTACCTGGACAATCACGATTCTCCAAGGGATATCACTGGCCAAGATGGCCTCACAGTCATCATCGAGCAAGTTGTTGACCTCGAACCAGATCTAGTCCTCGCAGGTAACATAACCAACCACGATACGATTGATCGCCTTCGAGAGGCTAATCTCACTGTGTATCATTTCCGTGCTGCGCGAGACATCGATGATATCATCCAGAATACGCGGACGACGGGTGTCCTGACTGGCGAATGTCAAGGTGCCACCGTCCGCGTTGAGTGGATGAATCAGGAGATTAGCAATATTGAACAAGCGACAGCTAATCAACCGGAACCCCTAGTGTTCTTGGCG
>CAZITY010000066.1:0-1646 GCA_964542445.1 uncultured Halobacteriales archaeon | reverse complement strand
GTACCGAGACATTCCAGCACGAGATTCTTGAATTAGCCGGTGCGGAGAATCTCGCTGCTCGAGCAAACATTACTGGATGGAATGTCATTAGCGAAGAAATCGTACACACGGAAGCCCCAGACTGGATCGTGTACAGCGATACCTTCGATGAACCACCCCTCCGGGAAGGCGATCGCCTCACCCCGGCGTATGAATCCAACCAAACGATCGCGGTGAACGCCCAGTATTTGAACCAATCTGGCCCCCGGGTGATTATCGTGATCAAAGAACTCGCTCGGCATTTCCATCCCCAAACATACAACCAGACAACCACACCCCTAGACACAACTCAGCAACAGACCACACCCTCATCATCATACCCAACCCAACCAGGGTTCACACCGCTTATCACTATTCTAGCGCTCAGCTTCTTCCTGTGGTACTCGTCCCGCCGAGACTCATAATTTATCCGTAGAAATTCTCTCCTCGACGATTTACCGGTACCTTTGTCACGCCGTGGGGTCATGCTTTGCGTGATGGATAGAACGAGCCTCCGACGTCGACTCGAAAGCGATGCTGTTAGTATTGGAACCCGGATTCAAGCCCCGTGGCCGGGATTCCTTGAAATCATTGGGCAACTCGACGTGTTTGATTACGTTGAATTCCTCGCAGAATACGCCCCATATGATTTGCATGATCTTGATAACATGGCGCGGGCGGCCGAGCTGCATGACTTACCAATGATGATTAAAATCGATGCCGAGTCACGTGGATTTGTTGCTCAGCGAGCGATGGCTGCCGGAATTCAAAACCTCTTATTCGCTGATATCCGAACGGTGAGCGACGCCAACGAAGCAGTGAATGCAGTCCGTCCCGAACCCGAGCACAACAACGGGGTTCGAAGCGACCGACGTAATGGGTATGTCGGTGGGTACGCATCACCGGAGGAAGTCGCCGAGTGGTGTGACGACGCAGTAATCGCGATAATGGTCGAGAAACACGAAACAGTCGAGAACCTAGAGGATATCCTCGCAATCGATGAAATCGATATGGTTCAGTTTGGATCTTCGGATTATTCACTGAGTATCGGGAAACCCGGGGCGTACGATGACGACCAAGTGCTCGATGCAGAACGGAAAACGATCGAAACAGCCCTCGATTACGGTGTAGCGCCGCGAGCAGAAATCAATCACCCGGATGCTGCAGAACCCTACCTCGATATGGGCGTTCGAGATTTCAATTTAAACAAAGACATCCGGATCGTTCACGATTGGTTAGATGAACACGGGAATGAACTGGCAGCGAAAACCGACAATTATTCTCGTTAACCACGTCGTATCGTTGAAACAACGAATCTCACCGTTGACTCTCGACGGTACGCCCACTCGTTTGGGACTTATCGCCGCACGATTCTCACCGGTATACCGTCCGGATCCACCACTTCAATTCCCTCATCTAAGGTGTTTACACTGAGATTCTCACCCTGTAATCGCTCATGCACCGCTTCCAAGGCACTCTCACTCGGAATCGTGATCTCGAACCACCGCAACCCCTGTCCCGCCAGCGATCTCGACCGATGCTGCCAGGTATTTGCACCGATCTGATGGTGATACCCACCGGCTGCCATGAAGACCGCCGATGGCATTTCCATCATCACGTCGAACCCG
>CAZITY010000065.1:0-9412 GCA_964542445.1 uncultured Halobacteriales archaeon | reverse complement strand
AGATTTGAACTCCGGTCCCGGGCTCCGCAAGCCCGGAGGATAGTCCACTACCCTAACAGGACCTATACAAAGGTTACTGTGAGGCCGTATTGAGGATTTCGATCATTCGAATCACAAGCCGGTCCCAATCGGTATGTGAGTGTTGGTCAGTTGCTTCGGCATATTTATGCAGGACAGCCAGGAATAATACACGAGGCATGGGTGCGATTGAGGATGTGTATGATGATCTCGAAATCGATATTTCCCTAGACGAATTTCGAGAGGCAGTTGAGGAGAAAGTTGAACAAATGGCCGGGTTGGCGGACGAGGAAACGGCGGCTATGTTGATAGCCCACGAACTCTCTGAGAATGAAGTCTCGGGGATTGCGGATATTTCAGCTGGCATGGAGGAAGTTGAGTTCCTCGGGAAAGTCAGTGCCATTGGGGAGATGCGATCGTTCGAACGCGACGATGGAACGGACGGAAAAGTAGTGAATGTTGATCTAATTGATTCGTCTGGATCGATTCGGACAGCGTTCTGGGATGAAAAAGCGGAAGCAGCGACAACTGAGCTAGAGGAAGGGATGGTATTACGGATTAATGGCAGGCCGAAAGACGGTTATAACGGAGTTGAGGTCAATGTGAACGCTGTCGAACCGGCTGGGGAAGAAACAATCGAGGTATCAATTACGGATTCATACACTATTGACGATCTGACGCTTGGCTTATCAGATATTACTGTCCGGGGATTTGTCCTTGATACTGATAGTGTACGGACGTTTGAGCGAGATGATGGAACTGAGGGGAAAGTGGCGAATATCGTTATTGGTGATGAAACCGGTCGGATCCGCGTAACACTCTGGGATGACCAAGCTCAGACTGTGGACTCAATTATGCCAGGGACAACGGTTGAAATCATCGACGGGTATGTCCGGGAACGAGACGGATCGCTCGAAATCCACGTGGGAAATCGCGGGGCAGTACAGGAAAGTGAGGAACCAATCGACTACACACCAGATGCGACACCGATAAGTGACGTAAATCTCGATGAAACCATAAATTTGACTGGTGTGGTCCGATCTTCGGATCCAAAACGAACGTTCGACCGGGACGATGGAAGTCAAGGGCAGGTTAAGAATATCCGTATTCAAGATTCAAGTGGTGATATCCGCGTCGCGTTATGGGGCGAGAAAGCAAAAAAGGAGATCCAGCCTGGTGATGAAATTCATCTTGCTGATGTACAAATTCAAGATGGGTGGGAGGATGATTTAGAAGGATCCGTGGGCTGGCAATCGACCGTTACTGTTCTCGACCGAACCCCAGAATCAGCCCCGCCGGATGAAGAAAAAACCGATTCTAATGAAGCGGATTTAGATACATTCGCCGAATCTGACGCCGATGGTGAAGAACAGATTGAATTCTCTGGTGTGGTCGTGCAAACAGGAAATCCGATTGTTCTCGATGATGGGAAACAAACGATTAAAATCCGGGAGGATCGTAGCGTTGAGTTAGGTCAAGAGATAACCGTTCGCGGAACAAAAACAGGAGAAGAAGTCCGAGTGGATGAATTCATTAATTAATGAGTGGTCGACGGAACTGTTAAGCCATCACACTAGAGGTTGTGGAATATGAACGTTGAGTTGCCGTTTGCGCCGGTGGACACAATTATCCGTCGTAACGCTGGTTCGTTGCGTGTCAGTGCGGATGCGGCCGAGGCACTTGCGAGACACATTCAGGAGATGGGGGCGGAACTTGCGAAAGCTGCTGCTCGGAACGCCGATGAGGATAACCGAAATACGATTATGGCGCGTGATTTCGGGGATGACGACGTCCCGGATAAAACTAATCTCGTTTTACCGCTTGCGCCGGTTGACCGCATCGCTCGGTTAGATATCGATGATCGATATCGAGTTAGTGAAGACGCCCGAGTGGCACTTGCTGGTAGATTAGAAGCGTTTGCGGATGATATCGCGATTGCTGCCGCTACGCTTGCGAGGCACGGTGATCGACGGACAATACAATCTGAGGATATTGAAACGTACTTTGAATTACTTGAATGAAATTTGGTTTCAGCGATGTGTGTTTGCAGCATGACCCGGGGAACCGGCACCCGGAGGTCCCTGATCGATTAGTTGCGATACGGGAGACGCTCGCGACCAAGCATAATGTTACGTATGAATCAGTGGAACCGGTGTCGATTGGAACAGTGAAATCAACGCATGATTCTGCGTATGTTGATTCCTTCCAGGAGTTTTGTGCGAATGGTGGCGGGAAATGGGATCCAGATACGATTGCAATTGAGGAAACCTGGGAGGCTGCGTTAGTTAGTGTTGGATTGGCGTGTTGGGCGACAGAAACAGCTCTAGCGGAAGACGCCACTCCGTTTGCACTCGGTCGACCCCCTGGGCATCATGCTCTTGCAGATGACGCGATGGGGTTTTGTTTTTTTAATAACGTCTCGGTTGCCGCGAATCGACTAATGGAGACTACGGAAGTTCGTGACATCGCGATTTTTGATTGGGATGTTCATCATGGTAACGGGACGCAAGCGATTTTCTATGACGACCCGAATGTGTTCTATGCCTCGATCCATGAGGAGGGCTTGTATCCGGGAACCGGTGAGATGGACGAAACAGGTACTGGTGAGGGGGAAGGAACAACTCTTAACATTCCATTGGGTGCTGGAGGCGGGGATACCGCATATACAACCGCACTGGAGGAGGTTATTGGGCCATTAGTCCGGGATTTCGATCCTGATGTCCTGATCGTTAGCGCGGGGTTTGACGCGCATCAACACGATCCAATTTCCCGGATGCGGGTGTCTACGGAGGGATTTGGGATGCTCACGTCGCGGATACTAGCGCTCTGTGATGAACTTGATGCGTCTTTAGCGTTCGTTCTTGAGGGTGGGTATAGCCTTGAGATGCTGGGTCGCGGGGTAAGCATCGTGCATGATGTCCTCACCGGGTACTCGCCTGGAGAACCAGATGGTCCTCCAGATACGTCTGTGCAAGACCGCCTCGATTCGATCCGTAGCATTCACGGGGTCGGATCGAAATAATCGGACAGTTCTTGCCCGAATTCATCGAGTAAGTCTGCGGTTTCCTTACCAATGAGCACCTCATATTGGTCTTGTATTGCACGACTGATGGCTGGGCCGAGGCGTACTTTATCGAGTTTATCGAGAGAGCATAATGTTCGAGCAGTAGTGATGGTCCGTTCGCGTTCCACGACGTATCGGTCATTATCGATGAACGGCCCGTAGACGTCTTTTGATTCGTACTCCGAGTAGAACCGTTCTGCGTGTTCACGCGCCGCAACCGGTGGGCCGGTGTGTCGTTCGATTGCTGGAAGCGTCTCCCGGTCAAGTTCGAACCAGAGAACACTTCGTTCGTTTGCGAATACGGCAGAACGGATTACATTAAATCCCGTTCTCGTAAACGAATCCTGGATGCCGAGCCGTGATTTTTCGAGTTGAGGGTAGAGTTCATCTTCGACGATGTCAGGAGTATCGAAGGTGATAGCGAGACATGTTGTTTCTCGGTCAGCGAGATGCGCTTTGAATGTTGTCGAATCAAGGGGTTCGGGAGTTGTCGGGAAGAACAGTTCGGTTCGTGGATTGTCTAGGAAATCGCGAGCAAAATGTTGGAGTCGTGCTGTGTTTCTTTCTGTGAGAACAGCAGCGACATTTCGGGATGGATCGGTCGGGTCAATCATAACGAGTGGATCGTCGAAGTTTTTCGTTCCATGTCCTGCGGGGTCTAGCCGAACGGGTGGTCGCCAATCTGCGGCTGTTGTGAGGAATTGGTCAAATGAGTCATAGGCAATGATGAGTAGTTCAGTGAGATATCCAGAAAACCCACGTGTTCGTAAATTACTCCCATAGACACCAATACCGATCAAGAATTGTTTCGTGATGCGGATTTCAGATTGGAGCGTAGGGGTGAGTGTGTTTTTGATGTATTCGTTGTGGAACGGGGTTCGGTCGACGCTTGATTTGACAACGTCCGCGGAGTCGACCGCGTAACATGGGACGATGTCGACGTCGAACCCGTGGAAAGTTCCCCTGACGTATGGATGTTCTGCGTATTCTTCGTGTCCAGCTGGTAACACGGCGTGACCGATTTCTAATCCGTATGATTCGAGTTGGTCCCGGGGTATCGATGGGTCGAATAATAAGAATAAATCGATGTCGCGTTCATCACGTAACCATGTGCGCCTTGCAGTGCTCCCAACGTGCAGTACTTCTACCGACACTGGTAGTTCCCTAATGGCATCGTTTGCGCGTTCAGTTAGGTTATGAACCGTTTCAGTAAGTTGGCGGGTTTCATGTTCCGTGGGTTCTACGGTTTCGAGGATGTCGTGTTTCGCGTCCTCGATAGCCTGAGTCATGATCGTCGTTCTGGCAGAACTACTTCAACGGCTGGTGAAAACGTGTCGGTCTAATAATTGAAACGAAAGCCATATGTCGAAACCCTGACTACCCTCGCTTGCCTCGGGCCGGAGTAGCTCAGATGGTAGAGCGCCTCGCTGTTACGACATTTCAGGAACAGTCTTTGCCTGTCCGTCGCAGAGACGAGGTGGTCCCAGGTTCGAGTCCTGGCTCCGGCGAGTTAGACAAAAGGTTAGAATCCAAAAGTCAGATACCTAACATACTCCCATTACGGGGGATTTACTAATCGCTATACAGCAGTGGGTAATGAAAACCAATGTAAAGTAATTGATATACCGAACCATTAGAAAAACAACAATAAATTTCGATGTTATCGGTCCGTAAACTCACAACCGTAAAGTCAACGGGGAGAATTTACACCAGTTTACATAGCGTGTAAACCACAAAAATACTAGAGGGCGATACGACAAAACACCCATTTTACGGAATTTACGTTACTGTGATGTAGAGGGACTTAGGGAAACTCACGCGGTACATTGGTGTGCGCGCATCAATATACCCCCTTTCGCAAAACCGTAAAAATCGTAAAATCAAAAACAATCCTTAAGATTTAGATAATAGAAACTTTCTATTATTTGTTTGGATTTACAGGGGGGTGTAAAATGGGCGTAAAATGTGTGTAAACTGGCGTAAACTACCCATCCAAAAACAGCGAAAATATAACCGTATATTATAATACGGATTGTTCGGGTTCTCTGACCTTAGATAATCCGGCCTTAATCTCGAGCTGCGTAGTTCCCTGATAATTACTTACTTTTGCGTTTTCAATAAGCACGACTTCATCATATGAAATTGAATCAAACGATTCTAGGGAATCCCACGATATGAAGTCAACTGCTGTTTTTCCATTCACGAGCGTTCCTTTAATCCTGGTGCATCGTCACTCGCTGGATATTCTACTTCTTGAATTGTCCCCGTCACCGTTACATACCCTTTTTTGGTTTTATGGAGGTCTTTAATCGGCGTCGGTTCTACTGAATCGTGTGTCTCGGTGGATTCTGATTCGAGTCCAAAGGCTTCGGGTTCAAAATCCTCGATGAGTTCGGCTGCGTCGTTAATATGAATCCCGACACACCTGTTAATGGGAGGGGTGTTCTGGGAGTGGGTGGTTATGTAGCTTGTTGGATCGTCGGCAGCGTCGCTGATTCGGGCTTTGTAGTCGTTTACGTTACTCAATAGACTACTGTTTTCGAGGTCGTGTTCTCGGGCGTATTTCCTGATTTTGTCGAACGTCGATGGTAGATGAACGCGGAGTTCGGCGTTTGGTTCATCCTCGTTAATCAATTTATAGTGATTCAACGGTTCTAGATAATCGGCTTTGGCAGCTCGCGACATGATCCCTAGGAGTCGGTCTAGGTGGCTTTGGTGTTCGGCGCCGTGGCCTTCCGCAGCGACATACCTGATAGCTTCCTCAACATTAGGTAGCGTTATCGGCGTCGAATCGGGGTCTAATCCCATTGTCTCCGCGAATTCGCGGTATAACTCGGTTCCGAATTTAATGGTTTGAAAGCCTTGAAGTACTAGATCGTCCAATGCGTCCAGTTCCAATGTTTCGATTATTTCTGTGGCGTGATTTCGGTATTCTTCCCACAAATTGAATAATTCGATTTTGTTGCGATCGAGAAGCCATTGGTGATAGGCCATGCGTGTTGTTCTAAGTCGTGGCCCTCGTATCAGGTTCCGGCTGCTTCCCCACCGACTAACTCTGCATATTTCTGTTGTTCGTGTGTTCCACCGACCGTTACATCGCGTTTAAACACGGTGAGAATGGTTCGGCGTTCTTCGGCAGGGCCGGGAATGGGTTGCTCCCCAGCGACACACACCGGGGACAAGGATCCCCCATGACTTGAGAAACGCCGGCTGCAGCATCCAGACGAACATTGGCGCCTCTTCCGCTTCATCGATATACTCGGCCAGTCGCTGCAGTTCAGCTTCGTCCTCCGTGTTCTGACCCCACACCTCGTACGTCGACTCGACGAGGAACTTCCCCACATCGTCGAGAGGTACCCATTTCTCTACCGGGAGTGGCTCGCCCTTCAGGACTGTCGTCGGGCGCTTGCTGGTCTCCTCGACCTCTCCGTCGGGTTTCCGCTGTACGTACGTGCGCCGCTCTTTTGGAACTTCCTCGCCCTCTTCGTTTACTCACCGATACCCAACAGTCCCTTTAGGTAATGACGGTTCGTCTTCAATCCCCTCGTGATCACTTTTCACGTATCGCTGACGCACAACCGGTTGGTCTTTCTCAGCGTCCCATTGCGCGATCTCGGGGCCCTCCTCAATATCCTCTGCTTCGAGTTTCTCCGTTTCAAACTCGGCGACAATGGCGATATCGTCACGAGAGAGTTTGATAATCCCCTTCCGTGTGGCCATAATTAGCAATCCGTCTACGTGCTCATAAGCAACATCCTAACAGCCATCTCGTCAACAAGTCATAGTCTGCGGAAGGTGGACCATCTCGAACGGGAGCTACGCAAACGAATTTCAGAAATCGGCGAGAAAAAAGTACGTCTCCGTCGGGAACGTTCGGATTGCAGGCGAATCGCCGACATACTACTGCTGAACCCATGCTCTATATTCAGCAAACGACTCGTATCAGAATTTTTATATGATGATCGGATACTGATGGATACAGGGCGCGGATCTTGCAGGCACGATCTTGCTGAAACTGCCGAAAACAAGATACGCGCGTATATACTACATGGATAACCATGCGACAATTACAATCGAACGTAGGCCTATCAATCAGTAATGGCTGAAACTGATTCCGCTCCGACGGAGGCGACGTTGTACGTCTGCCAAGATTGTCGGGATGGGTTTGAACGCCCCCGGATACGAGCGAATGTCCCACATGTAGTGACCCAATGGCCCCAGACTACAACCGTCTTCAAGGAGTACCTTACAGGATGATAACTTCAAGTTTCACACTCAAAACACCAATTCAGCTTGGTGATTTGCTTCAAAAAATGGAAGAATTCGGATCTATTCAGCGGGATAGTGTAATTCAGAATGACTATGAATTCGGGGTTGAATTCCCCGACTTTGAAGCAGCTCGTGAGTTTTTCGGATTTGTCTTTGAGCGAAACGTCAACTTTGAGATTTACTGGATGGTGAAAGGCCAAAATCCGTATAACGAACCGCAGAGCTGCTTTGAAACTGTTCCGACGACCTGAGAGATACATCCTCTATATCTCGCACGTGAGTTCTGACAGTAATCGAATAAGAAATTCAAGCAATACTGGATCGAGGAATAAACTTCAGCATCATCTCTCTGGGTGGATCAAGTCGGGTCATGAATGCCCAATAATCATGCTTTCCCAAGAAACCTAGCGGTCAGAATCCGTCGTACTTCTATTCGCGGTTTAATATGTGGTTTAGGAGTGAACCTGGCACACCCGTGTCGCCACCCGTCTCCCAGGTCTTTTCCAGGCCTCGGCCAGGTTGCGCCACGTCGTGGACGTAGGGAGGTCGGGGCAGCTGGGGTACCAGGGACCCCGGCATTGAACGGTCAGGCACCCAACAAAGTTTAATGAACCATCTAACCTAGGTGAGCGCAGCAATTAATCGTGATCAGAGTGTCATCGTGGCCGCGACCCCGTACCCGGCCGACTGCGTATTCTAAAACTCGAAAACAGTCGAAAACCCACGGGACTATCCTGCGGGTGAAGCATATTTGAGCCTGATTTTGACCAACTAATCTTGTCCTTGATCCTACCGGCAGCCGCCAACCACAGTCATAACTTGAAGCGAAAAGAACCTAAAACCACGATTTCGAAGCCTCAACTCGGGTGCCTTAGTTATCGTCGTGTATTTTTGGGAATTGATTTCGGAGTGTTAAATACGAGCCGGGATGTCGTTCGCGAACCCACCGGCGTCATTAATATAATTAATGTCAAGTGAGAGGGTTCGGCCGCCGCCACCGCTTTCAACCCGCACACTCCCAATCCCCACCATGCCACCAAATAAAAATACAGGATTGGAGCTCTCCCGTTATGCCGAAACGCACTCCATCATACGCATCCAATGCAACCCAACAGGTTAATTGCCAAACCGGGTATCCAATTCAGAGAATCTGGATTCAGAAACCCCTCCTTGTGAGTGATTCAGTCGGTCCCATCGTGCACGACGGTTCTGTGAAGATCCGATACGATTCGCCGACAAGCGTGTGGGCGCAAAAGAGGTCTCGGATTCAAATTAAAGTAACGTGACAACGGACGTTATAGAAATGAATGGGCCGCACGCGCTCACCACGAATACCATTCATCAGACTGTGGATGACCGCACCGGGATATATTTATTATACAACTCTCGGACCGGACCGGTGCGGTATGTGGGGATGTCCACCGCGCTCCCCGATCGACTACAGGACTACCACGAGGAATACGCGTATTATAGGTACGAGTATCATCCGAATCGGACGACCGCCTACGAGCGAGAAGCGCGATTATTCCACCAGCACGGCGGCACGGACGAACTCGACAACGACCAACACCCACCCCGGCCACACCAACGAGTCCGGTGTCCCGTGTGCAACATCCACCAATAAGCTACCAAAGAAGACTGTGTGTAGGGGGCTCGTTCTGGGCGGCCCGAAATTAACACTCAGTCAGTCAGCCCGTCGTTTCATGTCGCCTACTTGCCAATACAGTCATTGGTTGCGAGCATTGTCGGTTGTAGATAGTGATGTGATTGCGGGTGGTTCCCACGGCACCCTTATCCCGCTTTCGCCACTACTACACGGAATGACTTCATTCAATTCACGCCCTGAGCAACCGCCCCCACAAAAGGCGATGCTGCACTGCCCAAGCTGCACCCACTCAAACCGCATCAATGGCGACTGGACCATCGACATCCACGACGACTACACCGTGTACGAATGCCCAAACTGTGGGACCGTGATCGACACGCGACGCAACCAAACCCAATTGACCACCCACAGTAACGGCGCACTCCAATTCAAACAGTAACATTCCAAACCACATC
>CAZITY010000064.1:0-10739 GCA_964542445.1 uncultured Halobacteriales archaeon | reverse complement strand
ATGTTCGATAATCATCTTCATGGAGATTCTTGGTCTGCAAACCATCAACGAGAAGAACTCAACGCGGAACTTGAGGGCCGGAATCCGTTTACAGATTTCACAGGGAGTGGGGTTGAATGAGTCGAGTGGCTGAAGATCAACCAACGAACGGTGGGACTGAAATGAATCTCGTGACGGCGATTAACTCGGGGCTTGCACAGGAAATGCGTCGAGATGAGTTAGTCCGGGTCATGGGGTATGATGTCGGTCCGATTGGCGGGGTGTATCGTGCGACAGAGGGTTTGTTTGACGAGTTCGGTGAGGATCGTGTGATAGACACACCCCTGTCGGAAAACGGGATCTTGGGTGCAGCGGTTGGGATGGCTATGCGCGGGGAACGACCGGTGCCGGAGATCCAGTTTATGGGGTTCTTTTATCCGGCATTTGGGCAGTTTATGTATACTGTCGCGAAGATGTACGAGCGGTCGGGGGGTGGGATTGAAGTCCCGTTGACGATTCGAATGCCGTATGGTGGGGGAATCAAAGCGAGTGAGTATCACTCCGAGTCGACGGAAACGTATCTGATTCATACACCTGGAGTGCGGGTTGTTTGTCCGAGTTCGCCGTATGAAGCAAAGGGGGCGTTAGCGGCGAGTATTCGACATGATGACCCAGTGGTGTTCATGGAGGCGAAGCAAATGTATCGGGGGGAGAAGGAAGTTGTGCCAGATGAATCGTACACGGTGCCGATTGATTCGGCGAGAGTGGCGCGGGTTGGGGAGGATGTTACTGTGCTGACGTGGGGGGCGATGGTCCGCCAAGCGCTCGAAGCGGCGGAGTCAGTTAGTGCTGATGTTGAGGTCGTTGATCTACGATCATTGTCACCACTCGATGTCGAAGCTGTATTGGACTCGGTGAAGAAAACCGGTCGGTGTGTGATTTTCCACGAAGCGCGACGAACCCTCGGGTTGGGCGCGGAGTTAAGCGCGCTTGTGAACGAGTACGCGCTGGATCGGTTGCGGGCCCCGGTGAAACGCGCTACGGGATTCGATGTGCACTATCCCGGTCATCAAACGGAGGATGCTTATATGCCAGATGCGACACGGGCTGAATACGCGATTGAGGCGGTGATGGATTATGAGTTCTGAAGAGCTAGAAACGTTTGAATTTCGATTACCCGATCCTGGAGAAGGATTGACGGAAGCAGAGTTGCTCGAGTGGCACGTGAGTGACGGTGACTCGGTCACGGAAGATGCAGCCTTGTGTGATGTGGAGACCGATAAGGCGGTCGTTGAGATTCCGGTCCCGTGTACGGGAACGGTAGTTGCACTCAAGTTCTCCCCAGGTGATGTCATTAGCGTCGGTGACGTGATTGCGGTGTTTGAAACCGCAAATCCACCTCGGCAAGCCAAACCGGAACAAGCGACTGCTTCCGAGTCCGAATCCCAGCGTCAACCCGATACAGAGGAACAGGATCCAGTTGAATCGCAGGAAACACCGGACACACAGGGTGACCGAGTGTTTGCTGCCCCGAGTACTCGACGGTACGCACGAGAAAAGAACGTAGACCTTTCGGCCGTCGAGGGGACTGGGCCGAATGGCCGGGTGCTTGAGGAGGATATCGATCGGTATCTCGAGGGAGGAGAACTATCGACGCCCGCGGCTGCGAGTGAAGTTGATACGCAAACGCAGCAAGTCTCAACGGACGAGGCAGAATCTCGTCGGGCGCTCCGGGGGATCCGGAAACAAATCGCGACGAATATGACGAAATCGATGTCGGAAATCCCACACGTGACATCGGGGTTTGAGGCGGATGCGACTGAATTAGTATCGTTGAAAGAACGGCTGGATGAAAAGCACGAGGCGAACATCACGTACACCCCAATTCTAGTGAAAGCCGTGATTCCCGCATTGAAGGAATACCCCCTGATGAATGCGAGTCTGGACATGGAGGCGGAAGAAATCATCGAGAAGCACTACTATAATATTGGGGTGGCGACAGACACCGAAGCTGGATTGATGGTGCCGGTAATCAAGGATGCCGATCAAAAATCGATTGTGACGATCGCGCGTGAGCTAGACGATGTCGTGACACGGGCGCGGGATCGGTCAATTGATATCGATGAGTTACAGGGCGGGACGTTCACCATCACAAATGTCGGTGGTCAAGGCACCCATGGGACGTTTGGGACGCCGATTATTAATCATCCGGAGGCAGCGATTTTGGGGGTTGGGCGGATCAATAAGCAACCGGTGGCGGTTGACGCGGATACGGTGAGAGTGGGGGATCGAATCGGGTTTTCGTTGTCGTTTGATCATCGGTTGATTGATGGGTCGCTTGCGAGTCAGTTTATGGAAATGGTGATTGCGGGTATTGAGGATCCAGACGTGTTGTTGTCGCGGTTATAAGGATTCGTCGAGGTCCGCAAGGTAGTTCGTGGTGGCGGTTGTTGGGGTTGGGGTGTGATTGTCGATGGTTATTTGCCAGCCGTCGAGGATTTCTGGGGTCGTTTGGGCGTTAGTTAGGTGTAGTTTTACGTCGATGATGTCGACACCATAAAAATCAAGGGGGGTGTCGTGGAGGTAGTGGAGCGCGGTGCGGAATAACGATCGCATTCCCCGTAGTTGCGAGGAGTGGTATTTGTATGTGCCGGCGGCGACTTGTACCATTCCATGGAGGAACGCGCTTTCGGTGGTACCGGTCCCGTAGTTATACCATTCGGCTTCGAAGCAGTCGTGGGAATCAAGGAAACGTGTTGCGTTGAAAAGTCTGATGCCGTGGAGTGTGGCGGTTCGTAGCGTTGCGTGTTCCCATTGGTTGTCGTGGCGCCACCCAGTGGGGGCTGTCGAGGGTGCGGGTGGGTCGACGGTGGGGTCGCGGGTATGGTCGTCCACGGTTCATTGTGTCTTTGCTGGTGAGTGGTGATAATTGTTTCATAGATTTGGAGAACCTATCTCTGTGGTTATCGTTTATAATAATCTATTGATTGTCTTTATGGGTTTGATCCAATAAGATGGGAGTAATGACTGGTCAGGTAATTGCGGTCGCAAGTGGGAAAGGCGGTGTTGGTCGGACCACAGCAGCCATTAATCTCGCGGTTGAATTACGGATGGATGATATCGGGGTGTGTTTGGTTGATGGGGATATTGGGATGCCGAATCTCGGAACCCAGTTATCAATAACCAATGATGTCACGCTCCATGATGTCCTGGCAGGAACCGCTACAGTTGAGGACGCGGTGATCGAACGCGCCGAAGATTTTGGGGTTATCATCGGGAATCGGTCGTTAGATACGGTGGGAGCTGTTGATCCGAAACAACTCAAGGCGGTTACTGATGAATTAGCGTCCCGGTATGAGTATGTTATTGTGGATACTGGTTCCGGGGTGAGTTTTGAAACGCTGTATCCCCTTAGGATCGCGGACGGAGTCGTGTTGGTGACGACTGATGAACCGGCTGCTGTTGATGATACGCAACGCACGGCCGAACTCGCGAGAGCTGAAAACACGCCGATTCGAGGGGTGATTCTTAGTCGGACGGACGGGGCCGTTGATTCGAATGCAATTGCTGATCGACTAGACACAACCTTGCTCGGAACCGTCCCATATGATCCGGTTGTTGCAGAAAGCACGGCGGTCGGCAAACCAATCGCATTGTACGCTCCCGAAAGCCCTCCGAGGGAATCGTATCGTTCGATAGTGTCTGCGTTGTCGAAATCGTCACCTGAGGCCTCCCAAGCGCCGAATATCGACAGCGCTGCGTAACCGATCCGCGCACTGAATCGGACTGGGAATTAGAGTTATCTAGTGAGGATAGCCTTGGGTTGGATGGCGAGGATCACCCGGTTTGTTCTGTCGCCTTGATATGTGTCATTGCCACGATATCGTTGCTCGAGCGAATCGATGTGTTCTGCGGCACCAGACTCCGTGAACCCCTTTACTTCGCCGGTTAGACTAACTGCTCGGTACGGGTCGTCAGGATCGGTCATACTAACCCCGACGCGTGGGTCTTCCCGGACGTTAACATATTTTTGGCGACCGATAGCTGTGTTGACGAGCACGTCATTTGCTTGTTCGTCATAATCGATCCACACAGGAGTCACGTGAGGAATGCCGTTCGGCATGAGTGTCGCGAAATGCGCAAAGGTTTGTTTATCAAATAAATCTAGATAGGTTTCAGGGATGGCTGGCATGCACGCTGTTTTGTCGCACGGCCGTAATAACACCACGATACCGAGGTTCGACCCGGAAAATCCAACACATAAATACTACCCAGGCTCGTATCACTCAGAAATGGTAGGTGGCCCTGAACCGCCGGATCCATTGTCGCCGCTTGATCCCTCATCAGTCCCGTCCTTCCCGGGGACTGCTCGTGGGTGGATCGCGGTGTTCCTCGCCGGTACCCTTCTGTTTGCAGTTATCGTATGGTTCATCTCCTTCATCATATCCAACCTATCCGGTATCATCCCGTAGGTAACTGTACCAATAACAATTGATTACTTACCGAATCAAACACAGAGTTAGCATACTCACGGAGTCACATACGTCCCGTCTAAGGGGACTGGTTACGATGAAATCACAAGTACAGGAAAAACGATTGTGGGACGACCGATATCGGGCACGTGAATTTCCTCACTCAACCACTCCGGCAGCAATTCTCACTGATGTCATAGATATAGCGCCGGATGGGCGTGCGTTGGATGTCGCTACGGGAACCGGGCGTCACGCGATTTATCTTGCCGAGAACGGGTACGAAGTAGACGCCATTGATTTTTCCCGAGTGGGACTCACCAGAGCTGCCGAATCAGCACGTGAACGGGGTGTCTCCGTCCACTGGATTCAAGCAGATCTTACCGAATTTACGTTCCCCGAGGACCGCTATGGTCTCATTACCGTAATCGGGTATAAAGACCTGAACCTAGTGAGAGCGCTCGTGGATGCATTAGTCCCTGGTGGGATCCTCGTGTATGAACATCATCTCGGCCCAGCAGCTACCGCCTCTAGTGGCCCATCGACCGACAATTACCGGTTCCGGCACAATGAGCTCTTACACGCGAGTCTCCCGCTTCGGATCCTCTCGTACCGGGAATGGAATCAACAAGATGACACTACCTCTGGATCGCCACGCGTGACATTGGTCGGGCGCAAACCAACCGATCCAGATACCACCTATCTGCCACGCCAATAAGGACACCTAGACCAGTACTGATGGGGGTTATTTTCCTTCAAATACTGGTTCATAGTCGTCCTCAGCGAACGCCCGGGTCGCTTTGTCGTAATCATCGGTTTGCCGCAAGTACCCCCCGAGTTCGTGATCGAACTTCCGGCCTTCACTCAACCCGGTTTCAACCGCCATATTCGCCGATTCTTTAATCGCCTGGATGGCAAGCGGCGGCTTCTCCGCAATCGTTTCAGCGAATTCCCGTGTAGCGTCATCGAATTTGTCTCCGTGCACTCGATTCACTATATTGGCATCTAGTGCTTCGTCTGCAGAAATGTGGTTCCCGAGCATCGCGAGTTCCTTTGCAACAGATGCATTCGCTAACCGGGTGATGAATTGGACGCCGTCGCCTGGTTTAATCCCGAGGTCTACTTCTGGAAGTCCGAGTTGGCTATCTTCATGGGCGATCCGGAAATCACACGCCAACGCAGTTTCTAACCCACCGCCGAGGCAATATCCCCGTATTTTCGCAATCACTGGCACCGGAAATTCAGCGATAAACGTTCGATAATGCCGTGCTGACGATCGACGATACGTTGCTTCATTGAATTCATTGATATCCGCCCCCGCAGAGAAATTCCCATCTGCACCCTCCATGATGACCACTCGAAGTGCAACCCCATCGCCATCAGGATTCTTCGATTCTAATTCCTGCAGTCCTTCCACTATCTCCTCGCGGATTTTCGCATTCAGTGCGTTCAGTGAATCCGGTCGATCGAGCGTAATATGCCCAATCCCTGTGTCCGCCTCGAACGAGACTTCTATAGTATCATACTCGTGTGACATACCCATGGTGACTGGTTCTCCCGATAAAAACCGTCGGATTCCAAAACCACCACGCAAATTAGAGATAAATACCCCTAAACGTGGCGTCGTGAAACCTTCTTACAGAGCACTTGTCTCTAAATAGACACTAAGATGGATTCTACATTTCGACAACTACTAGGGATTCATGGCGCAGGACTCGGTGGCATTGTATTCGTCTTGGGATTCCTCTCCTACTTCCAAGGATACATCGGACTCACGCTATTCCTCATACTAACACTCCCATCTGGATTGATACTACTCGCTTCAGCAGACTATCGGTTCCTCGAATACCAAACCCTCGCAGTCCTCAACGGCCCAACCTAACCCACACCAAATTCCTTGATATCAGTCGAAATTACCGTAATTGTGGGTGAAGCCTTAACCCAATGGATCTATTTCATCCGACTAGTATGGGTGCAGGAAAGGGTCGAGCGGTCACACCAGTCCTTGGGTTTGTCCTCTTACTCGGGATACTGGTGATGGCTGTGACGATGTGGCAAACACAAATTCTGCCCCAGGATAACAGCGATCACGAATTCAGGCATTACCAAGATCTCACAGATGACCTAACTAATCTCCAAAATACCATCCTAGCGGCAGCAACCGGGGGAATACCCAACGAGCGGATATTGATATTGGCACAAGGTATCCCTCGCGAGTGGTATTAGTGAACCCGGCACCGGTGTCTGGCAATCTCGACACCGAAGGAACTAGAACAATCGCGTTCGAAAACGTCCGAGCGGTTGCGTCTGAATCGACGAACACGCGTGAACGATGGCAAGACTCCCTGACATTCCAAGATATCACCACCGCGATCGTGTCGACTGCTGATTATAACTATAACACAGATGCCACCCTCCCGCCAGCCATCGTTACCGGTGAATCGGTGTACAGTGCACCAGATGGATCCGCGATTTCCGTCTCCGATCAAACCCTCATTGACGGCAATCGAATTCGTCTAACGTTCCTCACTGGAAACCTCTCTGAAACTGGCCAGGACGCATCAGTCGTCGTTGAACCCCAGAGCAGTAGTCTCCGAACAGTAACCTTAACCGGGAATGAATCAGGCGATCCAATCCGCCTCCGACTCGATCCACCACCACGATTGACGGCAGACGAATGGATCGCGGAATACGAAAGCCAACTGACCGAATCAAGCAACCGTGTCACGAACGTCCTGAACGATAACGGCGATATCGTCATCGAATTACAGGCGAGCAATACCTACCACCTCCAAATATCCAGCGTGAAAGTCGGAAGCGAACGCACCGAACCAGAACGACTCGACCCCGCATATATAATAACACATCAGGGAGACTTTCAATCGGTTGACGGCGGGCAAAACGCTACTCTCATTGCCGAAGTCCGCGATAAATTCAATAATCCTGTCCGTGAGGCAAACGTTACTTTCGAGATAACGAGCGGGGACGGTGTGCTTCGGGATGAAGACGGTAATACGGTTACCGGAACGCGGACTGTATCGACCGATGCTGAAGGAAGGGCTGTTCAACGGGTTCTCGTCAAATCGATTGGCGAGAATGTAATAGTGAATGCGTCAATCGATGGGCAAATAGGTGCGCTCAGCACAACCGAATTTACGATTCAAACACCACAAGAAACTAATCCAGTAGAATTATCCGGTGTTCGATTTGAAGGAAGTGAAGCAGCCTCTCAAGGTAACACGGATACGGTTCACATTAGTTTCTCTAATGTTGGAAACACAGACCGAAATATGACGAGTTTTAGACTTAATTTCTTCCAAGGGGATGCTGATCCAGCTACTGGCGATATAGAGGGTCAATCATTCACAGTGGGCGGTGCTGCAATTACACTAGATCCAAAATTAGAAATCCCACAAGGTGGTTCAGTGGTGACGTTTGATGTTACTTTCAGCGAAAATATTGGACAAGCAGATGTTGCATGGTTTGTAATGACTATCTCTTATGGCACTGGTGATACTGGGCAATATTTTGCCTCGGCAAGCGATTAACGAATCGCTTTTTGTTATCCTGATAACGTTTTTAAAGAGATATCGATTTGGGGAGCACGGATCACATCTCGATGGACGAGCAAGACTGAGACGGAGAACGCGTTGTGGAGGTCAGTGTTGCGGTATCAGTCGTTTCAGGAGTTGATGTCGGAGTTGGTGTCGTCTAAACATTGGAACTACCAACACTCGGCCCGGCCGAATCGTCATTGGTTGATTCATCGTCACTAGGATTTGCTTCAATTTCCATGTATCCAGCAGAGTAACTCAGATTGTCTAGTTCAATCCACGCTCCATCTTCAACAGAAAAGCCAGCTGGATCACCTTGATATAATGTTTTGATTTCTTATTCTGGATTGTCAATATTCCACTCTTTGAGCGTCACGTCCGGAATGAACGCTCGGTTGAATCCATCATGTTTGAGGCCGCCAACAGTTCGATTCGGTCCCGATACTCATACGCGCAGGGAATCATTTTCGATTGAGGGCGATTCAAACATTTGGGCATTCGTCGCCACAGTCATTCCCTCATATTGATCTCGTAATTCTGAGGGGGCCGTCGACATATCATCCAATCCGAAGTAGACCGTTTGATTAAACCCGAGGTCGGCTTGGTCTTCTTCGTTTGGTGGCCATTGAATGTCTTGGGTGGCGCGGTCAATCTGGCCTTCTTCCTCTGCGAGTGATTGGGCGTCAGTCGCGTCTTGTTCTGCTGCTGAAAGGTCGTCCCGGATCGGGTCGACGCTGGTCAAACAGCTCTCCCAATCTTCGTTATCGAGATTGGTTTGGAGTTCGTCGAACCCTGTCCCAGCATCTTCGAGATAACTAGTTGGTGCCTCAAGGGAGGCACCGATTTCTTCGCGGGATTCGTCCCCCATACACCCGGCAACACCGACCGAAATTACCGTCACGATACCTCCGAGAACTCCTCGTCGATTCAGCGCAACCGATCGCGATATATTCTCGATCGATCGTTCACCCACCATTAAAATGATATGTTTGAATGGAGATATAAACCCTAATAGTAACGATCAAACGCCAAGCTAACCACCCAATCCACCCATCAAGATTGCGGAGCACACCCCAACCAGTTGCCCACGCAATAATCGGCGAATCAGTTTGAATTTTCGGTGCATATGCGAAAGGTTGTCCTGACTCTACAACTCGAATAAAGCTCATCCGATCCCAAACCCATCCTACCAAATTCGCGTTCATAAATTGTCGCTACTGTTGAACCGACCGTTGTGAACTATCCTGGCTGTTAGTTCAAAACGAGTACCGTGTTGGTATGTCGAATCTCAACTACCCGGCCGTAGAGTTCTTCAGACGTCCCGGATACAATCTGCGCCGTGACTCAGAGAAAATCATGCTGCATAGCACATGGTCACTTATACAACAAAGGTCCAAGAAACCCTTCAATGGAGAGTACGAGGTACAAAACGAGTATCTTTCAGTTATCGAGGGGGTTGTGGAAACTCGTCATTCGTGACAATCACCAACCGGGGCGCTTCGGCGTCATCCGGACACTGTGTTGCAGTCTCAACCGGGATCGGCCAATCGACCGCTTCGTATTCTTCTTCATTGAATCGTGTTGTTATCGTCGCCGTAACCGTTTTTCCACCTGGAACGGTCTGTGGCATGCTACCCTCCCCGGTTTGAAGTGCGACGGGACGGACTTCCCGGTCGAACCCATAGGCACATACTAATGGCCGGGGCATATCGATCGGCTCCCTGAACACAAACTGGTTTGTTGCAGTTATCGTCCCGATTTCAACCTCACCACGCTCGTCGAGTTGCGCCTCATCATGAATCGATATCTCGTATTCAACCTCACTGAGACCGAGATCAGCTCCTAAGAAGACCACACCAATTAAAGCGACCGCAACGATCACATATCGAGTGGTTTGTGGCGGTGGGGAAAACTCCCGCTCACGCAAAAGATACCCCAATCCCAAAAACAAACAAGCCGAGAAAACGAGTGCCAAGAATGTCCCATCGGCTCCGACCGCGAACCGCGAAAGCGTATACCAAAGGAAAGCGAGATAAGCAGCCGCTGAGAGGACATACAAAACCGGCGTAATCCCGGACGGGAACTAGATAGAGCACTTGCCAGCAGCACAATGAATGCCAAAAATAGGAGGATCGAACGGACCGTGATCGACAGGTCAAACACGATGTCACGAGCGAAATACAGGACTGCAGCGATGCCGAACAACGCCCCGACAATATACAGAATTTTACCAGGGTCAATATCGAATCTCATGAAGTAATTCCATATGGATTGTCGTGTTTACAAGGCGGTTTCAACTAACAGAAAAAAGTACCAATAAGTAATGATTATCGATTGAACTGCATGGTTACATGGATGCATAACCGGCAGAATTGACTCTCTGCACTAAGCGCCCCGCTAATACCAGATCTCCCCCAAATAATCGAGTACTCACAGCTATAATCGCCTCGACCGGAAACTATGCAGTGAATTCTTACCTGCCGGCCGCATCTAAAAACGGCTCACCACCATTATAATCGGCATCCCACACCGACTCCCACGCTTCCTCGGGGTACTCGGTTGATTGTTTCCGCTCAAAGGAATCGAGATAGACATCGACGCGTCGTTCATTTATCATGTGAATCTTCCTCATACCCATTGATCATGGGTCAATCGCAGATATACGAAAAAAATAGTGCGAGGGAAGGGAATTAGGGACCAAGGGTTCAGAACGTATTTACCGCTGGAGTGGGATGAT
>CAZITY010000063.1:0-10760 GCA_964542445.1 uncultured Halobacteriales archaeon | reverse complement strand
TGCTGGTGAAACGGAGGAATTCAGTGACGTGGTCGATATATTGCCGACAGGGACGGATTCGGTATTACTCGTTGAGTTTTACGCTGATTCCGAAGCTGATGGTCGAGAGAAGTTACGGACGTTGTTGGCTGATCGGTACCCAGAACATGCCATCGTGGATGAGAGTACTGATATACCAAGAGATACGGCGGTAATCGCGGAGGATGCGTTAGTTGCCGAAGATGCTGATGAGCGAGAGCAGTTCTGGAAGATGCGGAAATCCGGTTTACCGATTTTGTTATCGCGGACAACCGATGAGAAACATATTTCGTTTATTGAGGATTGTGCGGTGCCGCCGGAACATCTACCGTCGTATGTTGCCGAGTTCCAATCGATCCTTGCGGAGCACGGGACGTCGGCGAGTTTTTATGCGCACGCCGGTCCGGGTGTGTTGCATGTCCGGCCGTTGATTAATACAAAAACAGTGGAGGGTGTCGAGCGGATGGAGTCGATTGCGGACGCGGTGACGGATTTAATCGTTGAATACGGTGGATCAGTTTCGGGTGAGCATGGGGATGGTCGAGCACGGACCCAGTGGAACCGGAAATTATACGGAGAGGAGTTGTGGAGAACC
Source organism: uncultured Halobacteriales archaeon (assembly GCA_964542445.1). GTDB lineage: Archaea > Halobacteriota > Halobacteria > Halobacteriales > Hikarchaeaceae > CAZITY01. The sequence goes on along the minus strand of CAZITY010000063.1, from coordinate 10,147 downwards.
TTTACTGAATTGAAGGACGCGTTCGACCCGGATTGGTTATTGAATCCAGGACAGGTGTGTGGTGAGGTGGATATGACGGAGAACCTCCGGTTTTCACCGTCTTATTCGTTTTCTACGGGGTTTGAGTCATCGTTGAATTGGGAGGAGAGTAATGGGTTTCAGGGAATGGCGGAATTGTGTCACGGGTGTGGTGGGTGTCGCGGGCCACAGGAAACGACGGGTGGTGTTATGTGCCCCACGTTTCGGGCATCGAGAGAAGAGATCACATCGACGCGGGGCCGGGCGAATATGCTTCGGCAAGCGATGAGTGGTGATTTACCGGCTGAAGAAATGTTTAGTGATGAATTCATTACGGAGGTGATGGATCTTTGTATTGGGTGTAAGGGGTGTGCGAAGGATTGCCCGAGTGAAGTGGATATGGCGAAAATGAAGGTTGAGGTTTTGAATGAGTATCATGAGCGCCATGGTTCGTCAATTCGGGATCGGTTGTTTGCGAATCTCGATCGCTTGGGGAAACTGGGGTCATTGTTGTCACCAGTTTCGAATATTGCGCCGTTGGTACCGGGGAGCCGGTGGTTATTGGAGAAAACAGTTGGGATTGCAAAGGAACGTTCGTTACCGCGGTTTCATTCTGAATCGTTCGCAGAGTGGTTCGCTCGACGGGGGCCGCAAGTGTCCGAAGAGAATGCAGAGCACAAAGTTGTCGTCGTTCCTGATCCATTTATTAATTACAATTACCCGTCGGCGGGGAAGGCGACTGTTCGGGTCCTCGAATCAGTCGGCGTCCATGTTGATGTATTGGATGCTGTGCGGGATTCTGGCCGGCCGGCGTACTCGAAAGGATTCGTCAATCTCGCAAAAGAGAAAGCCCGAGAGACGATTCAATCGGTGGCGCCATATGTGTCATCTGGGTGGGATGTGGTGGTGGCAGAACCGTCTGATACAGTGATGATTCAATCTGATTACTATGATTTGCTTGATCCAAGTGAACTCGCTGAGGTTCCAGAGCGCACGTTCGGGGTGTGTGAGTATCTGGAGGAACGAGACTTACTTGACTCGATTGAAGTTGGTGAATTGACTGAGCAGTCAGTGACGTATCACGGTCATTGCCATCAAAAAGCAACGAATACAGCTTCATCCGCTACGCAAGTACTCGGGTCGGTCGGGTTCGAGGTTGAGGAGTTAGATTCTGGGTGTTGTGGGATGGCGGGGAGTTTTGGATATGAAGCTGAGCATTTTTCGATGAGTCAAGCGATCGGGAACATCTTGTTCGATCAAATCGAATCGAGTAATGGGAACTTGGTTGTGGCAACCGGGGCATCGTGTCGAACACAAATTAGCGATGGGATGGGTGTCACCCCGTTACATCCGATTGAATTGATTGATTCTGTTATCGAATGAATAAGTGGCAGGGATCAGTGGTTGTTGGGGTGGGGCATTGGGTATACGGCGATTGGGACGATTTCGCTCCTTATCCCGTTATATGCGATTAGTCTCGGCGGGAATGCGTTCATCGTGGGGTTGGTGGCGGCTACCGCTGCGTTCGCTGGCGTCCCTGGGGCACTCACATGGGGGTGATTGGCTGACCGAACGCATCACCGTTCGGTGTTCATTGTTGTTGCGCTAGGGGCGACTGGAGCCATGATCGGCGTTATTCCATTCGTGTCGTCGGAGTGGATTCTTGTTGCGGTGAACAGTGTTATCTGGTTTTTCGTTGCGGCAGCTGCACCAGTCTTGACGCTTCTCGTCGTCGAAGGGACCCCCGAAGACCAGTGGGAGGCTCGGATTGCATTATTGAATGCGTACCAAGGATACGGTTGGATTGCTGGGTTGCTTCTAGGGGCGGTATGGCTCCCGGTTGGCGGGTAGCTCTTTGATTTTGTAACGGCCCAACGGTTGTTGTTTTGGGGGTGTAGTGTTATCTCGTTCATTGCCATTCCATTATCGGTCCGGGGGCTACCCCAGAAAGTAACAGTTGACGTACTAAATATTGTGGAAAATCCAGTCGTCATTGGGCGGATTTTCCGGGGTGGCGGCCGGTATATTCGAACGGTTCCGTTTGCAACAACTCGATTGTACTGGGGGATCAAGGGGTATCGGTCCGGCAAATATCGACTTCGGTTGTCTCGACGGTTAGTAGTGTATCTGGGTGTTGTGTTGTTGTTTTCGACTGGCTTCGGGGTGTTTTGGGGGCCGTTACCAGTGTTCCTCCGGAGGTTCTTCATGGACCAACGCGTGTTTTTGTTGTTTTTGGCGGCCAATGTCGCGTCGGCAGTATTTTATACACGGATCGGTCGGTGGACCGGGATTTGGGATTCTGGAGTGTTACAGACACGGGCGCTGTTGGCTCGCGTCGTGTTGTTTCCGTTGGTTTGAGGGATTATCATTGTTGTTCCGATTGAGTATTTACTCGGGCTGCTAGCTGGTTTGTTCTGTGGGATTGGGTTTACTTGGGCGATTATCGCGGTGACGGCGACTGGGATTGTCACGCGGCTTTCCGGTGGTTCGCGGGGGAACGGAATCGGGTTGTATGTGGCGTTAACTGGAGTTGGCGGGGGAGTTGGGAGTATTGGTGGTGGGTGGATTGCGGGGGTAATGGGGTTTCAGTTGGCGTTCTGGGTGGCGAGTCTGTTGATACTCTTGGGTGTGATACTCTTCATTGCCAATGATCGAGTAATGCAATCGCCGAATAGTACTTAGCCGCCGCGAGTTTGGCGATATCGGTCGAACGCAAGTTTCACTCCGTAACCGATGAGGATACCGAGAATGAGGAGTGGGAGTATATCACTAAGAGGGTTAACCATTGTGGTAGTTTTGTCTTGTTCTGCCGTTGCGTTTATAGTTTCGTTCCGATGGTCGATTAGTTTGGGGTATGTTAATTACCCACTAAGTAAGCAATTTGGTTTATAACATATAGGTACGGGTGAGGGGTCAGGTGATTCGTCACGGTTGACTCCTCGCCGGCCAGTCCTGTATTCCGATGAGGAGTTTATTGCGGCCGTTAAATCCCGATCCCCCACGATTGCAAGTGAAGTGGCGGACGTTGTCGGGATTAGTCGGGCGCTAGCGAGACAGCGGCTTGAAGATCTCGTTGACGCCGGTGAATTGTCTCACCGGAAAGCCGGACAAATTAACATCTGGTACATTGAATCGCCCTAATCAATTCCTATGAAAAATTCGCTCCCGAACTCCTTAACTAGGCTGTCTCGATTTGTCCTGATGGAAAGCAGTTTGTAGGGGTTAGGGTGGGATAACCGTGACTGGGATCGGGCTGTCTCGAAGGATCGCTTCAGTTACACTACCAATAAGGATTCGTTTGACACCGGTTCGCCCGTGGGTTCCCATGACGATTTTATCGATTGAATGGGAGTGGACGTAATCCAGAATGACTGTTTTCGGTCGTCCTTCTTGGAGTTCCGTGTTGAAGCCACAGGATTCCATCGAGACGTATTCCGTGATGGTTTCCATGAGGTTGGTTGCTTCCGTTTGTTTCTGTTCCATCATGAGCGGACCGCCCACACCACCGATATCACTTACGTACGGTGCAGGGTTGATAGCGTGGAGACAGATGAGTTGCTCCTGTGGGGGGTGAGCAATGGCGTAATCAAGTGCTGCCCATGCTGGGGGAGAATCATTGACAGGCACCAAAACCCTATCCTTCATGATAAATCATATTATTTTGAGTGTAATAATTGCTCCGACCATCCACCGCTTCACCCAATCCCATATGTCGCAACTTTCCGGTACTATCCTGAAAACACAATACGACGTAACAGCATCTTATCTACCGACCCGCCCCTAGGCGAGACTGCTTTTACCCTTGACACAGTAGGAACTACACATGACTACCGCGTCACGGGACGAGGAACTAGTCAACCGTGTCGCGTCACTAGAATCGAACGTTGAGGACCTCCGATCTGAATTGGCCGAAAATAACACCCTATTCTCACTTCCGTCCCCTTCCCCAGCCGGAATAATACGGTTTACAGACCAAATTGCGATCCCCAGCATAATCCTCGTCCTCGAAACAAACATTCAATTGCTCAAACTCCTCCAACGAGCTCTCCGATTAACAGCCACTGATGCCCCCAGCGATACAGCCGCCGAAGTACCAAATGACCTATCGATGTACCTGACGCGGACGCTCGGAGAACTCGAAAACGCGATCCAAAAACTCCAATCACTAGACATTTCTGCCGGTCCGACAGACGAAACGGCCCAATCACTCTTGAACGAAATTCGATCGATCAAAGCAGAAATCTCTGACCAAATTACTCACGCAAAATCGAACAACGACTCACATGAAACTGTGAAACTCGACTCAAGACACGAACAAATCGAAGAGGAATTAGAAGCCATAAAAGACGAACTCGAAGAGCAAACAAGCAACCGTTCCCCCGACGACACCGACGAATAGCCCGAGGCTGACTCGGGCGGTTGGTTTATCCGACCGCTCTTAATACCAGTTAGTATGAATCGCTCGGGACGGAGGCACACATCGCTATGACTGAGTCGGGTTGGTTTGATACCGACCAAGCCATTTCGCTAGAAGACGCGATCGAGTCCATTCGAGACGGCTCGGCCGCTGCGCCAGCTGCGTGGCCAGAAATCGCCGTAGAAACCGGGCGGTTTGAGTCATCTGACCAGTACTACGAATTTCTCCACGACGCGACGATTGCCGCTGCCGAAGCGGCCATCGAGGAACTCGAGCAGGCGACCGATCGACAACTCATCCATGCCGTCCGCAATTATGACACGCTCGCGGAGACCACGAATGAACTAACGGAAGTACTCGAAGAATGGGCCGGGAGTTATTACGGTGAAACAACAACAGGCACAGACTACATCGAAGAACTCTCGAATCGAACCCCCAGTAACCCGATCGAAACACGAATCATTGGACTCGCACAAGTGATTCAATCGCTCGAATCAGAACGAACCACGATCGGTGAATATATAGAGCAGACCGCCGGCGTGGTGGCTCCTAATCTCGCCACACTCGCTGGACCCATCCTCACAGCACGGTTACTCGAGTCCGCCGGTAGTCTCAAAACCCTCGCAAGAAAACCAAGCGGCACCATTCAAGTACTCGGCGCTGAATCAGCATTATTCGCGCATCTCAACGGCCACGCACCCTCACCCAAACACGGCGTTATTTTCACGCACCCTGCAATTCAGCAGGCCCCAACGGACCAGCGGGGGAACGCCGCGCGGATACTGGCGGGGAAACTCGCCATCGCCGCCCGCATCGATTATTATTCCGGGGAACAGAGACCCTCACTCGAAACAGACCTCGAAGATCGGCTGGCAACGCTTCGAGAACAGGAGGCAACATGACGCTCCCGAATGGAATTGAGCGCCGAGTGATCGGCGGTGACAAACGACTTGCCACTAGGGGCCCACCGGTCTCGTCAGAACCCACGAAGAACGGATGGCGCGCCTGGGATATTTCTCGTTCCAAACTTGGGTTATTAATCGACCGAGGGATAGACGTCGGACTTAGCGCTACATCGAGTGTACTGTATCTCGGGGCCGCAACTGGAACAACAGTGAGTCATATTGCTGATGTCACTGCACCAGTGTACGCTGTAGAGTTTGCTCCGCGTCCACTACGAGACCTTATCCCCGTGGCCCGCGGTCGAGATGGATTGTTTCCTTTATTGAAAGACGCGCGTGACCCGGAGACATATAGTCAGGTAGTTGAATCGGACATTGATTTGATCGTCCAGGATGTTGCGACCCGGGATCAGGCTGCCGTTGCGAAGGCGAACCAACGATTTCTCGCAGAAAAAGGTCGGTTTGTCCTGATGATCAAAGCACGTAGTGAAGATGTCACGGCCGACCCAAACACCATTTACACCAACGTCCTCGACGACGTACGAGACACCTTCTCTGTTGTAGACAAAGAATCGCTTGCACCAGTACACGCAGACCACTTAGCGCTCTTGTTGGAATCCGATTGATCGCCGATATCCCGAACTATTTACCCTCCGGTGTGTTAGAAATTCTCGATGGTTACTGGCGGCTCAGCTGAGGCCTTTTCGACGATGGGGACGCTTGGAATTGAGGAAGAGTTTTTTATTGTTGATGCGGCCGGTCGACCGGTTAGCGGCACTGATACGCTCGTGTATGAATCTGATCCGCCCGAAATTCTCGAAGACCGGTTAGATCACGAACTGTTTAAATTCGTTATTGAAACGCAAACCCCAACCATCGAGCGGCTTGATCTCGCCCGAGAAACTCTCTATGACGTCCGAAATGCACTCGTTGAGCACGCCGAAACGCACGGGTTTCAAATCGCGGGCGCTGGACTTCACCCGAACGCTCACTGGCGAAAGTTGGCGCATGCCGAAAAACCACGGTATCAGTCCCAGTTAGATCGAATTCAGTACCCGCAACACCGGAACACGACGGCGGGGTTACATATCCACGTTGGGGTCGATGATGCTGATAAGGCAGTGTGGATCGCGAATGAACTCAGATGGTATCTCCCCGTTACCTTGGCATTATCTGTTAATTCTCCGTTTTGGTGTGGTTTCGATACAGGCCTCGCGTCTGCAAGAGCGAAAATATTTGAAGCGCTCCCGAATACCGGGATGCCTACGGCGTTTGCGGGAATCGAGGACTACCTTGAGTTTGAACGGGCGTTGCTTGAGACTGATTCGATCCGTGATCGCGGCGAGTTATGGTTCGATGTGCGGCCACACACAGAACACGGGACGGTTGAAGTCAGGACACCCGACTCTCAAGCCAATCCTGACCGAGTCATGGCATTCGTTGAATATTTTCATGCCTTGGTGTACGAATTAAGTGATGAATTCGAAGCTGGGGTGAGTAACACGGAGATTCGGCGGGAATTACTCGATGAGAACAAATGGCGAGCGATGCGATACGGGCATGATGCCTCGTTTATTTCAAAGGACGGGACTGACGAGATCAAGTTAGCGACGGTTGTTGACCGAGAATGCGATCGCCTCGGGATATCCGGTATCAAAACGATACTAGAGGCAGAAAGTGGCGCGGCGAAACAACGCCGTATTCATGAAGAACACGGCATGGAAGCGCTGCAAGATGAGTTACTGCTCTCCCATTCTGATTCCTAATGGTTACGGTAGTTGTGAGAACGCTTTTTCTGCCAGGGCACATTATGTCCTTATACATCCAACATGACGAACGACGACAATTCTGAGGACACGACAGAATCCGAACCAAATAATCGCTCACGAACGCTTCCATCGATCGACAAAGCTCGTCTCGAAGAAAGCGCCGATCGAGCAGTCGACCAGTTCGACGAAGGAATCGTCGACCTCCTCTCTTGGCTACTCGACACAGACACTCGCGCACGCATCTATATTTACCTCCGAAAATACCCCCAGAGCACAAGCGACGAAATCGCAAAAGGAACCGGCCTCTATCCAAGTACGGTTCGCGAGACATTATCCGACCTAACCGACGAGGAAATCGTAATGCGAATAAAACGAGAAAGCAGTGGCGTCGGCAACAATCCATACGAATACGAAGCGATCCCGCCAAGCGCCCTCATTTCGAGTATCAAAAACCAAGTGCAATCCCAACTAAACACCGTGTTCAATCTCGACAAGCACCTCCGGAACGAACCGTCCCAAAACGAACCGATTACGATCGAAGTTGAAGACGCCAAAGACCGTGACGAATCGAAGTAGAATTCGAAGCGACTATGAGAGGGGCGTCCATCGATGAGGGCATGAACGTTGCGTTGGGTGGGACGTTTGACCCAATCCACGATGGTCATCGGGACCTATTCGAACGAGCATTCGAATACGGTGACCTCACGGTTGGGTTAACTAGCGATGACTTAGCCACGAACGCACGCTATCGTGACAGGCCTGTCCGATCGTTTGGAGAACGAAAACAAGACCTTGAAGCGGAACTCGAGAAAATCAGTGAAACGTACGACCAAGAGTTTGAGGTTCGCGAGTTAACTGAGCCGACTGGGATTGCTGTCGAACCGAAATTCGACGTCTTGATTGTCTCCCCCGAAACGAAATCTGGCGGCGAAAAAATCAATGCCATCCGCGAAGAACGCGGCCTTGAGCCACTCGAAATCGAAGTTGTGGAACACCGAAAAGCAGCGGATGATGGGATAATCTCGAGTACGCGAATCGTCGAAGGGGAAATCGACGAACACGGAAACATCGTATCCGACCGTGAAGGCGTTTCAGCCGATCACTCCCAGTAACTACCAACGCGGGACCGTGAAACCAGCTGAATCAATGAGGTCTTTCCAACGCTGTTGAATCGAGAACCGAGACACCCCAAACACCTCCGCAACAACCGTTTGCGACCGTTCCTCACCCGCAATCAATGCTCCTGCATACAAACTCGCCGCGAGTACCGGACGTTTCGACCGCTCCTCGTCCGGATTTGCAGATAAAAACAAATCAGTTGCATACGACCGCGCATCATCACTTAACTCAAGCTCTCCAACAGCGGCCTCGAGTTCTTCGAGCCATTCCGCATTATCCACTTGATCCCGCGCCCGATACATCCCTTACCTACGGCAATAACTGCATCCCTCTTAGCTTATAGGGATTATTGCAGTCTCGTGATGTTTATGCACCGGAAAAAACAACACACGAACACTGGTTATCCACCAGTCTAGGCGCGCGGGTAGCCAAGCCAGGAAAAGGCGCAGCGCTTAGGACGCTGTCCCGTAGGGGTCCGCCGGTTCAAATCCGGTCCCGCGCATCGTGTATTTCCGTTTCTGTACTTCGCTTTCCTGCCTTCCGGGAGCGGTACATCACACCAGTGAGGAAGACTCAGGGCGGATCCCGACAGCTAATTGGTGTGGATGAAATGAGTATGTTGGTCCACGGGACCCTGAATGTCAGAGACCGCGCGATAATCATGACATTGGCTAAAACCGGGATCCGTCGGGGTGAACTCGTCCGGGTTGACCTCGTTGATATTGATTGGGAAACCCAATCGATCCAGCTCAAACCAACACCAAAACGCACAGATGCCTTCGTGTTTTTCGATGGCGAATGTTCACGGGTTCTCGAACGCTGGTTTGCAACCAGGGACCAACACGCCGCTGATACCGATGCGTTGTTCACGAATCGATATGGAGATCGACTCAAACACAACGGCTACTACGAAGCCGTGACAAAACACGCCGAAGCCGTTGGACTTCATGACTCTTTGGCTGATCGTCTTCAGGATAAATTCACGCCGCATTGCTGTCGCCATTGGTTTACTACCCACCTACGACGAGCAGGCATGCCACGGGAGATCGATCGAGAAGAACTCCACGAATCCTATCTCGCCTTTCAGTGCTTCCGCTAACCCTGATGAAGGTGACAAATAATGATTCCTTTTGTTGAATTCCTGTTTTCATAATAGATTATTGAGATAATACCACTGGTCTTTATATCAGATACATGTAGTAATCGGTTTTTCAAGAATCAAAATCACAAGGCAGCGGTAAAGCGACAATCGAGACAAAAACGGTAGTTTGTATGCAATACGGATTACGCACAATGCTACAATGCTAGCTTATCCATCGGTTGCATCACCGATGCCCGCCGCCTGCGCAAGCGCCCGACCTCTCTCCTCGGATCCGTCGACGGCGACGATCAGTTCCATACTTAACGATTAGTGGCCGAAATGGTAAAGCGGTCGTCCCATCCTGCGGCTTGGGAATGACTGGTCGCCGCTTTCCGCTCTACGACGATCCTCCGGGATACAACGGTTGTTGAGAAAATAAGTACCGGCCCGGGAAACATCTACCTATTGTCTGCCGAACATCGATCCCCGTGGTACACCGACAGCAAGTTGATCTTTATCGGGTGGAAACTGATCCCAAGGCTTTGGGTCCTCCAAAGCTGATACACCTACAATGATCGAGAGAAGACTCGATCTTGAGAAATATCATGGACATCGAAGACATCGTTTCGGCTGAGTATGAGGAGGTGCCCCCGGATGCAAGGACGGCGGAGCTGCTGGGATTGTTCGACGATTCGGCCGTAAAGGGCGTCGTAGTGACCGGAGACAACGGGTTCGAGGGCGTTATTACGCGGCGGCAGCTGGCGACGTCGCGCCTCGCCCCGGACCAGAAGGTCGGCTCCCTTGTCTGGAGCGTCCCACAGGTCGCCCCTGACGAGGATGT
>CAZITY010000062.1:0-10870 GCA_964542445.1 uncultured Halobacteriales archaeon | reverse complement strand
CACCGGCGACCACGTGGCCCTCACCGCCGGCGTCTCCTGCGGCGATTGCGAATACTGCCGACACGGCGAAGAATCCATGTGCGTCAGTTTCCACATCATCGGCGAACACGTCCCCGGCATCCACAGCGAACAAGCCGTCATGCCCGAGGACAACCTCGTCAAAGTCCCAGACGCCGTCGATTGGAAAACAGCTGCTGCTGCCCCTCTCGTGTTCCAGACCGCCTGGCGAATGCTCATCACCCGAGCTGATCTCGACCCTCACGAAACTGTCCTCGTCCTCGGCGCCTCCGGAGGCGTCGGCCACGCTGCCGTCCAAATCGCCAAACACGCTGGCGCTGAGGTTATTGCCACTGCAAGCACTCCCAAAAAACTCGAATATGCCGCTGACATCGGCGCTGACCACACTATTGATTACACCGACACCGACTTCTCTGATGCCGTTCGAGACATAACGAACCGTCGCGGTGTCGATGTGGTTGTCGACCACGTCGGCGGAGACACCTGGGAAGATTCCCTCGCATCACTCGCCAAAGGCGGCAGAATCGTTACCTGCGGCGCAACCACCGGCGGCACTCCCAAGACTAACTTGAACCGGATATTCTGGAATCAACTCTCAGTTATCGGCTCCACCATGGCCACCCCCGGTGAAGTTGATGACGTCCTTTCGCTCGTCTGGGACGGCACCTTCGAACCAAGAATCCGCGACACCCTCCCAATGAGTGAAACCCCCCGCGCCCACAAACTTCTCGAAAACCGCGAAGGATTTGGGAAAGTACTCGTAATCCCCGACAGCGAACGCTAATGCCACCACCCACCGACGACGAACCATCTTCACCCACTATAAAAACGTGGCTTCTCATCACCGCCATCGTCATCGCCTTCGGTATATTTCCACTCATCATTTACTACCGACCACCTCAACTCCCCTTTCTCATTACATACCTCATTCTCCCGCTTGCACCAGCGGTTCTCCTCGCCATAATCGCCGTCTACGTCACCACAACAAAATAACTCCCTCGTCGGCTCGATTACTCGCCTTCCGCGAAATCCCGTCGCATCGCAATCTCAAACCACGGACACAACAATAACTGACGATAATACCGAGGGTTCTCGTACAAATCCGCATAATCAACCCACAACAACCCCCCGATCTCCTCCTCATTCGGTGTCAACGACACATCCGCTAACGACGCCTGCAACACCGCACACACCTCCCACTCAACCCCCTCATTGAAATAATACCGCTTATACTCAAACCGATCCGTTACCCGCAAATCTCGAATTTGCTCTTCTCTCACCCCTAACTCCACCTCTAACCGATCACGCGCAGCGTCCTCCTGTGACTCACCTGGTTTCGGATGCGACGCTACCGTACCATCCCAATACGTATCCCACAAACGCTTCTCAGCACTTCGTTGCGCCAGTAAAATCCGGTCCTCCTCATCGAATAACAAACACGTAAACGCCCGATGCCGGTCACCATCGCCAAGATGGGCCTCCAATCGATTCGCCACCCCTAACTCATTATCCTCCGCATCAACAAGGACAACTTCTTTAGACGCATTCTTGTGAGAGACACCCTCTGACGCCGTTGCGTCACCACTCCTCATACGTTCCGTAATAACGAGGATAGTGATACACGCTTCGACTCTCCTCGGACCACCAATCACCCGCACTAATCCACCGGAATTCCACCGATCAGCACCTCTGAAAGCAAGACTTATCATTCCCCCAACCCTCCCAAAAACCGATGGCGGACGCCTTTATCGCAACCGAAACGGGGAGAATAACCACTGCCCGGTCCCGCGTCCCAGGACAAGCGCACGGGGAACTCGTTTTCACCACAGCCTACACCGGGTACGAAGAAAGCCTCACCGACCCATCGTACGCGAAACAAATCCTCACCTTCGCTTACCCACTCATCGGGAACTACGGCGTCCGATCCGACCGATTCGAATCCGACAACGTCCAACCCACCGCTGTCGTCGCCCGCGAACTGACTGACGACGTCACAGAATGGCTCGAAGGCGAAAACACACCAGCAATCGACGCAATCGACACCCGCGACATCGTCCTCGACATCCGTGACCGCGGAGCAATGAAATGCGGAATTGCCGCCGGGCCAGACGCCACACCGGAACAAGCGAAAGCCCAACTCGAAGACTGCCCGCACATGAGTGAACACACCGACATCGGCGCTTCAGTTAGCGTTACCGACCCAACCCACTATGATGGAGCTGGGCCAGAAATCGCACTCATTGATTGCGGCGCGAAACGATCCATTATTGACTCACTCCAAGCTCGAAGCGCGAGCGTAACCGTCCTCCCATACGACACCCCGCCAGACACAATCACCGAGCTCGACCCGGACTTACTGTTTATCTCGAACGGTCCCGGCGACCCTAAAAACTTCGAAGCGGCAGAAACCCTCGTCGACGAATTCACCGGCGAACTCCCAATCGCTGGCATTTGTCTCGGCCAACAAATCGTCGCCAACTCCCTCGGTGGCGACACGACGAAAATGGAATTCGGGCATCGCGGGGTTAACCAACCAGTCAGAGATCTCGGGACCGACAAGGTCGTTATGACAACCCAAAATCATGGATACACCGTCGACGATCCAGGATCCCTCACGGTCACTCAACAGAACGTGAACGACAAAACCCCAGAAGGCCTCGAAAACACCGACCTCAACATCATCACCCGTCAATACCACCCAGAAGCACACCCGGGCCCGAACGACACCCTCGACTTCTTTGATGATGTTCTAGACCTCACGAGCACCGAACACCAATCAGCTATCGCTGACTAATTACTCGTTACGTCTCTCGTAAATCCCGCTCTGCTGTCGCTCTGATCGCCGACCCACATATTTGATCGATCCTGCACACAATCTCTGCTTCAAGTGTCGTTGGTTCCACCGCTGTTTGCGGAGAGTGCGACAACACAATATGTTGCACCGAGACCGGTAACCCCACTTGCGCCGTAACGGACACACCATAATGCGGATGCACGAGTAACTCACCGAGATCCGTGGTCTCCAATCCCGTGAATTCGTATAACTTACTCACATCATGCACAACCGCCCCAGCCGTCACAATATCAACCGAAATGTCCGCGTCACGACTCGCCAATAACTGCTCAGCCATATGCATGGAACCATCGATGACTTCCCGAACATGATCAACGAGATTCTCATCAGGAATCCCTAATTCATTCTGCGCCGGCGGAAACCAGTACACCGACTCTAACTCTCGAATGTCATTATCGTCCATCGCAACAACCCACGCATCCACCACTTGCTCCCGCAACCCATCATCCGTAATCTCCGTGATTTGCGGAAATGCCTCCATAACTGTCTCAGCAGCGCTCATACAACACCCCACTAACGACACCACTAAAGATCTTCACACCCCCTCAGCGCGTGTTAATCCCGTTTCGGTTCGCCCCAAAATTCGTACCGCGTCGGCCGATCACTCACCGCTACCACACTCAACGGTTCGTCTTTCGACCGGATCGCACCGAGCGCCGCTTTCGCACTTGAATACGTCGAGAAATACGTCACGGTCTCCTCAACTGCCACTTGTAACGGTTCTTTCGCTCGCGACACAATCAAATCAACCTCGCCATCACGAATCGCCTCAATAAACGCTGCTTCCGAATCGAACGACACGATCTCGAAATACTCACTGAACCCACTGATTAACTCTTGACCGTTCACGGACTCGGCATCCGGGAATTCATCATCATTCAAATCTATCACCGCCGTACCCGACGATGGAATCGGTTTCCCCGTCGCATCCTGCGCTTTATCGTACGCCCGCCCGAACGACTCAGCCGTCCCCATCACCTCACCCGTCGACTTCATTTCCGGCCCAAGCCGCGGATCAGATAATGGTAACCGATCGAACGGCAAGACCACTTCCTTCACCGAATAATGCACCGGAACTTGCTCGGAAATATCGAGATCATCCAACGAATCCCCCGCCATGACTTTCGCTGCTATCTTCGCAATCGGCACACCAGTTGCTTTAGACACAAACGGCACCGTCCGAGACGACCGTGGGTTCGCCTCCAACACATACACCTCTTCATCCTTCACTGCTAACTGGACATTCAACAACCCCACCGTTTCTAACCCCCGCGCAATCGCTTCGGTCACCTCGCGGATCTCCCGATTCACCTCACGCCCCAACGCAACCGGCGGAATCACACACGCTGAATCACCAGAATGCACCCCCGCTGATTCAACATGCTCCATTATCCCACCAATTAACACGTCCTCCCCATCGGCCACCGCATCCACATCCACCTCTACTGCATCCTCCAGGAACTCATCGATCAACACGGGATGATCAGGACTCACCCGAACCGCTTCCTCAATATACTTATGTAACTCTTCGTCCGTGTGCACCACATCCATTGCCCGACCACCCAGCACATACGACGGTCTCACTAACACCGGATACCTAATTTTATGCGCGAGCGACACGGCTTCTGCTTTACTTTCCGCCGTCCCACCCATCGGTTGCCTAATCCCCAACGAATCCATCAACTCATTGAACCGATCCCGATTCTCAGCGAGATCCATTGCATCAACATTCGTCCCCAGTAATTCACAATCGAGGCCCCGGCGCTCTATTTCCGCCTCCAACGCCCGACCTACATTCACCGAAGTCTGTCCCCCAAACTGCACCATCACTCCATCAGCGTTCGTTTCAGCTATCACATCCGCGATTTCTTCAGCTGTAATCGGTTCGAAAAACAATCCATTCGACGTGTCATAATCCGTCGATACCGTCTCAGGATTATTATTCACCACATGCGCCTCCACCCCATCTCCCCGCAACGCTTGAATGGCATGCACCGTGCAATAATCGAACTCCACGCCTTGCCCAATCCGAATCGGCCCTGCGCCCACAATCACTACACTCTTCGCATCCCGATCGACTTGTACTTCATCCCGAACCACATCTCCCTGCGGCTCGCGCGCCGAATAATAATACGGCGTTGACGCTGCAAACTCCCCCGCACACGTATCCACTTGCTTGAACGACCGATCCGGTGTCGCTTCCTCGATCTCACTCACCGCCACGCCACCATCGGTCTTCGTTTCAGGCGAACCACCAGCGAGACCAGCAATCGCTTGATTCGTATACCCAATTGACGCCGCCATCGAGAAATCCCCCGAACCCGCAGCCATCGCAGCATCAGCAATCCGCTTATACCGCTCAACATACCACTTTTCAATCCCCGTCAATTCAACCACCTCATCTACCGAATACCCCCGCTCAAACGCCTCGAACATCGCATACGGACGATCAGGACTCGGTTGCTCCAAATACGCTGTCTCCAACTCATCGTCCGACACTTCTGCCCAATCAACCGCGGGTTCGTACTCTGTAGACCGCAACGCTTTCAAAAACGATTCTTCGAACGTCCGACCGATAGCCATTGCTTCCCCCGTCGATTTCATCGCCGTCCCCAGCGTGAAGTCTACTTCCTCGAACTTGTCTTTCGGCCACCGCGGAATCTTTGTGACAACATAATCGATCGCAGGTTCAAACGCAGCTGTCGTCTCCCCTGTTATTTCGTTCTCGATCTCATGTAACCGTTTCCCCAACGCCACCTTCGCCGTAATCCGCGCAATCGGATACCCCGTAGCTTTTGATGCCAACGCCGACGACCGCGACACACGTGGATTCACCTCCACTACACAATACTCTCCAGATGTCGTCCCATCATCCCGCCACGCGAATTGAATATTACACCCACCTTGAATCCCGAGTTCCCGAATCACTTCAATCGCCGCATCACGCATCTCTTGATGCCCTTCGTCCGGAATAACTTGCGACGGTGTCACCACAATAGACTCACCTGTGTGAATCCCCATCGGGTCGATATTCTCCATATTACAAATAATGATGCACGAATCAGCACCGTCCCGCATCACTTCGTACTCTAACTCAACCCACCCCGCAATGGATTCTGTTAACTGCACCTCGTTATTCCGCGACAAATTCAACCCCATCCGCACCCGGCGTTTCAACTCATCCATATCATGAATCACACCAGATCCAGACCCACCGAGCGTATACGCCGTTCGCATAATCACCGGCAATCCCCCCAAATCCGCAACAGCCGACTCTACTTCCTCAACACTTTTTATCGTAACTGAATCCGAAATCGGTTGCCCCATCGAAATCATCCGCTCGCGGAACAAATCCCGATCCTCCGTCGCATAAATCGTATCGATCGGCGTTCCCATAACATCCACATCGTACTCCTCTAATACGCCAGCTTCTGCCAACTCCGCCGTCACATTCAACCCGGTTTGACCACCCAACCCCGCAATCACGCCATCCGGATTTTCTTGCTTGATGATCTCCGTAATCGCCTCCGGCGTAATCGGCTCAATATACACCTTATCCGCCATTTCCGGATCCGTCATGATCGTCGCCGGATTCGAATTAACGAGGACAACCCGAACCCCTTCTTCCTCGAGAGCTCGGCATGCCTGCGCTCCTGAGTAATCGAACTCAGCTGCCTGCCCTATTTGAATCGGCCCACTCCCGATTAACAGAATAGTTTGGTTGTCCTCAGACATCCTTAACAGGAGCAACGCTCACGTCATAATAAGCCCGACGATACATGGTCATTTCCCACCTCCAACCGACCAAAGCTCACGATCAGTATCCCGGGAAATCGTCCGCAGAAAACCCGCGTTCCTCGCGATACTGCCGCACGAACTCATCAATATCAAACTCATTTAATTGCGCTTCAAACTCGCTGACCGCTGCCGTATCCTCTGCATGACTGACCGCGTGATTCATTAATTCCAAAACGAGCTCAACGACCACGCGATGGAGTTCCTCCGAATCAAACGAAGTAATCCACACCATTGCATACCCAACAGTCCCATCACCACTCGTATCTTTAACCACGATTTCATCCGGGAATTCCTCAAGCACCAGTCCCATCAAGTGTGTCGTCCCAAACGATGGCATATCATCAGCCGGTTCAACGAACTCCTGTAACACTTCAACGAGAAACTCTGGAAGAAACCGTTCCGGCGGATGCACATCCATCACCACTCCATGTCGGTTCCCGCACGAACATTCGTATTCGCGCATCCCCATATCAAGCTCGGGAACCCTGACTTGCTCCCCACACGGCAACACAATCTCTGTCTCCGAATCCCCCGGCACCCGAGGCTCAACCATACACTAAAATACGACAAAACACTGTTTAAACGCCTTGTTTCCTCCTCCACCGACCCAACTCTAGACCGGCCAATTATGGCCAATCGTCTCGCTGGTCCTCATCCACCACAGCAGTCGACTCGTCTTCTGTTTGTAACTCCCACTCCGCCGCCTCCGCCGCATCCTCAACCGGAAGATACTCCCACGACATTTCTTCCGCTAACGCCCGATCATCATCACTCGTCCCAACAAACACATGTCGATCCGTATCAAACTGGGTCTTCACACTCTTCAAACTCTCTTTTTTCCCTTGCGGACCTGAGAAAAAATCCTGGCGAATCCGGCGTTCTCGCGTAAAATTCGTAACTACATACGTCGGTTTATCCGAAATAACACCCACATACGTACTCCATTGCCGCGCGTCATCAAACACCGTACTAGGATCCGCAAGTTGCTCTAGCGCGGCTAATTCGAACGCGAGAGTCATTTCCGACCCACTCCCATCCATACCAAAGGCTCACAGGTAAACCAGCAAAACCGCTTCGAAACACTACACGACTACGAGTGTTAGACAAATTCGTTATTCCGGAAGTTCTGCGAGGTGTTCTATGTCAACGGTTTCCTCGAGTAACGCTTCTTTCTGCCCCGCAACCGGTCGCTCCTCACGAATTAACTGTTTATACGCGCTCTGCGGCGCTAAATTCCCGATTAACACCCCACCAATCAATTTACCGTCCTTAAAAGTCAACCGACGCCAATTCTCATCACCGTATTTTCGCTCTGCCTCTTCATCTCCAATCGTCGGGTGACCGAACGACAGAAACGGGAAATCAAAATGCGTGATCGAATATGTCGGTACCCAACGGAACGCTTCAGACGACGCTCCATTCACCATGTTATACCCCGCGGTATTCCCTTGTTCTTTTGCTGACCCCCACGACCCATTCTGGTTCTGTCCGCCGAGAATCACATCGTGGAACCGCGTAATATCACCTGCGGCAAACACATTCTCAGCAGACGTGCACATATACTCATCAACAACAATCCCGCGGTCACACTCGATGGGTGTTGATTGAATCAGCTCAGTATTAAAATCGAGACCGATCGCCACACCAACGAAATCTGTCTCGTATTCATTCCCATCTGAATCAATAACGCCCGTCACGCTCCCGGCGTCATTAACAGTGAACTCCTCGACACCAACCCCGAACACTGGGGTAACGCCTTGTGACCGCATGCCCTCGTGAACAATTTCCGCTCCCGTGGCACTTAACCCATACCGCCACCAACTGTCCCCTCGCATCAAGTAATTTGCCGTGATGCCCCTCGCGCCACAAATCGCAGCAAAATCAATCCCGAGTAAGCCTGCTCCGATCACGACGCCAATTGCTGATTCCTCAGCGTGTTCAGCGATCCGGCGAGCGTCTTCGAACGTCCAAAAATGATGAATTCCGTCCGCATCAGCGTTCGCCACCGGGAGTTGCGCCGGTGTCCCCCCACTCGCCAGGAGTAATTTATCATACGGCAGTGACTCCCCCGAATGAGTAACGACTTCCTGTGATTCCATATCTACCTCGGTCACAACCGTGTTTAACCGCAGGTCAATGTCCCGCTCAGCATACCAGGATTCCTCGTGAATAGCTAGCGGATCAGCGGGGATTTTTCCTTTCGCAAATTCCTTTATGAGAATCCGGTTATAGAGCGGTTCACCTTCTTCAGTAATAATTGTAATCGTGGCATTCGGAGCTTCTTCCCGGATCGTATCGGCGGCTGAACTGCCGGCTACGCCGTCACCGACAATCACGAACGACTCCGCCATTAGCGCACCATTTGCATCTCGGGGTTAATGTGAATTCCTATTTTCGGGTTTTTATTGTTAATATTCCCTAGAGGTGCGGTCGAACTCCTGCGCGTTTGCAATCCAGATACGGACCTCGGTTGGCGCAGAATTAATCTTGAATGATGCTTTCCGCAGCGTTAAATCCTGCCTCTATTCCCCCATTTACACTTCGCTCAGGATACTGTTCTCGACTCGCCATCCCGGCATAATACACCCCAGTACCGATTTCTTCATCTAGCGAATGCGGGATCACTTGGTCTAGGTAACCACACGAATAAATCGGGGCAGTTTGCGGGTTCCGTGCGACTTTAACCCAATTGACCATCGACTGATCAAACGACGAGAACAACTCATCGAGGCCATCTAACCAGTAAGATCGGATTTCTTCATTGGTTTTTTGCCACAGCTGTGACGCGGGGTCTTGGACATAACTGGCGAGATAGAGGAGGTGTTCCCCACCGTATCGCTTTGGAGGAATAAAGTTCGTGTGTTCAATTAGCACGCCAAATCGAGCTGAATCGGCAATATTCAACCAGTACGTGTCTGTGAGAGCTGAATCGAGACTAACAACCGCACAAACCGTTCCCTGGAACTCGATGCCACACTGATACCCGGTGAGTTCTTCAAGCACGCTGGGCATCGTGGCGACAATCACCGCATCCACCGGGATTGATTCCTCCTTCGAATCGCCATCATTTACCCTTAGAGCATCAACCGTATCGCCAGTGATTTCGATGTCAGTAACCTGGGTTCCTGTTTGGATGTGTTCTTCACCGACCGCCCTGATGAGGGCCCGAATCAGGTCGTTGAATCCACCGCGGATATACCCGAGTTTTTCTCCCCGAAGGACATCCCGTTCACCACGAAATTGAATCCGACCCAGTAACCAGGCTGCACTTACTTCGTCTTTCCGCTCACCGAATTTCGCGGTTAACAACGGCTCAAAAAACTCGGTATACACCGTTTCAGTCGTGTGCTCGATGACAAACTCTTTCACTGGAATTTCGTCATACTCAGTGAACGAGTCATAACTATCGAATGAAGGGATGCCGCCTCGGACATCGATCCCCAAGGTCAACAGCCCTAATCGAAACTTATCATAGAGACTTAATGGAGGGAACGCAGCGATCTCCCACGGGGTATCGAGGGGATGCACAATCCCGTCGACGTAATAGGCGTTCTTCCCGATACGCCATTCTACATCAAGATCGAGATCAGTAGCGAGAGAAACGATGGTGTCTTCGGACGCTGACAGATGGTGATAAAACCGCTCGATTGGTTCGCCGCGAGTTTCGTAACTCGTAACCAGTCCTCCGATGTCATCGGTTTCCTCGTATATCTGAACGTGATGCCCGTATTGCTGCAGACGGTACGCGGCTGCGAGCCCAGCGATACCACCTCCGACAACCCCGATCATTGACATTCCTATGTCGCCTGTCCGAATGATGTTTTTGAAAACTAACGCTGACGACCTGTCGTATTGATGGAGTCGATTGGGGTCGCTACCTTTTTCCACCCGGTTATAAAAAAAGTGGTATGGTTGTCGTTCGAGCTCCCGCCACCAGTGCGAATCTAGGCAGCGGATTCGACGTATTCGGCGTGGCGCTCGATCGACCAGCGGATTATGTTCGCGTTGAACGGGCGAGCGAGACGACTATTTCGATGGTGGGAGCGGGGAGTCAATACATTCCGACTGATCCTGAGAAAAACACGGCCGGAGTGGTTGCGAGAGCGATGGATGCACCAGCGCATATCGAGATCGATAAAGGCGTGCGTCCGTCGTCCGGTCTCGGGTCTTCAGCGGCGAGCGCGGCGGGGGCTGCTGTTG
>CAZITY010000061.1:0-11144 GCA_964542445.1 uncultured Halobacteriales archaeon | reverse complement strand
CGATGGACCCACGCGAAGTCATTAAAACCATGAATGAATTGATCCCCGACGATCGACTCGTCACCACCGACGGCGGGCACTTCACTAGATGGGTGGTCGATGGAATTGACACGCCCACCAACAACGAATTCGTGTGGACCCTCGACTTTGCGAGTATCGGCCAAGGTCTCGGTGGTAGCATTGGGGCCACGGTCGCCCGTCCATCGGTCCCGAGCGTACTTTTCACCGGTGACGCCGGATTTCTGATGGCGATACAAGAACTCGACACCGCCGCACGCCACGAACTCCCCCTCACGGTCGTCATTATGAACGACAGCTCACTTGGATCCGAGTACCATAATCTTTCAAAAACCGGTGGGTATGCGGAATCGGCATTAATGGCTACCCCGGATTTTGCAACGATCGCCGAAGGATTTGGTGCAGAAGGCTACACGATTACGGATATTGACTCACTCAAAGCCAAAGAAGCCACTTTCACGGAGTCACGGCAAGCGCCAGTCGTCTTGGACTGTCATATCAATCCAGAAGTCCGTCACCGCAGCAAACAATAAAATTCTCGCTGATCAATAAAGTCGAGTTTGTTATTCGTGACCGGCTATACGTACCGGCTCGTAGGGTTCTTCTAAATAGTCGATGTCACTTGAGGTCAATGAAATATCCAGTGCCTCTACCGTATTGTCGATGTGTTCTACTTTCGTTGCGCCGACAATCGGGACACTTACCCATTCTTTATGCAACAACCACGCGATTGCGATTTGTGCCATTGATGCCCCGTTTTCATTCGCCAGCTCTTCCACCCGTTCGTTAATCGTTACGCCTCCATTATCCGCGTACGGCCGGCGATGCAAACTCGAGCTTGTTTTTCCCCGCTTCGTAGTTTCTAACTCCTCGTGGGGCCTCGCGAGGAACCCTCCAGCGAGTGGGGCCCATGGTATTACGCCGATTCCATTCGACTGACAGTACGGGAGCATTTCTCGTTCTTCTTCGCGGTACACGAGGTTGTAGTGATTCTGCATGGTCACGAAGGGTTCGAGGTTTAACTTATCCGTCGTGTGCCTCGCGGTAGCGAATTGATGAGTCCACATTGATGTCGCCCCAATGTAACGAATATTCCCATTGTGTACGTGTTTCGTTAAGGTGCGAGCGGTTTCCTCGATGGGGGTGTGTGTATCCCAACGATGGATTTGATAGAGATCAATCGTATCCATGTTCAGACGATCAAGGCTACGCGCGAGTTCCTGATCGATGGTTTTCCGTGATAACCCAGATTTATTCGGATGGCCATCCTCGGGACCGAAGTAGACTTTTGTGGCCACAACCAGTTCATCGCGATCATACTCGTTCAACACCGAACCGAGGACTCGTTCTGAGTCGCCCCACGAGTAACTATTCGCAGTGTCAAAGAACGTGATGCCTTTATCGATTGCTCGGTTGATGAGCCGCTTACTCTGGGCCTCATCCACGGACCATTCTACCTTATCACTCGTATCTAACCCGAGCATGTTACAACCGAGACCAATCTTACTGACACTCATCCCAGTGTTACCCAGTGTGGTGTACTCCATATCAGTAGCAATCAGAGCGGTATGATTAACTTTCTGTAAAAACCTCGGGAAATTGGTTCAGATTCTATTATCCTGAATTATCTGTGGGCGATTGATATTGGAGATATAATTGATATCCCGTCCAGAGACAAACAATGGCCCACGCACCGATCCACAACTGATCGTTTTCGACGACTGCGTGAACCAAGAGTAAAGCACTCATGGCGAAAATCATTAAGTAGGCGCGGACTGCTGTGAGCACATCATTCCCGATAACCCGATTATGGATTCTGATCCCAATGTATATTACTGCGATAACAATGGCGAGATTGGATAAGATACTCATCGTGGTTCTATTGAATGGGATATGACTGTAGTGTTACGGTTGTTCCATGTATCCGTGAATTTTCCTGAAGAAACCATGAGCCGTGCGAATTTCACGAGTCCGGTAAGTTAGGGTTGAAGATGTTGTATTCGAAAGTAGTGATATCATCCGATTGAAGAACGACCAGATGGTTGCTACTCGGCATTCGAATCTAGAGCGCATTAGCCAACCCCAAAGTTTTTATAGAACAACAGACAACCATCTTATTGTTATGTCGGCTAAAACCGATTCGCTGAAAGACATCTTTATTAACGTTGCCGGTGATGAAACTCTCACCGAATCCCAAGAGGAAGACCCCTCTCGGGAACCTATGGACGAACGCGACCAATCGGTCGAAAACCAAGTCATCACGGCAGCAAAAGACGACGGCCTAGAGGACGCTGTTGATGGGATCGAATCCAACTAACGATCTCTATCTTCTGAAGATTAACCACAAAACTTACCGAACAGTCAAGAGTCTGTTCGGATTCTCGTTGTAGTTATTTACCATGGCTAACGCCCCAATCGGATATCAGAAAAATCCGAGGAGGAATCCAAAGGTAATGGAAATCCCGATAATTGACAGGAGGGCCACAACCACAGTCACCAAAACGCCATTGAGTCCCCCACTCATTATCAACTACTCGATGTATCAATTACTATTAACGTTCGGTTCCTCTCACCAAATTTGATAACCCCCAGGCTGAGAGCAGTGTAACGAGAATCCAAACTATAAACTGCTATCCTCAAGAGATACTACCGACGAATGCAACCACTAGAAGACATATCAGTTCTAGAACTTTCGACAATGATTGCCGGTCCATATGCTGGGCAAATGCTTGGAGACCTCGGGGCTGACGTCGTGAAAATCGAACGCCCAGGATCGGGCGAATTAGCTCGCGACCTAGAACCGAAAATCAGCGAAGAAAGTTTCTATTATTTAACTGCCAACCGGAACAAACGGAGTTTAGCCCTCGATATCACGGCAGACGAAGGCCGCGAAGCATTCCTTGAACTCGCAGAAACCGTCGATGTCGTCCTCGAGAACTTCCAATCAGGTTTCACTGAACGATACGGGATCGATTACGACAGTGTCAGCGAGCGAAACGAAGACGTCATCTACTGTTCCATATCAGCGTATGGAGACACGGGTCCCTATCGGACGCATCCGGGCATAGATACCACAATTCAAGCGATGAGTGGCGCGATGTCGATGGCAAGAACCCACGACACGAAACCCATGCGTTCGGGCTCACCGATGAACGATGTCTTCGCGTCACTTTACGCCACCCAGGGAATATTAACCGCTATTATCCAACGCCAACAAACCGGAGAAGGCGAATTCATCGATATCTCGCTCCTTGATGCAGGAATTGCAGGCTTAACAACGCGAGCGATGTACAGTCTCGTAACCGAAGAACCGTACCCACCATTCGGGCGCCGCCACAACTATTTCGCCCCCGAAGGAACCTACGAGGTTGCCGACGGTGACGTGCAATTATCAGTAGTTACTGACCGTCATTGGTCATGGTTTTGCGAAGCAATCGACGCCCCAGAACTCGAAGCGAAGGAACAGTATGCCGCCGTGAACGACCGCGTCGATAATCGGCATCAACTCGACGAAGAAATTGAAGAACGATTCAAGGAATGGACCGTGGATGAACTCGTCGAGACGCTCCGAGAAGCGGGGATCCCCGCCTCGGGAATAGAAACCACATTGAGTATTTGGGAAAACCCCCACGTGCAAGCAAGGAACATGCGTCAATCGATTGAGCATCCGACGGAAGGGGAGATCGATACACTCGGGTTTCCCGTGAAATATGATTCTATCACCCCCACAATCCGAACACCACCGCCGTCACTTGGTGAACACAGTGAAGAAATCTTCTCCAAACTCGGGTACTCCGAAAAGGAAATCAACGCACTCCGTAACGACGGAATCATCTCTACACACGATACCTAGACCGACATGAAGATATCGAGGGCATACCCCATGCATTAGTACACGGTAGACCCGGAATTGATATTGATATCCTGTGCCGTGATGTGCCGAGCATGCGGACCGGCAAGATACGCAACCATCTCACCAATATCCCGTGGTTGCACAATCTCCCCCGTTGGCAGTTCCTCTTCACGACTGCGACGAATCGAGTCAACCGTCTCATCGGATTGATCCGCCCGAGCCTCCCACACCCGTTGAATACGGTCGCCTTCCACTGCCCCAGGACAAATCGTGTTCGCCGTCACACCCGCATCCCCCAATTCGTACGCAACCGCCCGCATAATAGCAATTTGGGCCGCATTCGACGCAGTGTACGGCACCCGATACGGATGAGCGTTTTTCGCACTGACCGACGCAATCGCCACAACACTCGCCCGATCACTCTCCTCTAAGTACGGAACTGCATGCTTAGTACATAACACTGTCCCCAACACATTAACATCCTGTACCTGTTGCCAGTCTTCAATGGAAAGCGACCGAATTGGAGTCGTCGGCCCAGCAATCCCCGCATTATTCACAACACAGTCGAGACCACCGAACCTGTCGGCAGTCTGTTCGATTGCTTCACTCACCATCGCTTCATTGGTCACATCGGTTTCGACCGGTAACGCCCGATCAGCATCACCGATGAGGTCCTGGGTCTCGTAAATCCCGTCACTCCTCGCAGCAAGTCCAACATTCGCTCCATACTCAGCGAGCGTAATCGTGATCTCACGACCAATTCCCTGACTCGCACCGGTAACAAACGCTGTTGTGTCCGACAACATGTACGTCCCTGTCACTTCAGACACCCATATTTGTTTGTACTCCGCTATCCCGTTCAGACTTTTCGTCCGAGTGACCTACAATTATAAGTAACCCGCAAAACTCGCATATGGTACTCTCATGGTTACCGGAAATCCATCTCAAATCACAGGCGGCGCTGCGGTCGTCAAACAACTTGAGCAAGAAGGAATCGACCAGGTCTACGGCATCCCTGGTGTTCACACGCTAGCCATCTACGACGAACTCATCGATAGCGACATCGATCACTATACGACGAGACACGAACAAGGAGCTGGATTCATGGCCGATGGGTATGCCCGAACAACCGATAACGTGGGTGTGTTACTCGTTATCACAGGCCCGGGGCTCACTAATGCCGCCACCCCGATTGCCCAGGCGTATTCTGATTCCTCCCCCGTTCTCGTGATTTCAAGTGATAACGAGACAACGGACCGCGGCCACGGCAAAGGCCTCCTTCACGAACTCAAAGACCAAGATGGCGTCATGGAATCGATGACAGCCTACTCGGAAACCGTCACGCGCGTAAACGATATTCCCCAACGTATTTCATCAGCTTTTGACTACCTTCGATCGCATCGCCCTCGCGCAGTCCACATCCAAATCCCCATGGATGTACTCGCGAGATCAGATACTGTCACCTCAGTACAACCAAACCTGTCACCCACACTACCGGAACCTAGTCCTGACCGAATTGAGAACATTATCACTCAGTTAGAAAACGCTGATCAACCCCTGTTAATCGTCGGTGGTGGAGCTATAACCGCGCATCAATCGCTTCGTGAATTTGTGGAGAAAATCCAGATCCCAGTGGTGTCGACAACTGCCGGGAAAGGAGTGATACCAGAAAGCCATCCATGCTCACTCGGCGCTCGGTTCCGAGACGACTCTGTTTCTGAGTTTGTCGAAAATTGTGACGTTGCCCTCGCGATCGGTACTGAATTAAGCCCCCTCGATTTACGAGGAACGGACTTACCGGACAACCTCATCCACGTTGATATCGATTACGAAAACATCGGGAAAAATCAATCAGCTGCTGAAGGAATTGTCGGAGATGCCTCTGCAGTTTCCAAGTTGTTACTCGAGCAAACTCCTTCATCACTATTGATATCCGAGCAGACTCGTTCAATTGTAGAATCTATTAAAAAAGGTCTCGAACAACCCAGCGTTGATTCCTCAGACCAACGGAAAATCGTCTTAGCAGCACTTAACAAGGGAACCACTGATGAGACGATTCTCGTGTTCGACATGACGAAAGTTGGGTACCTCGGCCGACGGTTATTCCCCATGGAAGAACCAGGAAAATTCGTCTTCCCGAGAGGATACGGGACACTCGGATTTAGTCCACCAGCCGCATTCGGTGCCGCAACCGCAAACGAAAATCGAGATGTCGTCGCAGTCGTCGGGGATGGCGGAGCCATGTTCACGATTCAAGATTTAGCGACCGCCGTCAAATACGACTTGTCGGTCCCCGTCGTCATTTGTAACGATGAGTCATATGGCGTCATTGGCGATCACCAATGCGAAGAATACGGTCGGACAACAGCTGATCAAATCGATAACCCCGATTTCGTTGCGTTAGCCCGTTCATTTGGCGCGGCCGGAACCCGAATCTCCATCACAGATGTTCCAACGAAACTACCCCAAGAGTTAGACAACGCGTTCGATCGGGGAGGTCCAACGATTATCGAAATTCCATTTTCAAACTAGTAGCTAATAGACACTCTAGCGTTCACCACTGATATTCAACTGGTATCATAATTACCGGAAATTCATCAGTCTTCACCGTATCGATCTTACCTCAAACGAACCTAATCGTGGGGGTGAGTCCGTTCCAGCGCCTCACGAACGGCATCGCGGTGTCCCATGAACGTGATATGATCCCCATATTCTAATTCGAATTCTTGCTCTGGCACTTGATTATTCCCATCCCGACCTACCAGCGCAATAAGCACCCCTTGCGGTAGTTCTTGGTCTAACTCCTCGATCTTTTTTCCCACTAGGTCATCCGCTGTTACCTCAATTTCCTGGACATCTCCGGTTCGACCCAATTCGGTCATCCAGTTCGATAACGCAGGTCGCTCAATCACATTATCAATCGCCCACGCCGTTGCATCTGACGCAGAAATCGCTCTGACATCTAGCTCCTCAAACGGTTGAACATTATCCGGATTATTCGCCCTCGCAATCACTCGATCAACGTCAAACCTAGACTTCGCGAGTTGGCACACCAACAGATTCGCATCATCATTCGCCGTAGCTGCAACTACGATTTTCGCGTTACCAGCTCCAACTCGCGCCAGTACTTTCGTGTCAGTTCCGTCCCCTTTTTCTACCGTAAATCCCTCGCTCCGACCAGCTTCGACCACTGATTCATCCTTATCTACAAAAATAACGTCTTCACCGCGATCAATCAGGCGCTCCCCAAGCGCCCGTCCCACTTTCCCAGCGCCGACGATGATAACACGCATAGGTAATACATTTAGTCCCTGCGCAATTTGTCTTGCGAGTCCACCTTGGATCACAACAGTCGTTAAAATCACGAGGAAAACGGTACCAGCTAAAATATCAGCTTGCGCCGCTAAACCTGCTCGTCCCTGCTCTTCCGCCATCGTCCCGAGTTCAATAGCGAATAGCGTCGCGACGGATGCTGGAATAATCCCGCGGGGACCTACCAAACTAACGAATAATTTCTCACGAACAGTAAAGCGCGAATTAATGGTCGACAGAAACACGAGGAACGGCCGAATCACGAACATCACTACGAGAACGAGCGCGATCCCACTGATCCCGAGGTTAACAAGTGTGTCAATTTCGATGAGAGCTGCCAACGCAATAAAAATAAACGAAAGGACAATGAGTGTGACATCGCCCTTGAATTCTTCAATGGCTTCTTGATACGGAATATCAACGTTACCGAGAATTATTCCTGCTGTAGCAACAGCCGCAACGCCTGATTCTGCCGCGATCGTATCAGCGACACTAAATGCAACGATTGCACCGGCAAACGATATTAATCGGGCATTTTGAGCAGCGTTCTCGGGTGAGAGGTCAACGTGTTTAATAAAATACCAAAGGATCACACCGACAACAATACCCACACCGAGTCCGATGCCGATTCGTTGGGCGAACGCCCCGATGAAGTTCCCTGGATCGAGTTCCTGAGCGGCGACAGCTTTGAATACGACGACGGCAAGCACAGCCGCCGTTACGTCATTCACGATCCCTTCAGTTTCCAGTACAGTCGCCACTTGCCGCCGGACAGGTACGACATCGAGTATTGGGGTGATTACTGTGGGACCGGTCGCCACTAGAAGCGCGCCTATAACCAGGGCGATCCCTATATCTGCATCGAGAAGAAAATAAACTGCAACGCTGGTTCCGGCAAACGAAATGAACGCACCTATTGTGACCAAGTTAAGCGCGGCTGCCGGTGCTTCCTTTATTTTGTCTAGATGAAGATGAAACGCTCCTTCGAAGACAATAATAGCCACGCTTAACCCGACAATTGTGGATAACGCGTCACCGAATGATTGCTGGGTTACGATTCCTAATCCTTTCGGTCCTACTGCAACTCCTGCAATAATCAAAAACAACACACTTGGTATCCGATACCGCTGTCCAATCACTTGCGATGCGACGCCAAGCGTAACGATAATTGCGACTATCAACATCAAATTCAATTCGACGGTCGCAGTGGCAAGTGGTTGCATTCGTACAGGGATATTTATTCGCTGACTGTCCAAAGCGCAGTGCTCTAGAACGTCTTTCGATAACGCTTCTGGATGTCTGTATCCAGTGATAACCGTGGTGCGTCGTTAATGCTTTTCTTTCCTACGAGCTTGGGTATCCTCATAAAACCATCAGCTCCCCAACAAGTTAGTAAATCTTGTTTGTATCGATAACTCCCTACAGACACCCCAAAATTCAAACAAAATCGACGCCAAAGCCAGGACTCTTTGACCAAAGGTTCAAGTCCTAGCATATAAAGGATGTACTATGCCCACCGCCGATTGGGAACACAAAAAGAACGAAACCCTCATTCGAATCCGTGAATCCTCCGACATTAGCGATCATAACAAAGAATTGATAGAAGACTACCATCGAGATAAAACCCTGGATGGCATGAGCGAGGCCACGCTCGATCGCAACCTCACGCGATTGAAAATTATGGCCGAACACCTAAACGTTGAGTTTGATGAGATGGATCGAAGTGACGTGAAAGATCTCGTGGCGTGGCTCATGGACCAGGACTATGCGGAAGGCACGGTGAATACGTATAAGACGGTGATTCGGTCGTTTTGGCGCTGGATTAATCCCACTGAAAACGGCGATGCACCCGAGGAGGTCTCGTGGATTAAGATAACGGGTTCTAATGGGAATGGAAAGTTGCCGAAGGATTTGCTTACGCAGTCGGATATAAAGGAGCAGGTTCGGGCCGCGCATAATCCACGCGATAAGGCGCTAATTATGATGTTGTATGAAACCGGCGCTCGAATCGGGGAAATTATTGATTTGACGGTCGGGGATATTGAGGATCGCGAGCATGGGAAGAAAGTCGTGATTGAGGGGAAAACGGGCGCTCGGCGGTTGCCGTTGGTTGAGTCGGTCCCGTATTTGAATCGGTGGTTGAATCAACATCCAACGGGGAATAAGGAGAACCCGTTGTGGTGTAAGATCCGGACCCAGAACGGGCATGGTACGAAAGGGGCGGATGAATTGACGTACAATTACATCAATAAGAAGATTTTGAAGAAAACAATGGAGAAGGCGGGCATTGACAAACCGGCGAATCCGCATCATTACCGGCACTCTCGGGCGTCGTATTTGGCGAATGAGTTGAAAGAGGCGCAGTTATGTGAGTGGTTTGGGTGGGTGCAAGGGTCGGATGTGCCGGCGAAGTATGTGCATTTGAGTGGTCGGGATATTGATAATGCGTATGACCAAATGCACGGGTTGTATGAACCCGAGGAAGATGAGAATTCACCGGATGTCATTGAGTGCTGGCGGTGCGAAGAGCTCGAAGATCCCGAGCGACGGTATTGCGGGAAGTGTGGAGCGCCCTTGGATAAGGAGGCTCGGGGGGATGTTGAGGTTGAACAAGAGAAAGCGGAGGGTGGGGTGGTTGAGGTTGAGAATCAGACTGAGGCTAAAATCCTGCAAAGTGTGTTATCTGAGTTGCGTGAGAATCCGGGAGAGTTTTTAGCCGAATAAACCGAGATGCCTTCTACTACTTTTAGAAAAAGTGAGTGCCGGGGCATGGATTGAGGTTTTGGCCACAGAACCAAGGCGATGCCCCGACAGGTAGTGAGTAATTGGGGGAGCGTATAAAGCCACGTGGCTATTCAGCGTCAACACGAACCCTCTCAAACGAGATCTCTTCCCCTGACCGTCGATCAATAATATAGGTCCATGTTGTCGTGTCGATCCCGTGGGTTCGGCCACACCGGGTACAATTATACGTTTCTGTGGCGGCGTCGATGTTCCCGATGGTGTGCCCGTGGGGGCAGGTATATTGCCAGCGGTCGATCTCATAGGTGAGATCAATCCGGGTCTGGGCGTGCTCGCCCGGCATAACCGTCTCTTTGGACTTGGAGGGGGTAAATGGGGGTATCCCCCGACTGAAAGTGAATATAGTTAACCGGGGGCACTATTTTATTTCACATCAGCAGTCAATTCACGATGACTGATTTTGTCACCGGATGGGTGAAAGAAAGATCGGTCACACTTGGGTTAACTGTATTTTTTATTACATGGTATATCATCGAACTCGTTGTTCTACTAACGGAAGGTCAAGATACTGCAGTTTGGTGGTTTTATTTTCAGCATACAAGCAGTGGAACGCCGGTAATTTCCCCAGGAATTTTCTTGGCCCCTATATCTCACAAGATCGACACATACAACCACATCATAGGTAATATTTTTCTTCTCCTGATCGCTGGGATTGTCGCTGAACCCTATTTAAGGGAACGCATCATTGTTATTCTGGTGATCGGATTCAGTTATGTCGGAATCTATACTGCAAACATATTGGTCCCCTTTCATAATTTTTGGAACCTCGCGGGGGCCAGTCCTGGTATTCTATCCTTATGGGCTTACGCGGGTGTTCGACTAGGATATGCCTGGATACACGAAGACAATTCTCAGAAAATTATTTCTCGCGGTTTTTGGAGTTTCGTCGGAGTGTTATTGCTAGTAATTGGAACTATTTTGTTTCTTTTTCATGAGGCAGTATTACGAGTTCCACCACATAGTGGACATATTGCTGGAATATTATGGGGATACATCTATTATTTGTATAATAGATAAGCAGGATTAGTTGTGAATGCGTTCCAATGAACCCCGTTTCTTGCTAGTGCACCGTTCCCGCGGAGTGAATAATTCGAATAATGAATCCAACAAAAACATAGGAAAACCCGAAAATTCAAGTGTCGATGACATGTATTACAGG
>CAZITY010000060.1:0-11563 GCA_964542445.1 uncultured Halobacteriales archaeon | reverse complement strand
CTTATTTAAACCGGTATTCAACCCA
This sequence comes from uncultured Halobacteriales archaeon, assembly GCA_964542445.1. Taxonomy (GTDB): domain Archaea; phylum Halobacteriota; class Halobacteria; order Halobacteriales; family Hikarchaeaceae; genus CAZITY01. Next base: position 11,538 of record CAZITY010000060.1, on the reverse strand, counting down.
GAACAACCACTCACTTCACCATCAGATGTTGCAACCGCATCTGACTCCGCTGCGTTGAAAACATTCCAACGCCGCATGCTCGAACATGGCTATTTCTTCAACCGCGGTTCCATGGGGAACATCTCGTACGCCCATACCGAAGAAGAAATATCATCGTTCCTTGACGATGCACACGAGGTACTCCTCAATATGCAATCCGATGACCTCGTCTAATCAGCACTAAATCGATTTGTGACTCTGCATTCCTCGTGCTCTTACACGCACTAGAAGGATTTCCACTCCGACCACTGCGGGTCTAGGCCACGTTGTTGATACTCACTCGTGCCGTCCGCTGATTGGCGTAAATGCAGAACTCCATCAAAATGATGATACAGCATCCGATAGTCGTCATTAACCCCGGTGTTGTCCGTTTCTAGTAACGCTACCCCAAACGCGTTCGCTGTCCGAATCTGGCCGGTCAGGACTTGGAAGAATTGATAGGTGGCTTTGATTTCTACATCCTGGAGCAATCTCGATATCGATTGAAACCCAATCTGTTCAATATCCGGATCATCATGCATTGACCCAAACGCGTTCGTAAATTCAACACCGATTCTGGTTAAATTCGACGGAGATTCAAGAGGAATTATGGACACACCTTCTTGAGATTCACCGGTTGGTTCAGAGTCCGTTCCATCAATGATCACCACTCGGCTGAGGCAATCGTCCTCATGCGTCTCCCATAATGCCATTAAGATATCATCCACGCTCTTATCTAAGGTGATAATTATCGTTCCATCGGATTTAGCAGCGAGTAATTGAATTAATAATTCGTAGGGATCATCTGACGCTTCCCCGGTGACATGGAGAACATCTTCTGGTGATATTTCTTCAAAAGACATCAAGTCTTCCGTGGATTTTTTTCGTAATCCGAGGACAATGGGTTTAGATAATTCGGTTAGTGCTAACACCCTCTAAAATTGAGTGTCAGTGAGATGATCTTAATATGTGATCGGTACTCATCAATGTATTTGAAAAAAAAAATAACTTTTCTGCAATTATTAAAAAGTATAGTTATCACGATGAAAAATAACCTTACTCAGGAAACCCACTCTAACACTAGCTACCGATCCCAATTAATCAGCCACTTGATGAGTCGGGACGTCAATATCACCGATATCTAATTCAGCTTCTACTTCCCGAGCAGCCTTCACCATATTCTGCATCTTGTCAAACGCAACATCACGCGGTAACAGTTTCAGCCCACAATCCGGGCTCACCGTCAACCGTTCCGGCGGCACAACCTCAAATCCCTTCGCAATCCGTTGTTTAATCGTCGACACACTCTCAACTGTCGCATCATGCACATCAATCACTCCGAGTGCAAGATCCTTCGTAAACGCCGGTTCCGTAAACACATCCAACTGCTGGTACTTGTTATTCGCTAATTCCACATCGTATTCATGCACCGGATACTCGAGAATCTCCGGGTATATTCTTGAATAATCACCATAACACACATGCAACCCGACCCGAACATCCGGATCAATATTGCGCACCACACGATCTAAACACGTCCCGACCAACTCATGATCATCTTCCCGTTGTGCTAACGCGGGTTCGTCAATTTGAATATACCGCGCCCCAGCCTCGACTAACTCTTTGATTTCGAGATTCACCAACTCAGCAAGATCAGGCGCTAACGCCTCTGTATCCGCGTAGGCTTCATTGAAACTCCATCGCGCCAGTGTATACGGACCCGTAATTGGTACCTTCACTGGTCGTTCGGCTACCGACGCTGTATATTCGTATTCATCAACCAACCACGATTCACCATATGATACCGCCTCAACGACCGACGGTTTGTCAAAATAATTATGGCCCCACACTTTGACTGGCCCATTGAACTCGTATCCCTCGATGAGTTCTGCAAAATACTCCACCATTTCAGTTCTCCGCATCTCACCGTCCACAACCGTATCGAGCCCAGCACGCTCATGCTCTTCGGTAATTAACCGAGCGGCATCATCTTCCGCCTCAACCATCGCCTCATCATCAAAGGACGCACCCGTTATTTCACCTTCATTAAGATCTCGTGCCCGATGCAACCACTTCGGTTTCGGATAACTCCCGACGACTGTCGTTAGCAAAAAATGTTCATGAGGATGATCCGGCGGTCTGAACTGCTCACGGGTATCATTCATGCTACCACCGCCTTTGCAGCTGCTCCGAGCGATTCTAACTTCGCTTCGAACTTCGAAACCGGCAAATAAAATAACTCTGTGTTCGGCGTAACAATGATCGTTTCCGGGCGGGAAATACCCGAAGTTTCATCGAACCACTTGAGTTCTTCATGGATCTTCTCGGGGGTTTCAACGAGCGTGTTCTGCCCATCAACAACCCCAATAGCCACAGTTTCAGGCACCCCATACTCCGTAAGTAATGCTTTCGCCTCATCAGGAGCGGTAACCCAATCAAAGCCAAAACCTGTTATTGATGTCGAGAGCAATTCTTCGTATAAATTACCGCCAGGAACACCCCAGTACGATTGTAAGATCACATCTGCATCGATGCTGGAAGCGACATTCTCAATCAATCCAGAAATAATTCCCAACTCACTGGACTCTGGGGGAGAAGTGACTAATGATGGTTCGAGGATTACCGCTGTATCTACCGGTGGACATCGATTTAATTCCGCCACAAGATATTCGGTTATTTCAGTGATGAATTTCTCTCGGTCATTGTGAAGCTCATCAGTTGCAAGATCCGCTAACGAATACGGTCCGGGAACGACTGTTTGTAGTGCATCGGTGTCTTCGGCTGCTTTTTCGAGATCGCTCGCAAGATCACCTGACGGCGTTAACGGACCAGTAACAACAGGTTCCCGATAAAAATTATTGTTATCATAGTATCGGAGCAGTCCTCGTGTTTCAACATTCTCGTGAATTGTTAACGGATGGGCGAGCATATCGTCCCATCGAAGCTGTCCTTCAACACAAAAAGAAAGATCGGAGTTGTGCTGCGTCTCGATTACTTCAGTTCGGAGCGAGTCGTACACATCAGTTAACTCATCTGATTCACTACTCCCAATCAAATCGTGCTTTTGGTGGCCTTTGAGCGATGAAAGCTCATCTTTCCCCCAGTCAGGGAGGGGAAATAACCCGAGCGTTGTCGCTCGATACTCGGTCATAACCCAAGTTTGCAATGAGGCTTCTTAATATTTCCTAATCAAAATAATTAACGACAGTAATTATTCGAATTTGAGTACTGACAACGATTCTCCCGGATACTGTTCCTCTGCAACTACCGACACAACGAACCCATTCTCTTCTCCACACGACCGAACCGCCTCTAGCCCTGTTACCGAACTCACTAACATGAACACCACTCCATCGGCTCGAAGCACCGCATTTACTTTCCCAATAAACCGTTCAATAACCTCTCTCCCCGATGGCCCACCCATAATCGCAACATCGAACCAATCATCCCACGATATCCCAGGATCATCCGGTAAATACGGTGGATTAAACACTACTACATCAAACGTTTCCGCCGAAAAACACGAAACCAAATCACCACGAACGGTCGGAATACCCCGTTCAAATGTTTCTTTACACGCGTGCGGATTCACATCCACACCTACCACATCAACTCCAACTGCATCTGCAATCGTAACCGCAACATACCCCGATCCACACCCAACATCTAACACATCATCCGCTTCAGAAATTTCATCAGCGACCTCAGACGCCAGCAGCCACGAATCTTCTGCCGGCTCATACACGAGGAACGATTGGTCCTCCTTATTAGTCTCGCCCATTGCTTCCCTCGGATTGGTTACTCGTAGCACCTGAATATCCTTCTTCAACAATCCGGAACCCATCAGTTTCCACCCGACTCATCAATTCACGTTGCGGGAATGGGATTTTAATACCCGCTTCATTAAACGCTTCATGTACCGCTCGAATCACTGCTGATCGAGATCGGTTTCGCCGCCGTGCACTGGGTTTGTCGATCCAAAATAACAAATCCAAAATAATTGCTGAAGAACCAAACTCCTTCACATTGACTTGCGGTTGTGGGACCGTCAACACCTCCTCGACATCACGCACAGCATCCTTCGCGATGTCCACAGCCTCTGAGAGATCCACTCCATAATCAACACCAACTTCAACATGAATCCGCAACCGGCCTTTCCGAGTGCGATTAAGAATCTCAGACGAAATCACTGCATCATTCGGTAACATCGCAAATTCACCATCAAACGTTTGAATCCGCGTGTTCACAATCGAGATCTCCGTCACAATCCCCTCGCGGTCAGCAACCTGAATCCAGTCTCCAATCTCAAACGGCCGCGAAAACATTAATACAAACCCAGCGATGAGCGATCCGATTGTCTGCCTGGCTGCAAGTCCAAGGACAATCCCAAGAAACCCAGCGCCAACCAACAACCCACTCAAATCGATATTCCACACGCCGAGGATTATGACTCCCCCCAAAATGTATAACGTAACCTGAGATGTCCGAAACATTAACTCAGTTTGGTGCCGAGAAATCCCTGTCTGCTCGTTGAGGACTTCATGAATAACTCGTTTCGTTACCCCAGTGAAGACATACGCTGCCACAACAACCGCAAACGAGACAACAATCCGTAACACCAACAAGACCGGCGATTCAATAGCAAGAAACCCAAGAGTCGACAGGACGAGATCAGTACCTCCCCAAATCGTTAATAACGCGCTTATCGCGATCCCAACAAAAACTATCAACCCCACGGCAATCCCAAAATTCAGAACCGTTCTTCTCGCGCCACCCTCACTCCCTCCCCGATATCGATGTGCCATAATCCCCACAATTAACAATACACAAAGAATGGCCACGCTACCCACTATCTGCGCATAAAATTCGGACATATACCGACCCAAAAATTCTGCCACTACCATGCTGATTCCTCCTCGATTTCGCTCACTATGCTCGCCAACGCTGCGAACTCCTCAGGCGTTAACTCACCAGCTCGCTTTCCCAACAACGCATCATCCACACGATCAATTAACTGTTCGGGATTCTCGATCCCCGTAATTTGTGTCGTATTCCGAATCGCATTCCGAATCGTTTTCCGACGTTGGGTAAACACGCCCGTCACGAAATCCATGAACCGTTTTTCATCTGCAACATCATACGGAGCAGACCGTGGTGTGAACCTGACGATTGCGCTCTCCACGCTAGGTTGCGGATCAAATGCCGTCGGCGGTACCACTTCAACAATTTCCAACTCTCCATAGTGCTGGGCTGTAACCGACAACCGACCATACGAAGATCCCCCTGGTGCAGCGACTAATCGATCGGCGAATTCGCGCTGAACCATCACAATAACTGGTCGTTTCCGTGGGAACAACCGAAATAATACTTCACTCGATATTCCAAATGGTAAGTTAGAAATTGACACACTATACGACGGTAATTCAACGGATAAGACATCGCCCTCCACAATCCGTAATCTGCCGGCTGAAACCGCCGAATTAAATTCATCGCGGAGAAATCGAACGAGTCGTGCATCTCGCTCAATAACCGTCACCTGGTCGCTCACATTCAATAACCGATCAGTTAACGCGCCAGTACCAGCCCCGATTTCAAGCACGGCGTCTAGATCAAAGGAATCGGCGTACGAAGGGATGCGATTGAGGACTCGGTCGTCAATAAGGAAATGCTGATCTTGTCGCGGGTCACCTCGGATACCCGCACGACGACGTAAATTATCAGGATCTCTCATTCATTACACAGACTCGTTCTCACCGATACCATGTCCGTTAGACTGTAATCGATGCCGCAGGGTAAATATTCGCTTTACCTCACTCACTCATTCAGTAGCTGTTACGAATAATTTATATTTAACATCGTCATCGCGAATTTCCTCGAGAATTCGCTCAACAAGTATTTCAACCGGATCATGTAACCCAGAAATTCGAGATTCAATTTCCGTCAAACTCTGAAAGGGTTCTCGGTCGCGTTCCTCTAAGATTGTATCCCGAAGCTTATCCCCAATCCCAGGGAGTAAATTCAATTGATGTAACCGGAGTGAAATTGGTCCAGCAGAGTTATATACCTCTACAAACCGATCTTCTTCCTCTGCAATAACTTCCCGGATCACATGTTCGAGTTCCGACATTGCCCCGCGAGATAACTTGTCATACTTAATTCGACTAACGCTACGAACACTCTCATTATCACGAGTGATCTTGACTTCGTCTCCAATTGATTTCGATTCCTCTTCTTCCAACGTTAATTCATACAACACGAACGTTTCAGTATCAACCCCTAGGACTAGCGGCTCTTTTTGATACTGCGGCCGCTCATCATCCGACCGACCTCGAGGGAGAAAATCAAGCACAATAATAGATTCTTCTTGTTCCCCTCCTTGCTCTTCGCTCATACCAGCATTTACAACAAGCCGTCACTTAAACGGTAGTGCCCGCTCCAATAATTAAGTGTCAGACGTACTTCGCGACAACATCAAGGATTTCGTCGAGTTCATCCCCTTCAAGCGTATAACGTTCTTGCGCAAATACCGCCCGCAATTCATCTCGCGATTGCGGCAGTAAATTCGTAATTTTATACGCGGTTGGCGTATCCACTTTTTCCAGCTCAAGTAACTCATCAACGAGATCCGCTGCCTCTTCCTCCTCTAATAACGCGAACCGGTTTACATGTTCAATCGTTCGAGCAAGTTCATACGGGAGTTCGCGATCTTCATCTAAACTCCGTTTTTGTTCGATCCCGGCGAGCAGGTCTTTCGTCTCAGCAATAGTTAGATACTCCTCATCGATGATTTCCTTGAAAATCGTCATTTCTGTGGGCGTAAATGCGCGGATTTCGTGATGATTGTTTTCTGACTACCGCGGTCGTTAATTCGAACCTTATACGCCGCACCTTGCTTCCCAAGAATCGTCCCAGTATGTCCGTTAAACCGGGGATGAAATCGTCCATCCTGTACGCTCGGGTCAAGGTTTAAATGTACTTTTTGGTCCGATTCAAACTCTTGTACCGACCGCTGCGGAGGTGACATTCCCCGTTCTCGCGGTGAGTTAGCGAGTTTCTTTCGGGTCCCTTGTCGTTGTCCCTTCGAATTAGGCATTTGTATATGGAGAATTGTTCCGTGGAACTAATAAACACCCCGTTCTTCCCTCCCACGAAACCCCTCGCGCTCAGGATACTACAGTAATTTGCGAAACCACCCTATGTGAACGTGAATTATAGGTTAAATCCGACCGACGTTTTCAACAGATACGCTCTCAACTCCCTCTACACCGGCAAACGCTTCTTCGACCACCTCGGTCCCTCCCGTGTCATCAGGCACAATAACTGTTGGTAGAAGCGCAATAAGACCAAACGCTATGTCCTCCCGTTCAAATCCATTGATCGTTGCCCCCTCGGGAAGAACACCTGATAACCGGTCCTCTAAGTCATCGAGGTTTACTTCTGGGCTCTGTGGCATTACCTTCAATTTAGCAGCGACTTTTCCCATGCTTTCTCCCCCACTTATGGTCCTTGGAACCCGCACGACGGACATTCATAAAGATTACTCTGTTTCCGGCATTTTGCACACCGAGACATCGGATGACCACAATCCGGGCATTTGAATGATGCGGCATTAGTCCCCGAAATTCGGATTCCACACGAGATACAATTCCGTGCTCGGGTAACTGATTCACTCATGGCGAAATGTCGCTGGTCAGTGAATATAACAATTTTCTTTCGATTACCCGAACTCACATCTACCATGAGGGGTAATTATTACGCTTCTTGCAGTCTTCTGATCATTCGATTCGGCTAGAAAAGCGACAGCGTTTAGTACTGGGCTAACACCGGCCAGTGTATGTTAGGTGCGAATACTGACACAGATTTGATGAGCCAGACGTGGGAAAAAGCAGAGGATCTCATTTCAAATGCAGATTTCGTCGTGTTGGCCTGCGGTAGCACTGAACAACACTCAAAACATCTTCCTCTCGCGGTAGATACACTCCGAGGAGAGACTTTAACGAGAAAACTCGTCGAGGCAGCCCCTGACCATGATTTAACGATGGCCATGGCACCAACGCTCCCGTATGGGTATTCTGAACATCACATGTCGTTCCCCGGTACCCTCACGTTGATGGACGACACTTATCGGGATGTCATTATTGAGATTGGCGAATCACTCAAAACCCATGGCGCGAACCGATTCCTCTTATTAAACTTTCATGGTGGCAATCGAGAACCACTGAAACTCGCCGCCGATCGATTAATTCGCGATCACGACCTCCAAACGCACGTCACTGATTGGACAGATTTCATCCGCGATGAATTAAACGAACAGTTCGGGGACGACTGGGGACACGCCGGGGATCACGAGACTAGTGCCATAGAATTGTTCTACCCAGAATTGGTCGCGACCGAGAAGAAAACACCACAAACTCGACGAGCGAATTATCAAACACAACGTTATGGATACTTTGACGAATTGACCGAAGAAGGCGGGTTAGGAGACCCAACGAATTCGGATCCTGACTTTTTCGAATCAATGGTCCCACTTGCAACAGAACGAATCCTTACCGCGCTAAAAGAAGACATCGAACAATCTACTGATTAACCAATTCACGAGGTGATCTGGAACAGTATATCTATCACAATCAAAGTATTACAGAGAAACAGTGCCTACTCTCCCATTCAGTACGACCAAGGTGTATCTCCTCTTTGGCGGCGTCACGATCCTCATTTTCCTTTCAGGATTAACCGTCTCTTTTTTCGTGTTTAACACTCGATTAGACCCGGGAACATTGCGCACGTTCTTACTCGGGTTTTCGTTCTACATACTGTTTTACTTCGCGGCCATGTATGTTTACCATCGCGTCGACCAATCCCAATAATTTCTCCTTAGGTAGCGTACTCGTTGAGTTTATCACGCCACTCATCCGGTACCCGAACGGATTCACCCGTAGATTCATCTATGACTACTTGCACCGACTCACCTGTCGCCGCAGTCGTACCATTCGCCATGACTTCATACCTGACCGTGAAACTGGTTCGACCGACATCAGTCACTGTCATTGCGACCTCTACCGTCTGACCCATTGTAATATCATCAGCGTAATCGATTTCTACATGAACAACCACTGTATCGAACTCAGCACCGGTCATCCGCAGTACCTTATCCGAAAATTCAAGCCGAGACTGTTGCATATACGTAACAAATTCTGTGTGACTAACATGCCGCAGAGGGTCGATATCTCGGTACCGAACTTGGATCTCCGTGGTATACTTCTCTCCCATATCGTACGTCACCATATCGATCCCTCGGTAATAATTACCCTGAAGCCAGATCAACACACAAAGTGAAATCACTATTTCATCTATCGAAGTCTTAACCCTCTCTTCATTCCTTTGGAATACATATGGATAGACGGCAATTCATGGCGATCGGTGCAACGACCGCAGTTGGGGGGTTTGCTGGTTGCTTATCAAACCAATCAGACACGGCACAGCAGTCAAATCAATCAAGTAGCGTAATAACCATTCAGAAAACACGCGAGGTTACCGCATCACCTGATCGTGCTTCGGTGGTGGTTGGTGTGGAAACGCGAGGTGATTCAGTCCCTGAAGTACGAGATTCGCTTACGACAACAAGCGAGAACATTCGGTCGGCACTCATTGACTTCGGGGTTGAAGAAGATAACTTGACGACCCTTTCGTTTAACATTCGAGAAAATCCAGTCGTCCACCGATCAAATGAAGCGCCCAGTCCCGATGAACCCAATACGTTGGTCAACATTCTTTACAAGTCGAACTAACTGATATCGACCAGGTGGGTCCAGTGATTGACACTGCAATTGATGCTGGGGCAAACAATATCGGGGGAATTGAATTCACGGTTTCTGACGAAACCAGGGAACAACTCCGCGAACAAGCGCTAGAACAAGCAATCCAAGCTGCTGAGACGGAAGCAAATCTTGTGGCTGATCAAACCGACACCGAAATCACTGGTGTCAAGCGAGTTGATACCGCTAATAGTCAATTCGTTCCATTCCGCGCTGAATTCGAATCCATGGCAGGGGATAGCGGACAGGCACCACCCGTTCGAATCGAGCCATCAGACGTAACCGTCCGTGCACGTGTGACGATCGAATACAGAATCCAATAACCCCTTTGGACGTCTATTGTCCCGGGGTATTTGGACGGTAGACGGCTCAGTTTCTTCATAAGACGCAAGTATACGCCGGGGAAACGTGAGCATACTCAATGCTATCCCTAAATGACGAACAACGGATGCTCGTAGATTCCCTCGAGCGACTCGTAGAAAACGAAATTGCTGATAAAGCGTTCTCTTGGGAGGGAACCTATCCGCAAGAGAACATTGATTTACTTGCAGACCAAGGGTTCCTGGGAATTAATTATCCCGAAGAATACGGTGGTGGAGGATTATCCGAATTTGAAGTTGTACTCGAAATCGAAACTATCGGTCGTGTCTGTCCAGATACCGCTGCTGCTGTCTACGGACAGTCAATGGTGGGCCCACGAGCAATCGAGATGTTCGGGACCGAATCAGCCAAAGAAAAATACCTTCCTGGGGTATGTAATGGGGAGATTTTCGTTGCTATTGCGATTTCAGAACCGGAAGCAGGTAGCGACTCCCGAAACATGAATACCCGTATCGAAACAGATGACGACGGCGACTATTATTTAACTGGAGAAAAAATCTGGGTAAGTGATGTCCCCCGGGCCGACGCTGCGGTTGTGTGGACGAAATTTCCTGACGGGAACCTCGGCACGGTAATCCTCGAATTCGACTCACCGGGTGTGGAAATCGTGAGTCATTTCACTAACATGCACGGCGGGACGCAAACACAGTTCTACATGGAAGACGTCCATATTCCCGAAGAAAACGTACTCGTGCAAGGAAGAGAGGCTTTCTATGAACAGCTCAAAGCCCTAAACTGGGAACGATGCGGGAGTTCGATCTACGCTAATTCGATGGGATTGTGTGCTTTCGATAAGGCCGTAGAGTATGCGGGTGACCGAGAACAATTCGGGCAATCCATTAGTGAGTTCCAGGGCATTCAGTGGAAGCTCGCTGATATGGCGAAGAAACTAGAGGCGTCGCGGACGCTTACGTTTCGCGCTGCGATGAATGCGCAAGAACATGGCCGGGTTCCAGACCGATTAGAAACGTCAATTGCGAAGTTATTTTCGAGTGAGACGGTCGAAGAAGTTGTCAGCGAGGCACTGCAGATTCATGGCGCAAACGGGTATCAACAAGGCCATCCGCTCGAGTACCTTTACCGACTCGCCCGTGGCCGTCGAATAGCAGCCGGTACCGATGAGATAATGAAAAACAACATTGCTTCGGTAATTCTCGACGACGGACTCCCATGACATCCTCCCCGGTGTGACCGCCGAGGTTTCCAGACCGCATTTGAGATATTAAGGGTTTGCAGTCCACAACCTGTTCTCGCGGGGCGAAAACGCCCTCACTACGGGCGAACAGACGGACTGCTGGCTGTGCCATCCAGCCGTTATCCCTATCTC
>CAZITY010000059.1:0-11593 GCA_964542445.1 uncultured Halobacteriales archaeon | reverse complement strand
CATCAGAATACGTAATCCCCGGCTCATCGTATTCCATGATCGCATCTTTCTCGCCGTTGTAATACCGCTCTAACCAGCCCGTACGAATCACCAAGATATCCCGGTTTTCTAGCTCGATGCCTTGCGCGTCGGCACAGGATTCGAGATCACTCACTCCAAGTTCCGTGTCCCGCGGGAGATACTCGACATCTCGGTGCCGTGCCATATCTAATAACACACCACGACCAACGACACCATGCTCAGCTATCGGTTCGATACTACACCGATCGAGCCCACCTTTCGTCGTGTCGGGGTCAAACCCGTTATATAACTCATCGTCATACCACGCGTGACCCAACGCATCAACGTGCGTTGTCCCATGGGTCGCCGTAAAAATCACGTCATCCGACCCCTGGCGATCATCACCCTCGACTTTCCCAGACTCATAATGACCGCGATCACGGATCATATAGTGCTGCGCATCCGGCCGGCTCGGGGTCTTCGGATCGCCATCTGGATGCCCTATCGTCACCCCCAAACTGAACACTCGCCCGTGCTCAACTGCCTGCACCCCCCGCAATACTTCTGATTCCGTCAAATAATTAATCGCGCCACGTTCGTCATCATCGCCCCATTTTCCCCAGTTCGACGGTGCATTCGCAAACACATCCACTAATCGTTCCTCACGCATACGATACCGCTTCGCCGGAGTGATCGAAAAACTTTGGCAACCGGCCAGCCCATACCTATGAAACGGTCAGAACGTCAAACCGGCATGGACGACGAAAAACCACTCATCGAATCCCGTCGATCACGACTCATCGCGTACGTAGCCCACAATAAATCACGAATACTCGTGGACGCCCTCCTCCTCGCAACGTGGATAACCCTCGTTACAGGGATCTTCACCTACCTCTGGCTACCCCGCTCAATCTACTACATCGCTCTCTTTCTCGGCGTACTGCTCTACAGTCTTGTCACTCATCCGTGGGAGCGCCCTTTTCGAAGCCCAGATTAACCACGACCGTCCTGTTAGAAGAAATACAATAATGGGAGCACAAGCGCGGTCATCCACATCAACACACCCGACCGAACGAGCCCGATACTGGACGAACCGACGCGAACCGACTTCGACGCTCCCGCAGCGATAAATCCAATTGAAATCGCGAGAATAAACCGATGAATCAGTAAATCAATCGGGAGCACATGAATCCCAACATATGCATAGTCAAGGACGAACCCGATCGTGAATCCAACTACCGCTACGCCAAACGCGTGCTCGCGAGTCAATTTTCGAGCGGACAGATACGTTCCAATCGGTAATGAAACCACCAAGAATCCATAAAACGGGCCAGCAATCGCTTTTGGCGGCAGGTCAGTTACCCGCTCAACATAAATCGACGCAAACCGCACGAACAACATCAATCCAACCACCACGGCAATGAGAACTAACGCGTGAAACACGGACGGAACAAGTCCCGGATGCTCTTCGCGAAACCCCCGCCACCGCGCGCGAAATGAGTCCCGCATCCTCCGAGATCCAACGAGTGACAAGACACCAATAACGAAAACCATCAATCCCCCAACCCAGTCATGCGCCAAGACCACTTCTGTCGTCCACCCATCCGCATCTAGAGGTGATTCATCGTTCCCCCAGTTAATCCGATGATACTCCTCTAACGCCCAACTCCGCTCTAAGTCCTTCTCAACATACGACTGCGCTTCCTCTTCGCTATCAACTACGTGCCGTAATCGAAACCAATCCCAATGTTCGCCGTGGGCCTGCAAAGCAACCCACTCATCGCCGGGGAACGGGGATTCGTACGCCCGGATATGATACCGAGAACCGAGATACGACCCGTCATGTAACTGGAAACTCTCCGCTATCCAAATACCCGATTTTGTCGATGCCTTTGGCTCAACGTACACATACCGATTCGCCCCAGTGGCAGCTCCCCATGTTATGTTTGCAGGCTCATCTACTACCGGTCGAATTTGATTCGGTTCTAATTCCGAGACATTCTCACGAGTCTCATTCCAATTGCCACGTCCAGTTGATGTCAATCGATTCCGAATCGTGTCCCCCTCCCCATAGATAATGATGTTCAACGAGAGCGTCCGACCCTGAAACGATTGTGTGCGACTCGTGTACGGCCACAACGAACTCGTGTTCGACACCGATACAAATGCAGTGTCTGTTGGTTGATCCGACGGAGTATCCGCCCCTATTGCGAGGACAGTTGACCCAATGATCCCAATTAGTAACACGAAAATCAGTAACAAAAACGCCGTTTTGGGTTTCACCTCAACTGTCATCGTACCCGTCGCGAACCATACTGGTTAAAGTGATTTAGTAGTACCGGCAAACGAGGAGAAATCCACTTAGTACCCATAAATACCCAAGAATAACGTCTGGATCAGGTTCAGCCGAGCAATATCACGAGCACGGCCCCCACAACCACAATCCCGCTCGCCACGACTAACCGTGCGGTCACGCGCTCGATATCCTGCAGATACACCGCGGATACCGCTGCCACAAGCAATGGACTGGTTTGCATAATCGGAACCACTACCCCCCACCCGTGACACACGAAGCCCGCTGTAATAGGCCAATAAAAACCCCACGCTCGACACACCAGCAAGCACAAACCACCGTCCACTCCCCGTTGGTAATTCTCGAAACTGCGTTAACTGATCTCGATACACCAAGTATCCAACAAACAAAATAAGCGGAACGACTGTTTTAATCAGTAACCCAACATGCACAGACATTCCCTCCGCAAAACCGACACTCGCAAAAATCGGTTCCAGCCCAAAGAAAAAACGCCCCCACTAACGGAAACAAAAACCCAATAACCGAATCAGGATCACCCGGATGATCCGACGAGGATGCTGCTTCGAGCGACACCAACCCGATCCCAAGCACGATGAGGACAACACCCGAAAACTGTCCGAGAGTCATTGCTTCCGCGAGAACCGTTGCATGAAGCGGCATTGACGCTTTGATCGTTTCGGCCCGACTGGCACCGACTCGCTTGATGCCAGTATAGAAAAACGCCCGGCCGACAAGAGTCCCAACGATTCCCGCCCCCACAAACGCGAGGACACCCCGCATTGTCACGTGAGGCGTCGGATCAACAAGAAAGGCAAGCGGGACGAAAACAATCGTATTGAACAGCATTACCACGAGTAGAATATCTTTCGTCTGGCCATCTCGCGACGCCAATCGAATCGTGAGTGCCTGCCCCGCAAGACAACACGCTGCGATTACGGCAAGTCCAACGCCGAGGCTACTCACCATACCTCACCCCTCTACAGGTATTCCTCATGGAACCGTTCCAACTTATGTTTCTCCAGCGGCAAACGAACCACTCCGCTCTACCGGTGGTTATTCCTCGGGGATACCTAATGCTGCGAACAATTCATCATACCCGGATTCATAATACGACATCTTCCCGTCCTTGACCGCTTCCCTCGTCGACGCTTCTCCCGCAATTTTCTCGTTTGCGTCCGTCAATACCGCATCTAGATTTTCCGGGGGAAGCACCGCCACGCCATCACCATCACCCACGACAAGATCACCCGGATTCACCGTAACACCACCACAGGTGATTGGAACGTTAATGGACCCGGCTTGGGCCTTACTTGGTCCCGCAGGATGAATCGCCCTCGCATACACAGGATAATCCAATGTGCGAATATCAACTTGGTCCCGAACCGCCCCGTCAATCACGACGCCCCGGATGCCTTGCTCCTTGCACGTTTCCGCCATCAAATCCCCAATTAACGCCGTTTCCGTATACCCGTCACCATCAACCACGAGCACATCCCCGGGTTCCGCGAGGGTAATCGCCTTATGAATAATGAGATTATCACCAAGGGCCGCATTCACCGTCAGCGCTGACCCCGCTAATGGAACCTCCGGAGAAACTGGGGTGATTTCGCTCTCCATCGTAATACCGGTATTACCTGTAACATCAGAGAGTATTGAGGTCGGAATACCCGAGAACTCAGCCGTAAAATCATGTGAAAGCCGATCGATATCAGAGCGAATCCGATGCATGTGCCCGTAGGTTCAGACCGGGTCCGTAAAAACTTAGAGGCGTCCCGAGAAGGAGGATCCTGCCATAAGGATAAACAAGAAACAGACTCTGGTTCCCGGGGGGATATTTTGGTATCGACCGGCCGGTATTTACGGTTTGAACCCGGATCTATTACGAAGGAATGCACGCCCACACGTTCGAAAGCCATACCCCGTTTTCCGAGGCAAAAGAAACTCTCCTTGGGCATGTCACTCAGCACGAAAGAACCGAACGAGTTCGAGTGAACGATGCACAAGGGCGTGTAATTAGTGAGGCAATCAGTGCCACCCGGCCCGTCCCGCATTATTCGAGAGCAGCGATGGATGGGTTTGCAGTCCGAGCAGAAGACACCTTCCGAGCGAGTAACCAGTCACCAGTGACGTTACAGGAAACAACCGGCACCCTTGATCGTGGAGAAGCGAGCCGGGTACACACTGGTAGTGAACTGCCGAATGGCGCGACAGCGGTAGTAATGGTTGAACACACCGAATCAACCGCGAAAGGAATTGAGGTATTTGATGCTGTACCGGAGGGTGAAAACGTCGCACCGGTTGGAGAGGATGTCGAGGCAGGAGCGTGCGTGTTTCAGGCCGGGCATCGGCTCAGTCCTGTCGACCTCGGGATGTTACGATTGGTTGGGATTAATTCAGTCCCGGTGTTTTCCCGCTCAAATGTTTCGGTGATCCCGACGGGTGAAGAACTCGTCGCCAGCGACCCCGGTCCGGGTGAAGTGGTTGAGACGAATGGACTCACAGTTTCGCGGCTCGTTGAGCAGTGGGGAAGTTCTGCGAATTATTGTGATGTCGTGACCGATGAAGTAACCGCCCTGAAAAATGCAATAACAGCAGAAACAGCCGCTGATGTAATCGTTACGACGGGAGGATCCTCCGTGGGCGAGCGCGATTTACTCCCATCGGTCGTGTCTGACCTCGGTGACATCGTTGTGCATGGAGTTGGCATTAAACCCGGTCACCCGTTCGGATTCGGGATGATCGAGGAAACACCAATTTTGATGCTCCCGGGATACCCGGTTTCGTGCGTAATTACCGCAGTCCATTTTTTCCGGCCAGTCCTGAAGAAAATTGGTGAATGCCTATGGTACCATTTCCGGCAGTCGAAGCCGAACTAGGCGATAAGCTCCGGAGCGAACCAGGTATTCGGTCGTTCGTTCGAGTAACCGTGAACGAATCAAGTGGAGGGCGAACTGCGCATAGGGTGATGGCCAGTGGTGCCGGTGTGTTATCGAGTGTGACGTCGGCTGATGGCTGGGTAGTGGTCCCGGAATCTCTAGAGGGGTTTGAGAAAGGGAAATCAGTGATGGTTGAGGACTGGGAGTGGGAACCATGAGTCGAAAGGAATTCAGAGAGTTAGCGCCACCTGAAGCCGTCCAGGCAGCATTAGACGATTTGGATATTTCGGTAGGGGTCGAATCAGTCGAATTATCACAGGCCGACGGTCGGGTTCTTGCTGATCGAATTGATGCAGATATTGATGTCCCTGGATTTGATCGGGCAAGCATGGATGGGTACGCAATGCGAGCCCGTGACACGTTTGGGGCGAGTGAAACACAGCCAGTGGAGTTGAAATGTCTCGGAGTGGTCCATGCCGGTTCTGAACCCGAGGTAACGGGAACGGAAGCCGGAGCCATTGAGATTTCGACTGGTGCGGTGCTACCGCCGGGGACCGATGCGGTGGTGATGGTTGAGCGGACGGAAAAGGAGGATGATACGATACTAGTGTCATCGGCTGTTGCCCCAGGTGATAATGTCATGGCGGCTGGGGCAGATATAGCGGCAGGTGTCCGCGCGTTAGGAGCGGGAACCGAGATAAGTCCGCGGGAAATCGGGTTGTTATCGGCCCTCGGACGAGAAACGGTTCCCGTTGTTGAAAAGCCCACAGTTGGAATTGTCTCAACGGGAGACGAACTAACGCCCCCAGGGGAAGCTCTAGATCACTCAGCTGGAGAAATCCACGACGTCAATAGTTACACGATCGCAGCTGGCGTCGATGAAGCCGGAGGGAAGGGCCGGGTGTATCCGCTGGTCGAAGACACCTATGACGCGATGCTCGAGTGTTTCAGGACCGCGGCGTCAGAGTGTGATCTCGTGTTGTCATCGGGATCCACAAGTGCAGGTGCCGTCGATCTTATTCACCAAATAATAGACGCTGAAGGCGAATTGTTGATTCACGGTGTGGCCGTCAAACCAGGGAAACCCATGATGATCGGGACTGTAGCCGCGACGCCGTTCGTTGGGCTGCCCGGGTATCCGGTTTCCGCGTTAACAATTTTTCAGCGTTTCGTTGCCCCACGGATTCGGGAGGCGGCTGAAATCACAGTCCCCGCGTCGTTGACGGTGACCGGGACCATGGGTGTTCGTGAGCGGTATGGAGAAGGCAGGTTACGGTTCATGCCGGTCGGGCTCGTTGAAGATACAAACGGGCAAATAATCGTGTACCCAGTTGATAAGGGCAGTGGCGCAACAACGAGTCTAGTCGAAGGCGATGGCTTTGTTGAAATCCCGCCCGAAGTCGCAGAATTGAACGAGGGAGAGACGGTAACGGTGACGTTGTTTTCGGAGTCAGTGCAGCCACCGACCGTGTTGTGTGTTGGTGAGGACGATCCAGTGTTTTCAATGATTCTCGATACCCTTCGTAGACCACGGTTTTTGCACGTCGGGAGTACCGAGGGCAACAGACGGGTAGCTGGAGGCGTCCCTGATATTGGAGTGGTAAGCGGCCCAATGGACACTGTTGGCGTGGTTCTTGGCGAGTATTATCGGGAATGGGGAATTATTGTCGAAGATGGTAATCCGCTGGACATCACCGGCATCGATTCGCTCGTCAATCAAGATGTCACGTTCGTGAACCGATTCCATGGGGCGGGGATCAGAGCGTCATTTGAAACGTCACTCACCGAATATGGGGAGAAGCAGGGGATGAGTAGGGAAGCGGTTGAAGACTGCATCGTGGGTTTTGAAAACGGCGTGAAAGGACACGCGAGCCCGGCAAGAAAAGTAATGGAGGGAGAAGTGGAGGCAGGGTTAGGGTTACGCGTCACAGCGGAGTCACTCGGCCTGGAATTCATTTCGCTCGGGTATGAGCCGGTTCGTATTGTCGGGAATCCTGATCGACAAGGGAAACAGGGAGTGCAAGAACTGATGGGTGTTCTAGAAGAAATTGACCAGATAGTACAGGAACACGCGGGATATCATTCTGTGCCGCCGGATGCCCCCGACCAATAACCCCTAGCCAATCCTTGGATTAGGGTTATTTTGTGAGTAAACGGATTTTAGGGTGCGGGTCCTGGAGTACTCCATATGGAAATCAAGTTAAAGCTCTTCGCAACCCTCCGAGAGGCTGTAGGACAAAAATCGGTGACGAAGAGTATCGCGGATGATTCATCGGTTGGAGATGTGTTGCGGGACCTTGTCACCGAATATCCAGATCTCGAAATCTTTGATGAGCAGGGAGATGTCTATGATCACGTTAATATCTTAGTAAATGGACGGAACATTCAATATTTAGACGGTCTTGATACGGCTCTTTCTTCGGGGGATACCATTGGAGTATTCCCGCCAGTCGAAGGTGGCAGTAGTGACGACTAGTGGTTGTTTGTTGATGAATAAAAGAAATAATTCTAATAGCCAGTAGAACTGAGTATGTAAATATGCTTCACGCCGAGGGACCATTATTATCCATTGATCTTTCACGCGAAGAGACGGAGACAGAAAATATCGATGCAGTATTAGAA
This sequence comes from uncultured Halobacteriales archaeon, assembly GCA_964542445.1. Lineage (GTDB taxonomy): Archaea > Halobacteriota > Halobacteria > Halobacteriales > Hikarchaeaceae > CAZITY01. The sequence goes on along the minus strand of CAZITY010000059.1, from coordinate 3,781 downwards.
TCGTTCATCGGTGGTCGTGGGGTGGGGACGAAACTGGGGTACGATCGAATTCCGACTGACATTGATCCGTTTGACCCGGAGAATAGACTGTATTTCTCGACCGGTCCGTTACAAATTTCGATTATGAGTTTCACGGGGCGGATGAACGTTACGTCGCTCTCACCATTGTCATCAGGGTTGGCGTCGACGAATGCAGGTGGTTTTATGTCTCGTAATTTCGCGGACACTGGGTATAGCGCGGTTGAACTTGTTGGCGAATGTGATGAGTTAACGGCGATTCACGTTCGCGATGACGGAGTGACGTTCGAGCCCGTCCCTGAGTTAGAGGGTGCGCTCGTGTCGGAGGTGTCGGAATACATGAGTGAAGAGCACGACCTCGACGCGGAGAACATTGCGTGCATTGGGCCTGCAGGAGAGAATCTCGTGCGGTTTTCGGCGATTATGACGACTGAAAGTCGAGCGTTCGGTCGAGGTGGCATAGGGGCTGTATTGGGATCGAAGAACGTGAAAGCAGTCACGTTCGCTGGTGATTCCAGACCAGAAATCGATGTCCCTGATATTTCTACTGAAATTCATCGGGATGCAGCTCAGTCGGATAGTATTATGAAACGCCAGGGCACGGCGAGTGTGACAGATTTATCCAATGAACTTGGGACGTTCCCGTCGCGGTACTTTGAGGATGTTCGATTTGAGGGCTTCGAGGGAATCAACGGGGACATGGTTGAATCAAAGAAATACAAAAAGGGGACGTGTTCTGCGTGTGCGTTTGCGTGTAAGCTACCGACGAAAGATGAGGCTACTGGGTTAGAAACAGAGGGACCGGAGTTTGAAACCATCATGGCCTTCGGTGGGAACTGCGCGGTTGATGATATCGTGTCTGTTATGAAGTCGAATGAGTTGTGCGATGAATACGGGATGGATACGATCAGTTGTGGGAATGCTGTCGCGGCGTATTTGAAAGCCAACGATGCGTTTGGTGACTCGGAATTAGTGCACGAGATGGTAGAGAAAATCGCACTCCGTGAAGGTGATGGTGATCTGTTGGCGGAAGGGATCCATCGGTTCCATGACGAGTTGGGTGTCGAGGATTGGACGGTGAAAGGAATGTCGTTCTCGGCGCATGATGGTCGCACGGTCCACGGGCAAGGGTTGTCGTTCGCGACGGCGAACCGCGGTGCCGATCATATGTATTCGACGTTCTATGCGTGGGAATATCCACTCGTGTCCAGTGAAGAGGCAGTCGATCCCGAGGGGTTAGAGGGGAAAGCACCGTTGGTGGTGGAACAAGAGCAACGGCGGGCGCTTGAGGATTGTGGGGTTATTTGTCGGTTTTCGCGAGGGATGCAATCTGTCGAACGATTAGAATCGTTATTCATGGCGGATTATGAGGAGTTACTTGATGTCGGTGAACGGGTGGTGACACTAGAGCGTCACTATAATAATCAGCGCGGGTTTGATCGGGACGATGACGATTTACCATATGAACTTCCCGGGTTCGAGGACGCGCTTGATGAATATTATGCAGCGCATGGCTGGCAGGACGATGGGACGGTACCTGCACAATCCGTGCCGGATGAAGCAGCAGCCGATTAAATACCGCCTGGTGTTCTCCGTACCGTCGGCCTAGGTGAGAGTGGGTTTATTCGTACTCGATAGCAAACGAGTCCACGCCGCGAGTGTGCTGAGTGATTTCAGCGAGTAATGTTGCTGATGCGGAAATATCGTTCGTGTCGACAACCTCGACCGGCGTGTGCATGTATCGAGTTGGAATACCGATAGTGGTTGATGGGACACCACCGTATCTCGTGTATAATGCGTCGATATCAGTGCCAGTCCCACTTCCTGTGGAGCGGAGTTGCACGGGTATGTTTGTTTCCGATGCGGTAGTTCTGGCTAGGTCAACGAGGACGGGGTGGTTGGAGCTGCCCCGAGCGATAACTGGTCCGTCGCCGAGTGCGATATCACTGCCTTTGTTCGTGGGGGCATCAGGGTAATCGAACGCGTGAGAAACGTCAACGCCAATAACGGCGTCGGGTGTCGGGTCAAAACCGAGCATTTTCGCGCCTTGTAACCCGATTTCTTCTTGTACTGTGCTCGCCGCGATGACTGTACACGAGCGTGGTTGGTTGGCGGCCAATCGGAGGCCTTCGGCGGCGACGAGCATGCCAGCTCGGTTATCGAGGCCTTGTGCAGTAATCCGGGTTCCGGTGAGTCGATTAATGGAATTGGCGTATGTGATCGGATCGCCGATTTCAAGCAATTCTCTGGCTTGTTCACCCGAGTCTGCGCCGATATCGATGCGGAATTCGTTGAGTGCTTCGTCATCTTCATCGTCCGACCCACGAAGATGAATAGCGTCTTGACCGATAACGCCAGGGATTGGACCGTCTTTCGTATGGATTGTGACACATTGCCCGCGAGTCACTGATTCATCGAGGCCGCCAATGGCTGCTGGATGCACGAAACCGTCGTCATCGATTTTTCTAGTAATCATCCCGATTTGGTCCCCATGCCCAGTGAGGACGATCGTCGGGTCATCGCCGTGGAGAATCGCCATAGCGTTGCCGTAATCATCAGTTTTGACTTCATCGGCGTATGGTTTGACGTAATCAATCCAAGCCTGTTGGGCTGGTGTTTCGTACCCAGATGGTCCGGGAGATTCTATTAACGAAGTGAGAAACTCGAACTGTGTATCGTCCATACGCCCATGTTGATTGTTGCGTGTACAAAGAATATCGGAACGCGATTGGCGTGTTCAATGGTGGTCCCGAGTCATTATGGGTTGGACTCACGATGAGGGACCATGGGACAGCGTATTGTTGATTCATCTGCAGCGGCGTTAGCCCGAAAAGTAAAAGCAAGAGAATTATCGCCGGTTTCGATTGTTGAGGCGTATCTTGATCGGATTAGTGACCGAAACAGTCGTACAAACGCGTTCGTGACGGTAATCGAGGATCAAGCTCGAACGGCCGCGAAAGCGGCAGAGGAAAAATTACAGTCGGGAGAACCGACGGGACCGTTGCATGGGGTGCCGGTGGCGATTAAGGATTTGGAAGATGTGGCGGGGGTCCGGACGACGTATGGTTCGAAATTGTATGAGGAATATATTGCTGATCAAAGCGAAGAATTTGTTGAACGGTTAGAGGCAGCAGGGGCGATTGTTATCGGGAAAACGAACACCCCGGAGTTCGGTCTTGGCACAACGACAACGAATCGGGTGGCGGGGCGAACGAATTGTCCATTCGATGTCGACCGGGTTGCTGGTGGGTCGTCAGGCGGGGCAGCTGCAGCGGTTGCTGAGTCGCTAGTGCCGATTGCGCAGGGGTCGGATACTGGTGGATCGATTCGGACACCTGCGGCGTGTTGTGGTGTTGTCGGGTTTAAACCGACGTTTGGTCGGGTGCCGCGAATTGATCGCCCGAATGCATTTAGTATCCATACCCCATTCAGTCATCTCGGTCCGATGACACGAACGGTTGAAGACGCGGCGATTATGTTTTCCGTGATGGAAGGCCATGATCCCCGCGATCCGTTTTCGCTCCCCGATTCTCACACGGATTTCATTGGCGCCACGCAGGAACCGATCGATGATCTCACAATTGGATACAGTCCGACACTCGGTGGGTTTCCGGTAAGTGAAACCGTTCAGAACGTGATGGAGGACGCTGTTAGTACATTGGACGCAGTAGGTGTGAGCGTGGAGCAAGAAGAGCCGTCCTATGGCATCAGTTGCGACGAAATCATCGATGCGTATTATCGGTTCGTGCGGGTGAGGTGGGAA
>CAZITY010000058.1:0-11994 GCA_964542445.1 uncultured Halobacteriales archaeon | reverse complement strand
CATGTCACCTGCGGTGGATCCCATTCTGATCCGGTCGCCGAGAACTGATCCGCCGGTGAAGGGGGAGGCTGGGTCGATCCCAATCACACCAACGGTCTCATTAGCATCACGGTAGTGCTTAGCGAGTTTATCGACGAGCGTCGATTTTCCCGCACCAGGGCTTCCGGTTATCCCAATGATATCGGCATGGCCGGTGTGGGGGTATAGTTCGGAGACGAGGTCGCGGTAGCCGGGTTCTCGGTTTTCTATTTTAGAGATCACGCGGGCAAGCGCTCGGTGATCGCCATCAAGTAACTTCTCGACGAGACCAACAGTCGGGGTCATCGGCGGGTTGGGGCGTTGTTGCGAACGAATTGAATCGTATCTTTCAGTGTTGTTCCTGGCCCGAACACTTCATCGACACCCATTTCTTTCAGGTCGGCTTTATCGTCTTCCGGGATTGTGCCACCAACAATCAATAACGTGTCCTCGAACGCTCCGTACTCTTTGAGTCCATCGATGATTTTCGGCACAAGGGTGTTGTGTGCGCCACTTAGAATGGAGACACCGAGTACGTGAACGTCTTCTTGCACGGTGGCTTGGACAATCTCGTCCGGCGTGTTGTGCAGTCCTGAGTAAATCACTTCGAAACCGGCATCGCGAAACGCCCGAGTAATCACGTGGGCGCCGCGGTCGTGCCCATCGAGACCGACTTTCGCGATCAAACACCGAATGGTTTCTGTCGACTTTTCGGTATTGACACTCATGTCGCCATCCCCCGGTCCGTGCCGCGCACAGGATTGGTGGATATTGTCATTACCTAGAGCATTAGGCCGGATGTGTTTCACTTTAACGGGTTACACTACCCCCTGCATTGGTGTTGAGAGGTTATTCGCGCCATGGAACGAGACGCATCCCGATAGCAAGCATCACTATAGCGAGAAGGAGAATGATGAGGAAGTCAATACCTGATGTGGAACCGGTGAGGGAGGCGCGGGTGCCACGGGCAAAATACGTGAGTGGAGACGCGAGGATTAATGGTTGGAACCAATCCGGGAGCATACTCGGGGGGACGAAGGTTTCCGAGAGAAACACTAACGGGAGGGCAAGTGTGTTACTGGCGGCGATTGCACCATCTTGCGAATCAACGAGGCGACCGATGATCGATCCGATCCCCGAAAACACCCCGACACCAAGTACTATAAATACCACTACCAGCGGGGACAAAACGATCGAAGCGTTCGTGAGACCGATCCCAATGAGGAGGACAAGCAAACACGCAATCAACACGAGCACTGTTGTTACGAGGGTGTGGGCAAGGAGCCATTCACCGCGGGTTAACGGAGTGGTAGCGAGTTTTTGGAATCGCTTATCTGACCGGTGACGTGCGACCGTACTACTGATCCGGGACAACGGCGTGAACAGCACAACAACTGCAAAATAACCGGGAACATAATACGCGGGTGGTTCGGCGAACAATCCCGTACTTCCCGCCCGAACGAGCGCGCCGAAAATCACGATGAGGATCACCGGGAACAAGAACGTGAACATCACGGCGGTTCTGCGACGCATGAACGAATACCATTCTGCCTTGAATTCAGCGCGAATCCGCGCGAGCCGCGTCATGACTCCACTCCCACCGGCACCTCATGTGCCGCATCCTCAGGCGCTTCACCAGTCAACGATAAATACACAGTCTCAAGGTCCGGCGCACGCCACGAAATCCCAGAATACGTGACGCCGGCTGCCGCAAGCGCCGACACGATTGCTCCAAGTTCATCCGGCGCGACCCCCTCAATAATAACGCCGTCGTCTGTTTCCCGGACCGAGTAATCCTCAAGGCCTACTGTATCAGTCGTGTCAATAAGAACGCGGTTGCTTCCGCCGTACTCGTTGACAAGATCAGTCGGCGAATCCCGCGCGACAAGCTCGCCACCATTGAGCACACCGATCTGGTCCGCGAGCCGTTCGACTTCCTCCATATAATGCGTCGTCAAGAAAATCGTCGTCCCCCGAGCAGCTAGCGACTCAAGTAATCCCCACACATCTCGCCGACCCGCCGGATCAATGCCCGTCGTCGGCTCATCGAGAAATAACACATTTGGATCGTTCACAATCCCCGTCCCCACGAGCGTTCGTCGCTGTTCACCCCCCGATAACTCAACGAACCGACGATCCGCCACGCCAGCGATCCCCACTGCATCGAGTATCGAATCGACGGCTTGCGCCTCATCATACAACCCCGCGTAATACTCGATTAGTTCCCTCGCTGTCAAGCGATCGGGAGGCGAAAAATCCTGCGGCAACAACCCTACATGACCATAATCAACCGACTCCGGTGGGGTCCCGAGTAACGACACCTGGCCCTCATCTGGAGTTAACGTGCCAACTAAACACCGAATGAACGTGGTTTTTCCTGCTCCATTCGGACCGACGAGCGCAAACACACTCCCTTCGTCAATCCTGACAGACACATCCCGCACCGCCTCCACATCACCAAACGACTTCGAAATCCCATCTGCCACGATCGCATCCATACACTAGTCCATCTGCGCCAGCCGGTAAGACCAATCGATTCGCCGCATCCGAAACGAGTATTTATTGGGTCGGCCCACAGCAACTCGAACGATGTCGAACAACACCCGTGATACCTTTTCAAGCCGACTTCACGAACAACCCTCCGACGCCCATACCGAGTATTATCGCGTCCCGAAATTCACCGATCGCCTGCGGCACGTCTGGGAACCCCTGTTTGCGCTGAATCGAGCGCAAGCCATCACCCTCGCAGAATGCGATCTCCTCGACACCGATACAGCTCGCGCCATCCTCGACGCACTGACTACCCTCGAACAAGAAACCGATCTCGACGAGTTTGACGCCCACGACGAATTCGAAGGCCCCTATTTTTATATCGAAAACTACCTCATCACTGAACTCAGCGAAAACATCGGCGGGAAACTCCATACCGGCCGGAGCCGGAATGATTTATACGCTACTGCCTACCGAATGGCGACCAGAAAACACCTCCATGACCTGATGGATGCCCTCCTCGATCTCAGAGCCACTCTCCTCGCCCGCGCATCGAATACCATGGACGTCGTGTTCCCTGCGTTTACCCACAGCCAACCGGCCCAACCCATCACGTTCGCCCACTATCTCCTCGCCGTTGAACACGTCCTCACCCGGGATTTCGACCGGCTCAAACACGCCTATACCCGCACCAATAAATGCCCGCTCGGCGCAGCGGCCATCGGTGGCACAGGTTTCCCCTTAGACCGCGATCGGCTCGCAAGTCTCTGTGGATTCGATGCCCCAATCGAAAATACGTACGATGCGATCGCCGCGGTTGATTACGCGCCAGAAGCCACATCTGCTCTCGCGTTGCTCGGGACCAATATCAGTCGCGTCAGCCAGGATTTCCTCACTTGGAGCATGTTCGAAGTCGGGTTCATCGAACTCAGCGAAGCCCTTTCAAACGTCAGCAGCATCATGCCCCAAAAGAAGAACCCGGGCGTTCTAGAGAAAACCCGGTCGAACGCCGGTCGTCAAATCGGTGCCGCTACGAGCGCGTTATCAACGGTAAAAGCAGTCCCATTTGGTGATGTCGGCGAAACAACCGACAGTGTCACGGTGTTCCTCGACGCCGCCACCGACGCAACTGACATTATTCGATTATTTACTGCGATCATTGACGATATCGAGATTCACGAAGACCGGATGCACGAAGATGCAGTAGAGAGTTTCTGTACGATGACTGAACTCGCTGATACGTTCGTACGGAACACGGAGTTGTCATTCAGGGAAGCACACGAAATCGTCGGTTACCTTACCCACCAAGTGTATGCTGATGGTCGACACGCCGGCGAAATCACTCTCGATGACGTAAATGCGGCCTCCCAAGAGATGATCGGAGAACAAGACTTGTTGTCAGCGACTGATATCGAACAAGCACTCGACCCCGCGTGGAACGTCCAACAACGAGACATCGCTGGTGGGACTGCCCCCGAACAGAATGAAAAAGACCTAGCGAGACAACAAACCCGCCACGAAAAAGATGAATCGTGGCTCACCGAACGAACACGAGAACTCGAAGCCGCACAAGATGAACGCCGATCAACCCGCCCCTAGCCCCCAACCTCAATCGTCATTGAACTATCCGCGACGTCCGAGTGTTCACCTAGTTATGACCGGGCATATCCAACGAGTACACTGAATCCAAGAACGAATGGAAGCGTGACGATAACCATCACGTCTGACAGATACGAATACGGCGGGTCGTTTGGGATATCAGCAAACAGTAATAATACAACACACACAGCACAGTACGCTAGTACCCCGAGTGCAACGATCCCAAGCCCCCATACGAGCGATGACAACGCCATATAATTAGTATTCAAAACTGTGCGAGACCGTATAACTTTACGGAGCAACCGAGGGGACTATAACTGGAATTTAGTAAACGGTCGCCAATAGAGTAACCCGATTGCGGTAAGGAACACGATTGTCGAAAACCCATATGGTTGATTGGTCGCGAATGTAATGACGACCGAGCTACTCCCAAAGACACTAGCAATGACTGTGCCGAGGATCGGCCAGGTACAACTCACACACGAAAACAACCCAACAAGCCCGGTAACAACGCTCCCCGACACATCAAGAATCGTCACATACACCAGATATGTGAGCGCGATATACCCGATGAGTTCGAACGGAATCAAGACAAGGTTCAGATACGATCCACTGTACATGAGTGCAGGTCCCCACCCAGGGGGCACTGTCGATAGTACAATGCGGACGCCAAGCGGCTCCGCCGTCCCCGTGAAAATAGTGCCGAGTGAAATGATCCCGCTCGCAGCTGCAAGCAACCCGAAATACCCGAAGCTGATTCCCAATGCACGGCGTTTTGTGCGAGGAGTCGCGTCACCCGGATCGGTAGTTAGTATCACAGAAAGACCGACTGCAATCCAGATAACGGGGTAGGCGAGCGTGAGGAGCGTGGTTTCCGCAGTCGATACTCGAACATAAAGCAAGATAACGAAGAGATGGAGAACGAGAATACCGAGAATAATACCGCTTGTCGATCGATCAAACCGTCGCGCTACAGGAAGGAGAAACTGGTTCATACAACCATGGCGTCAATGAGGACGGCAACCAGTAGCGCCCCCAAGTACAAATTCGACGCGTGAAACGACCGGAGGGCCGCCCGCCTCGTTGACTCTCGATAGAGAACAATCACGGCCGCGAGGAAGATACTCCCGAAGAAAATACCCGTCCCTGCGTACAAAATGCCGAGATCACTCACGAGCGTGAGTATGGCAACCGCAAGGAACGTCGCACCGAGATACCAGAAAATATGATGGACCGTCGAAGTATCGCCACGAACAACGGGGAACATCGGCACGCCGCCGTTGGCATAATCAGCCTTGTAGGCCAACGCGAGGTTATAGAAATGCGCAGGCGTCCAGAGGAAAATCACGAGCGCCAACACCAACCCTGGAAGCCCGATCGTGTTGGTCGCCGCCGCAGCCCCAATGAGCGCCGGGAAGGAACCAGCAAGCCCACCAATAACGGTGTTTTGCACCGTGTTTGGCTTGAGCACCACGGTGTAGATAACGCTGTAGTACAAGATGGCAGCGAGCCCAAGAACCGCGGCAAGGAGATTAATTGAGTAAAACAACGCGACGGATGCGATCGCGAGGAACACACCAAACGCAATCGCATTCCGAACTGGAATGCGGTGAGTTGCAACGGGGCGGTCGGCGGTTCGAGCCATGTGTTTATCAAGATCACGTTCGAGAACATGATTGAATGTTCCACTCGCCCCGATGGCGAGCACACCGCCAGCGAGCGTCGTCACGACGAGACGCAATGTGAGTGTCGATCCTGCTGCAAGAGCCATCCCAGCCGCTGCAACCAAACACAACAACCACATTAATCGCGGTTTCATCAACCCGATATACAACCGTATAGTTTGAATGCCACCACTCGGTTGTGAATTAGAAGCAGCAGTGGTTTCGTCTGGAGTGAGTTCGGTTTTGTCGGGGGGAACGGCGGGAATCGATAGATCATCGTAATCGAGCGACAACGCTCGAACCAATCCGACGAGCAGGCACGCGAAAATCACCATCCCAATAAGTAGATGCATTCCAGAAATCCACGCAACCGGGATCGATAACGCGAGTAATGCGCCTAAAACAACCTGGATCGGGTAAAGAACCAACCCTGTAGCTACCGCGGTTCTGAGGACCCGATCCTGTACAGCTCGGAACGTGGAGACGGTCGCGCCCAGGAGCACAAGGCCAGTCAGCAAACTAAGTCCTCGATGCCCCCAGGCAACGAGATGCCGCGGATCATCGAAAGAACTGAATGGATGACTAGTACATGTCGGCCACGTCGTACACGATGCGGCGGCATCGATGATGGACGAGGTAGCGCCAGCGATGATAACCATATACACCCCAACTAAGGATGCAGCGATCCACACATACGGGCGACCAGTGCGGAATACTCCCCGAGTCATTCAATTACTAGCAGGTAGAACAGCCTTGTATTTAGTCACCACGGGTTACATATTTTCCAGCACGAAAAATCGAACTAGAGACAATGCTAAACCGGCCGTGAGAGAATACGAAAGAACGAGTTTTCGTGCGCAGTAAAATTAGAGGACAGAGTACGAGGCTGCGCTCATAAGTAACAAGAACAGGAACAACGTTAGTAACATTAGTCGAGTGAGCGAACGAGGTTCTTCGACGAGATGCTGATAAAAACCAGCGATCAAAATCGTCTTCAGTCCCGCAGCGCCGAGTGTGCCTGTCACAGCAGCTTCGTAATCAAAGAACTGAAAGAACAGGTATTTGGACGCTGCTAGGGCAATGAGGAGGACGTAAATTATCGCGTACAAACGCACCGATGCCATTAGCAGAATCTGGGTTTTTCGAGTACTTATAGGTTTATAGATCACCGTCAGACCCACAATTCTCGCTCCTAGAAATTTCGCATTCGGCAACAGCAATCGGCGTCGTTATCAACTGCTTTCTGACACAACCAACAACGCACTCTCTGAAGCAATCAACGAGTGCATGCGGGCCACAGAAAACAAATACTGCTAGAAGAGGTAGAAGATCGGGAAGAGGAAGACCCACGCGATGTCCACAAAGTGCCAGTACAACCCGAAGTACTCAACGGGTCGGCTGTCCTTCAAATAATACCCGTTCCACGCCCGGTATAACAAGAAGGACGCGACAAGTAACCCAAGCACAACGTGCACCCCGTGCAATCCTGTCGTGATATAATACGTCGACGCCTGAACAGCACTGTGATGGGTGGTATCGACGACACTGTTGATCGTGATGCCTTTATGGAAAATTTCCTCGTTCCATTCATAGGCTTTGATGCCCATGAACGTAAGCCCCAGAAGTATCGTCGCTGCGAGTCCCGCCACAAGGCCTTTCGTGTTCTCTCGACGCGCAAATACAAGGGCTAACACGACAGTGAACGACGACGTAAGTAACACGAACGTGTTGATTAAGCCGTAAATGGATTCCGGGAGATGCGTCCATTCATACCAACCGGCATTAATCCGGATGAAGATCGCCGCGCTGATGAACGCACCAAAGACCATCACATCTGACGCGAGGAAAAACCACATCCCGAGCTTGTTCTTCTCGATCCCCTCGAATGGCCATCGTTCCGCGATTGCTGGTTGAGGCGCTTTGAAATCCTCGACACCGAATTTAAACAGCGTATATAGCAACCCGACGAGCCCTAGAACGGTGAACAGCGGATAGAAATACCCCTCAAGGGTAAACGATAATCCAGCGAGCGAATCAAACTCTCCCCACGTGATACTTTGTCGAATCCCGGAGAGCCCGATGAAGAAAATGAACGCTGCGAGACTGATACCGAAAGGCCATATGCTCGCGTGATCAGCGTGGACTTCCTCCGGGTCATACGGCAGTTCCGCGTGTTCAGCCACACCACCATCCGGGATCGTCGAATCAACGAACTCCAACACTCCGGTTTTAAAGGATGGACGACCAGTCCAATTCTCGAGCGGCGGCGGCGATGGGATCGCCCACTCCGACGTCCGAGAATATTCCCACGGATTGTCGCTTGCGGCTGCACCCGTGAATGTGCTTTTCCCGAGGTTATACACCATAATTAGGAACGAAAGTCCAAGGATGAACCCTCCAACCGTACTGATTTGATGCCAAATTGTGAGACCGGTTGCATACACGAACACCCGGCGAGGCGTTTCCCACGCGACAAATTGAGTGAAATACAGCAAATTAAATCCAATGAAGAACGTGACAAAGTGGATTTTCCCGAGGAACTCATTGTACATCCGGCCAGTCATTTTCGGGAACCAGTAGTACAAAGCACCGAAGAGCGCAGTGGCACCTCCGAACATGACGTAATGGAAGTGTGCGACTACCCAGTACGTGCCACGGAATTGATAATCCAGGACAATCGCGCCGAGGAACACTCCTGTTATCCCGCCGACGATGAAGAGAATCAATGATCCGAAAGCAAATAGGAAGGGGGTTTTGAACCGGATCCGTCCTTTGATGAGGGTGTAAATCAGGGAGAACACGATGAGGTCGAATGGGAGGGAAATCCCGATCGTAGACGCCATCATGAGGGTTTTTATCTCAAGATTCACCGTGGTAAGGAACATGTGATGGATCCACACAAGGAACGACTGGAATGCGATCAAGACCATCGAAATAATAACCCATTTCCTTCCGAGAATCCGTCGACCAGAGAATGTCTGGAAAATTTCCAACATCGCTCCGAGCGCGGGGAAGAACACAATATATACCTCAGGGTGCCCGAAGAACCAGAATAAGTGCCCCCAGAGGATTGCCCCGCCTTCGGTGGCCTGGAAATACAAACTGCCGAGAATACGGTCAGCACCTAAAATAAGCGTAAGGCCGAGGAGCGTTGCAAACGCGAACAACATCATCCACACCGTGAGTAATATCGACCACGTGAAGAGGGGGATATCCCAGAGCCCCAAGCCTTCCGCACGTGAATGATGAATCGTAACGAGGAAATTCATCGTCGACGCGGTAACGGCCATTGCAAACATTCCAAGTCCAACTACAGCCGCAGTACTCCCGATTTCCGGCGTATACATCGGGATGTTAAGGGGAGCGTAGAGGGTCCACCCCGTGTTCATAGTGTTTCCTTGGAAAAACGATAACGCAACAATAATTCCGGAAAACAAGTAGAACCAGTACGATAACGCATTTAACCGGGGGAACGCAAGATCATCAGCCCCGATTTGTAAGGGCACAATGTAGTTCGCGAACCCGAAGGCGAACGGTGATAAGAACCAGAACACCATTATGAGACCATGTGCGGTGACGGCTTGATTATAGCCGAGATTACTCATGATGGACGCGCCTGGCGTCCACATTTGGGTCCGGATCAATAACGCCAGAACCCCCCCAAAGAACAGGAAAAAGAGCGATGTTAATAAATAAAGAATACCAATATCTTTGTGGTTCGTTGTTACCAGCCACCGTTTGATTGATCGATACGGCGGGAGTTCAGACATTATGAATCACCTTCCGGAATCATATTATCACTAGTTGCATTTTCAGCATCATACCATTCATTCCATTCATCGTCATCTAGTACCGTTATTGACCCAACCATAATTGAGTGTCCAGTTCCACAGAGTTCGAAACACTCGACTTCGTACTCAACTTCCTCACCAGCGTCAGTTTCTGGTGTCGTAAACCATGTATGGCTGTAATCACCAGGGATCGCATCAGCTTTCACCCGTAACTCGGGGACACCGAACGTATGCCACACATCGAGCGAAGTAATTTGTAGATTAACCATGCTGTCCTCTGGAACATACATGTTCCCGGTCCGTGCCTGACCACTCGGATATTCATAACTCCACCCGAACTGGAATCCCTGGACCTCAATCTCAATATCTGGATCCTGGGCGGGATCTTCGACAGCAAGCAACAACCCATATGAATACACAATGAGACTGATCACGATCACTGCGCTTAGACCAAATGAGAGGAACAGTTTCTTCCCACTTTTTTCTTCAGCCGGTAATGCACCAACGACCGGCGCTTCGAAATCAGTGTCATCTGATTCCCCCGGTGTTTCTCGATAAACATACCCATTATACAATGTATACCCAATTACGATAATCCCCACAAGAGTCCCCAAGGCCAGGAATACAAGGAAAATTTCCTCAAAAATACTGGCTTGGGACCGTAATCCACCAGACGCTTGGGCGACCATACCGAGGTCGGCCAGATTCGGTACTAGTGTTGACACAATATTTTGTACTCGCAAGCAAACCCACTTATCTCTCACGCTTTGCTACTGTACGAATCGTTCGAATAACGAAGCAGGGTAGCAGGATATCAAAATCGTCGATGGTACTACCCAGTGAACGTGATATATCCGAGATTTGCGTGTTACTGGACAAGCCGAACGATTACTGCGAGCATTAAAAGGACACCGAGCGCTGTTGCAACAATAGCGGTTGTTAAGGCGCTTGACATCGCTCGATCGAGATGGTCATCGTCCAACCCCCACGTCGAATTACGGATAGTTTCTGGTCGAGGCGTGTTTGTGAGTCCGGCAAATTGATGACGAAACGTGGGTAAGTAATTGAGTAGCATCACTAGAACACCAATACTCAGACCAGCAATCACGAGGAAAATCGGGGCCATAACTTGGATCAAATTATCTGGCGTATCATAATAAACGTTCCAACTTTGATCGCTCGTCAACGAGTTATCTTATCATTGAGGAAAGAAGGTAGTCAGTCCAACAATAAACTTGAGAGCTGCCCGTGATAGGTGTCTTTCAAAGGAACATCCAATACGATGAATCCTCGGTTACACTCCGCATGCCGTTAGTATTATGCACGAGTCATCCGAGTTTCGAATCAAGAGGCCTCAGGTATGTCAAGCGATGAAGACTCCCCAATTGAAGCACGACTCACCGAACAAGAATACTTCAGACCGTCCCCCAAGTTCATCGGTCAGGCGAACGCCACCGATCCCGGTATTTACGAGGAATTCGATGAAAACTGGCCCGACGTATTTGAAGCGTATGCTGAACTCCTTGATTGGGAGGAACCATGGGAAGAGGTATTAGACGCGTCTAATCCACCATTTTACGAGTGGTTTAATGGCGGGAAACTGAACGCATCGTACAATTGCATAGATCGATATCTCGACTCGCGGAAAAATCAAACGGCATTGTTATGGGAGGGTGAACTCGGCGAACAACGCAATATTACGTATCAAGATCTCTATCGGCAAGTCAATGAAATGGCTGCAGCCCTCCAAGACGTAGGAGTAAGCGAAAACGATATTGTAACGTTGCATCTCCCGATGGTACCAGCATTACCGATTACCATGCTCGCGTGCGCTCGGATCGGCGCTCCGCACTCCGAAGTCTTCGCCGGGTTCTCTGCTCAAGCACTCGCTGATCGGATTGACGACGCTGACAGTGATGTCGTTGTAACGATTGATGGCTATTATCGGCGTGGTGACTTCCTGAATCACAAACAAAAAGCCGACGAAGCAATTGCATCAGCCGACACCGACGTCGATTCGCTTCTCGTGTGGGAACGACACACCGGCGAACTGCACGAAGATGTCGATATCAATGATGGTCGAGATATCATCGTGTCCGAACTACTCGATGACAACCAAGGTGCAGAGGTGAACCCGGTCACCCGCGACGCCGAAGACCCGTTATTCCTCATGTATACCTCGGGTACAACCGGTAAACCAAAAGGAGCCCAACACCGCACCGGCGGTTATCTCGCTTACGTCACCGCGACCTCAAAAAACGTCCTCGACATCACCCCCGAAGATACGTACTGGTGCGCCGCCGACATCGGGTGGATCACCGGCCACTCATATATCGTGTATGGACCCCTCGCGCTCGGAACGACGAGTGTCATGTACGAAGGAGCCCCGGATTACCCGCATAAGGGCCGGATCTGGGAAATCGCCGAAAAAT
>CAZITY010000057.1:0-12195 GCA_964542445.1 uncultured Halobacteriales archaeon | reverse complement strand
TCGCGGACGCGGAGCGCGCCGAGGGCGTGCGGTGCCTGGTCCTCACGGGGACCGCCCGCGTACTGTCGCTCTAAGCGATCCCGGGTCGATTGATCGAGATACGGATTATCGAGGACACTCGCGCGGATGAGCTCAATGTTCAACCCCAACGGCTCGCCGTTCTCATCCTCACGGCGCTCTAAGATGTCAAACACGGCATTCATCCCGGCTCCGGTCGTGCTCCACAGCATCTGATTCGGTCCGGTGTCGGCCGTCAGTCGGCTGCCGAGCATCTCCAGGATGTCATGCACGTTCTCATCGTAGTGGGCAACTTCGTCGGCCCAGATCGACGCGAATTCATCCCCGGCGTGCCGGCTCCACCGATCGCCGCCGCTACCGCTTCCCCAGAGGGTATGCCGGTTGGGAACCTTGGAACTCCCACTACTACTACTGTGTCAGCGAGGCTTGATCCTAATAAGAAGCGAGTCAGTTGATCTCTGCTCACAATCGTTTACACCACGGTTTGAAGAGTCTCGCCGTCTGTGTGATGTGTATGGCTGTCGATCAGGCACGAATTGATGCAGTTGGTCGAACTATTGATGAGCTGGTTACGATGGAGCTTCGCCAACCGGGTCCGCGTTCGAGTATCGTAAAGCCCTTCCTCGATGTGATCACGGAGAATCAATCGACATCTCCAACGGCGGCTTCGGCAAACGCACTAGTCGAAGCGATCAGTCCAGGTGACACCGTGATCATCGCCACGGGTGCTGGTGATGGTCGTGTACATCTTCCGAATGGTGAAACCGACGGTCCCCCTGGCGCAGTGAGCCTCGCCAGAGCTCTCACGCTCGGCCTCGGTGCCCGGCCGATAATTACTGTTGAAGACCATTGCGTGACCCCGCAACGCCGCGCAACCCACGCCGGCGGCTTGAACGTTCTCGAGTACGACCAACTCCAAGAACGATCCAATGGTGCCACCATTCTCCCATTTACGAAAGATCCTGATGCGGCCTCCAACCAGAGTGTTGAATTCCTCGATACGTACAAACCAGCTGCCGTTATTGGCGTAGAAAAAGTCGGTCCAAACGACGCAGGGGTTATTCACTCGGCAAACGGCACCGATGTCTCCGAAGGCCGAGCCAAAGTCGCACCGTTATTTGATCTCGCCACCGAGCGAGACATTCTCACCGTCGGGATTGGTGACAACGGGAATGAAATTGGATTTGGAAACATCCAGGACGCCGTTCGGGATATCCAACCGTATGGCGCCACGTGTGATTGTCCATGCGGGGAGGGTGCTGTGTGTCGCGTTCCGACTGATCACCTCCTCGTCTCGAATGTCTCGAACTGGGGCGCATACGGACTCAACGCGCTGCTCGCGATCCTCACCGAAACCCCGAGTGCGTTGCACGCCCCCGATGACGAGCGCCGGATGCTCGAACACCTTGTCGTCGCTGGATCCAACGATGGCGTGCACGATCGGCCACGACCCATGGTTGATGGAACCGCGACAGCCACCCAAACTGGCATTGTCAAAATTCTCAACAATCTCGTTACGATGACACTCACAGATCCGTACGACCGCGGATACTAACCGCCAAAGCCGGTATCCAATGCTAGGCCGCATCGTTTTTTACATGAATCGGTCAATCGTCACCTGGGTCTGCAAGGACCAAACGCGATGAATATCTCCTGAACAAGCCTTTTTGTACACCCCATCTGTTGGCACTGATACGCACTATGAGTACCGTCGAATCTGTCGAAACCCGACACTGTGATGCCGGACGACGTAATTACCATTTCGTTCGAATCGAAACCGACGACGGCGTAGTCGGGTGGAGCGAGTATGATGAAAATCTCGGCGCCACGGGACTCACTACCGTTGTCGAGGACATGGTTTCGACGGTAGTCGGTGAATCCGTTAATGCCGTTGAAGGCATTCGATCGAAACTCGTCCCGCAAGTGCGACAATCCTACACCGGCGTCGGTGCAATGGCCATCGGCGCTATCGAGAACGCCCTCCTTGACGCGAAAGCCAAGGAGATCGGCGTCCCCTGCGTAGACTTATTGGGTGGCGCTGTTCGAGACGAGATCCCCGTCTACTGGTCACATTGTGGGTCCTACGAAATCGATCGCGCAGACACCTATGTTGACGACCCTGTCGAAACTCTCGATGATGTGGTCGCCCTCGGTGAAAAGGTGCGTGATAGCCAGTTCCCGGCGCTTAAAACTAACATCTTCGACTTCCGTGGCGACGGCCCCGAGAGATGGCGCCCGGGGTTTGGGACCCCGCATCATCCATCCTTAACCATTGAGGCCGATCAATTGGAAGCCCAACGGAACTTCCTCGAGGCCCTCCGGGAGGGAGCGGGTCCTGAGACCGATATTCTCCTGGACTTGAACTATCACATGAAACCAGAAGGCTGCATACGACTCTTACAAGAACTCGAAGACTTCGACCTATTCTGGGTCGAAATCGACTCCCCAAATGCCGAGGCACTCGCAGATATCCGCCGTAACAGTCCACATCCAATCGCGTCGTGTGAAGCGGTAATTCCACACGAGGCATTCGTCCCCTATCTCAACGAGAAAGCGATGGACGTAGTCATCATTGACGCGCTCTGGAACGGCGTTCAACACACCACAAAGATCGCTTCAATGGTCGACGCACACCAACTGCACGTGGCCCCGCACAATTACTATGGACATTTGGGCACGCTGATGAACGCCCATTGGGCGGCAGCCGTCCCCAATCTTCGGATCATGGAGACCGACATCGTGCGACTCCCGTGGGACGACGACCTGTTCACTACTGTCCCCGACTATCAAGATGGGAAGCTCCAACTGCCCGACGAACCTGGCTGGGGCTGTGAACCAGACGAGGACGCGCTCGAAAACCATCCACTCTCACCCTGAGCGGCCGTTTTGTCTGTTGACATCTCCCAACTATTGGATTTGAAACAATAGTACGGCGGAACTTTGATTGATTAGTTGTTGCTAGGGGCCTACCAATCTTGATACGTATTGAGAGTTGTGATCGTTCAAATAACTGATTTAGCCAAAAATAATCTTATTATTCACAGACCCATACTAAGATTGTAGTAAACATGAAACGAAAAATCATCGTGCTCTGCTGCATTGCTGCCGTAGCGCTCTTCTATCGAGTCAGAACAGTCCAATAACTACTACCGCTGCGTATAGAAGGTGAGATTTCCGTTGAAATTCGCACTCCACGTTTTCTAAAGACAGAACACAATCGGGGAGACCGGAGGGTATTTTCCATGATGGCGAAAACCCGGTAGTAGAATGGACTCGGTGCGACGGATAGCGCTACTCGGAGTACTTATTGGGTTGGTTTTCGGTGTGAACTTCCTGTACGTCGGACTGGATTTTCGATCGTACCCGTCCACCGACGAAATCATAGGTGATCAACGCGCGGTTAATGGTCACGAAGTGTTTGTATTTGAGGAAGTCGAACTGATTGATCACGATCGCCAGCGGATAACGATTGTGTTAGAGGATGAGTATTTTGCGGGACTAGGTCTCGGTGGAGTCGAACTTGAGACGAGAGATCAACATGAACTCACTGTATTCCTCGCGAACGCCTCAGTGATTGGCACAATTGAAGATGGCTCGTATCTCCAGATTCACGGTACCCTTCGCGATGACTCAACCGTCATTGACGCCCAGTCTGTCATCGTTGAGCATCAACACAAGGGAGATTGGGTGTATTCGTATGGCATCTCTCTCATTGGAGCGTTCATAGCTCTACTATTCTTTTTCCGCCATTGGAAGATCACGAGAACTGGTTTCGTACTACGGAGGGATGCGTAGTGGCTGAGTGGTTTTCCCACGTCCTCTTCGCCTACGCCATCGGTACGGTCCTCAGTTGGACTGTCAGTTGGCTAACCCCCCGCTGGATTGCTGTCATGATGATAGGCGCACTACTCCCCGACATCAACCGCCTAGACCTCGTCCTCCCGGCAGAACTAATCACGTCGCTCGTTGGCGTCGAATACGCGTGGACCGGACTCCATACCCTCGCAGGCGTGGTGTTACTATCCGGTATCGGAGCCCTCCTCTTTGCGCAACCAACTACCCAACAACGAGCCTTCATTGCCCTACTCGGCGGCGCTGTGTCTCACATGATCATCGATTTGCCGCAACGATACGCTGATGGCCACATGCTGTTATCCACCTATGCGTTTCCACTTCCACTAGCCCGACCACCAACGCCGGGCTGGTATGTTACCCCTGACCGATGGGTGGCAGCACTCGCGTTACTAACAGCGCTCGTCGTCTTCAGTCTCAACCACTATTTCCAACACCAGACTCCCTTATTGGAAAAACCGTAAGTATGCGACTCTTACCTGAATACTTGGCTCCCTCTTAGATCTGAAACCCACGACTGAAATCAGTCCCTTACCGGTTGCTCAGAAAATAAATAATGGCGACCACGAGTGCCAGGAGCAATAATCGAACGAGGAGTTCCACATCCGCATTCGAAAGCACGCCACTCCCACCACCGAACAGGAGGAACACCAACACACCGAATATCACAAAAATCATCGCTATTACCCCCTTTACCGAAGTGACATCCTGTAGCTCAAGCTTCATTACTCAATCACTGTCCTCTGCGGACAAACACTTGTCTCACCAACCAGCACTAACTCCCCTCGATACTGAGGCCATGAATCACCAGTCCGAGAGTGACCCCCACACTGACTCATACTCGGATCCCACCCAGGGTGACTACAATGCACCGTAGCCCGCTGGTGGAACGCGTCGGTTCGACGCCTGCTCATAAGCATACGCAAGCTCGAACAATCGGTCTTCTTCGAACGGCCCGGCAAGAAATTGAACCCCAACCGGTGTCTCCCAATCCGCATCATACCCCGCTGGGACAGTCACCACCGGAAACCCCGAGTACGCCGCGAGCTTCCCATTACTCGCTGTCCGATAGTGTCGCTCTTCATCAATTAACGACGGGATCCGTGACGCCATCGGGTACACTACCGCATCGAGAGCGTTATCTTCGAGCGTTCGAATGATCGTTTCGCGAAGGTGCTGCTTATTTTTGAGGCCCTGTAGGTACTCGAGATTTTCGTCTAGCGTCTCCGGGTCAGCTTCAAGGCGGTCCTCAAACCGAACCGTTCCGTCAACGGTCCCGGATTCATGGATTTCCTGGGGCGAATCCACCGGGGCTGCGCTCCCCAACTCGTCTAGGTACGCATTGAATTCCCGGCGGAACTCGAAATCACCAACTGATGCCGCGCTAATTTTCTCATCGAGATTATTGATCTCTGGGAGTTCAATGATCTCGGCCCCTGCAGCAGCCATGTCATCGAAAGCCCGATCAATCACCGCACTCACAACCTCTGATTCCCGTTCAGGATCATCCCCCGCATCTGATTTCGCGCCGAACAGTTGCCGCAACACCCCAAGCTTCGCATCCCGAAGACCGTCCCTCCGCAAACACGACTCAAAGCTCTCTGGAGGGTTGTCTCGGACCCATGCCGTCCAGTCATCATTCGGATCGTACTCCACCATCGCATCCAGCATGACTGCGGCGTCTGTCACTGTCCGGGTTATTGGTCCGGCCGTATCCTGCGTCCGACTAATAGGAGCTATACCATCCCGACTGAGCAACCCTGTTGTCGGCCGCAATCCCACGAGACTACAAAACCCCGATGGATGCTGTACTGACCCACCGGTATCCGTCCCTATCCCCAGCACTCCGAGATTCGCACTGATACTCGCACCGGTCCCGGAACTCGAACCGCCAGTATCTCGCGCCAAATCATACGGATTGCGCGTTTGCCCACCGAGGGAGCTCAGAGAACCAGACGATATTTCACCAAGATTAGCTTTCGCGAGAATAATCCCACCGGCTGATCTGAGCTGGCTCACAATGAACGCATCCTCAGGTGGAACGGTCTCTTCAAACAACACTGACCCCGATGTTGTCGGCATGTCTTCTGTGTTTACATTGTCTTTGAGGATAATCGGAATGCCATGAATTGAACTGATCGGGCCCGTTTCACGCCATAGTTCATCGAGTTCTTTCGCTCGCTCGACCGCAGACGGATTCACCGTGATAATCGCGTTCAACTCGTCATTATAGGCCTCGATCCGATCGAGATACACGTACACTAATTCCTGAAATGTCAATTGCTCATTGCGACGCGCAGCATGAATCTTTGCGACTCTCGCTTCAATCACATCAAACGACTGTGACTCGTTAGTCGCCATTACGAAGGGTTTTGCATAACTCTCCTTAGCTATTGCCCCTTCTCGCCACGGAAATAACCCGAGCAACTGAAGCAATCAGTCAATTCCCGCTGGGTTCAATGACGGTGTCAAACAACCCACGATACTTTGCGACTGTTTCGTCATCGTGCGCTCCCGGGTCGAGATGATAGTGCGCTAACGCTCCTGCTTCAGCAATTTCACTCGTCACCGTGTTCAAAAATTGATATATTTCTTTAACACGCGCATACTGTGACAGCGAACTAATTGAATGAAAACACACCACAGTATGACGATCATTCTCCTCCCACGCATCAAGCGCATCCCGCAGAGCTAGGCCGATACGCGATAAGGCACCGGGATCACGGATAGTGAAAATATTCGGCTCCGGATCAAAGCCATATACCGCGGCGAGCTCGCGCGCTTGCTCATCAGCCATCGATGTCGCACTTACGATCCGAAACGCACCAGGAGCCTCACCAACCGTCCGTTCCCATTGTTCGACGCGATGATTCGGAGACAGCGTCACCCCGAAACTCCAGACATTCAACTCACTCGGATCCAGCACGGAGAGTAAATCGAGACACCCATCAAGATCTCCTGGGTGCATTGGGGACACAAGTAACAACACATTCTCCCCAGTGAATGAATCAAGCGTCCGTGAGGGGGCGAGAATATCCTCCCGACCTTCCGACATAGTTACCTATTGTAATACATCCTCATTAATGGTTCTCTTTACCATGGGTACTCCTCACATGGTCTAGAATAACCAATGGCCTATCGCAACATAACAGCATTCCATACACGCATTGTGAGCACTTCAGTTCCGCGTTAGGCAATGAATTGATTATACGCCACCCACGATACAACCCCAACCGTAGCGAGTCCGAGAACAACGGACAGCACGAGCGGCCACTCAACACCTTGTGATTCGGGCGTAACCGTATGCCCGGTATGGAGAATCCCAGCATGCACCACTGAGATACCAGTGAACACCATATCTGGACTTCCCATACCAATAGTGTCACCCTGAGTAGCTTTTAACCTACGGGTTACCTGGGCCATCAACCACCACAGGATACGTGATGCGAGAAAAAAAAAGAACGGCTATGGGATTGGCTCCTGTGGTTCACCCGAATGGAAGACCGTATACCGATCTCGATAGTCGATGAACACCGCTCCCCATTTGATTCTTAACCGGTGATCCGCCCGGACCATCACGATTGAAACCATCCCACAACACGAATTCATCCCACGGTACGAAGTGACATGGTTGGACACATGATCCCGAAATAATCATCCCTGACGATTCCGGTACACCACAAGAGACAACTGGAAACCATTACTCGCACGCGTATTGGACGGCAACCAACAATAGCTCGGAGAAGCCACTCTCCCCGGGGTAATTCTTACACACGCCATACGAAAACTCAGACAAATCGAACCCACGCTTTCGAAACCGGTGGCTCCCGGCTAACTCTCACACTAGAAGGGATCCCCTGCGGGTTCGTCGTCCATCCAATCCATGGATTCGATAAATCCAGTGCCCGAGCGACACCAAATCACCCACCGAACAACCAAAGAAGCTCAGGTGCACTGGACCAAAGACGGATATTATGTCTAGGTATCTTGAAGCAATGCTTGCGCTTCTTCATCACTCACCTGCTCAAAATCAGTGTAAAATTGTCCCACAGCACTGAAACTCGCAGGAGCCGATACATAAATCACGACATCAGCGAGAGATTCTAACTCCGCAATCGTATCAGGTGGTCCGACCGGAATTCCAACACTAACCTCCCCAGCCCCTCGAGCACGGACGAGATTTACCGCCGCTATCGCCGTTGCCCCTGTCGCCGCTCCATCGTCAACAATCAACACCGATTTCCCCTCTAACACCGGCTCCGGCCGTTCGCCACGATACGTTCCTGCTTTCTCCTTTGCCAACGCGATTTCCCGATCCTGTTCACCCATCAGATACGCATCACTCACCTCCAACCGATCAACCGCCTCCTGATTCACCCACACACTCCCATCGCTCGCAGCCGCCCCGATTGCAAACTCCGGATTATGTGGCGCCCCAATCTTTGACGTCACAACAATATCCAACGGAACCCCAAGCGCATCAGCCACCACTCGACCTACCGGTAACCCCCCACGCGGAATCGCCAACACGATATCCACATTCACACTTTCCGCCTGAATACGTTCGGCGAGCTGCTGGCCCGCATCCTCGCGGTCATCAAACCGAATATAGGAATCTCCCGACAACATATATCCTACTTTGTTACACTCTCCCAAATAGCATAAGCCACGCCAGAGACATATGACGACTATTCCCGCATCCGTCACAAGGAGAATCGAGGTCTAGGGAGAAGTTACGCCGGCGATGCTGGCCATCCAGTGACAGAAAACCAAATAATGATAATACCGCCGAAAAGGAAAAACGTGAGGAGCGTCAGGTACGCCGGAACAAACCCGAAGGTACTCACAATAAACCCAGTGATACCCGGACCAAGACTCCCGATACTCATGTAAATCATCCGCATCGCTCCAAGATCACCGCCCATTGTTTCGTCCGGAAACCGATCCATCAAAAACGCCTGTAACGCCGGCGGTACGCCTCGTTGGCCGAGCGCATACCCAACAATGCCAACAATAACGATCCACTGCAACGGCGCCATAACAACGACTAACATCCCGATAGCCGCAAGAACCAAACTCCCCCCGGCGACTGGCGGCCGAGGCATCCGATCACTCAACATCCCACTTACCGGTTTCGCGACAATCCCAATGGCATACACCAAAGCGAACGATGAACTTGCAAACGCAAACGAAAACCCATGCACATCAATGAGAAACGTCGGTAGAAAACTGATAACCCCACTACTCCCACAAACAAACAACGAGTACACCACGAGCATCCATCTAAGCGACGGATCCTTAAACAACCGAACGCCCGTATCGCGAATCCCAAATTCGACTGGTGCAATCGTAATTGGTTCGCGACTCACCCAATAGAACACGAGTAATATCGGGACAAGCGCAATAGCAAGGGGCAAGAATGCCGCACGCCACGTCGCCACTGACACAATTACGATCGCTATTCCGGCCGCGAGAATTCCAGCTAGATCCCCTCCCATCAAATGAAACCCGAACGCAATACCCCGCTTTTCTTGAAACACATCAGACAACAACGCTCGTGACGCGGGACTAAACAACCCGAACCCAACACCAAATACCAAAACGCCGACGATAAACACCCCATATGTTGCAGAAATCGAGAGGATACTCACTCCCACAATCACAGTCCCAACACACACGAGGAGGACTGTCGATCGAGTCAATTCATCTGCGAACCGTCCGCTCGGATACTCCATACTCGCCCGCGCGATCCGAAGCAACGTCAACGCCACACCAGCCAGGAACGCCGTGATCCCCAAATCAGCGATAATCTCCGGTAACAACGGTGGTAACAATCGTTGAGTCAACTGCAGCGAAACAAGAATCAGCGTTACAATAATAAAAATTCGGCCGGAATGCCCCCTGAATAAGCGCTCCGGTCCATCTGTCTCGTATACCATTCTAGTCGTGTTGTTACCCGACGAATCGACGGGAGTATGAGTATCTATCGGTACCCACAGGAGTCGCCGCAATCCCTACCGTTACCCAAGCCCAAACTGCTCAATCTCCAACCAAAAGCAAAACCCGAGAACCGAGATCATTGCCTAAATGCCATCGGTTAAAATTCGGTAATTACTTCGATTCCCCGCGTTTCATAATTCGTCATCGCACTCAATCGATCGTTAATATCATCCAACGACACGTGTTGCGTCACCACTTGTTCCGGGTGAATTTGGGATTTTTCAACCATCCGGAAAATCTCATTATACCGCGTCGGCTGCATCCCGTGGGACCCAATGAACTCGATTTCATTCCGAACGATTTTATCCGTCGGTAACGACACAAACCCACCTTCTTCTTTCGTGGTTAACCCGATTTGGATATGCTGACCAAACACCCCAAGCGAATCAACTGAATTCTGACACGTCGTCTTGATTCCAAGCGCATCGACGGAAACATCAGCCCCACCATCCGTAATATCATGGATCTCTCCTGGGACATCACTGACATCCGCGGCGTTCACCGATTCGATCGCCCCGAGATCCTCTGCCATATCAAGCTTTTCATCATGCAAATCGACCGCAATCACATTCCCACCCAAGGCACTCGCGATATTTACTGCAGACAACCCAATCCCACCACAACCATGGACCGACACCCAATCACCGGCATCTAGCTCAGCCCGATGCGCAATCGCATGGAACGACGTCATAAACCGACATCCCAACCCCGTCATTTCCACCGTCGACACCCCATCAGGTAACCGAATCGCATTTACATCCGCCCAAGGCGCGTGGACTTCCTCCGCAAACGCACCTGGCACCGATTCATGGAACCCCAAAGAATGACCGTTCTCACACTTATGCGTATGCCCCTGCCTGCACCGATGGCACGAACCATCCGCAATATTAAACGGAACCGTCACCCGATCACCCTCCCGAACCGATTCAACTTCATTACCGACTTCGATCACCGACCCAACCGGTTCATGCCCAAGAATCTGCCCGCTTAAATCTCGATTGCCATAATCACCTTGCCACCCATGCCAGTCACTCCGGCAAATGCCGCACGCCTCCACATCAACCACCACACCGTGAGAGGCGGCAGTTGGTTTCTCAACGTCAGTAATCCTAAGCGGTTCTCCATACTCCTGCATTAAAGCTGCACGCATACCTTTCTAATTCACTGCCCAATGGATAATATTTAGTGGTTACTTCGGAGCAGCACTAATCGATACATCCTTTGTGTTCCTAAGAAAACCCCACACTCGAAATGAACATACTCAACGTCGGTGATTGCTGTGAAGGGATATGAACTCCTCATACACGAAGGAATAACCGATATTTTCGGGCTAATGGCCGAGGACACCATGAATCTCATGTCGGAAATCGAAGAAAACCATTCCGACGCCATCAACATAACGCACGCTCGGCACGAACAGGGCGCAATGGCCATGGCCGATGGATATGCCCGAGCGACAAACGACATCAGTGTTGGTGTCGTCGGTCGCGGCCCAGCTGTTGCCCAGACCGGGACTTCACTTGTTACCGCTCGAAAAGGCGGCTCCAATGTTGTCCTTCTCGTCCCAACATCATCGACTACCGAATCGTACGATATCAAGGAATTCGAACAGGATTTATTTCTCCGGTCAACGATCGAAAACGTCGAGACAATCGAGAGCCCCAACACATTCCACGCGCGACTCGCAGAAGTTTTTCGACAGGCACGCCACGGCAACGGCCCAATCGCCTTACAACTGCCTGATAACATACTGAACGGAGATGTCCCCACAAAAAACAACGAACGACTTCTCGATAGTCGCCCTCCAGAGCCACCCGACATTGAACCAGACGCCACCGCGATATCTGACGCTATTGATCTTTACCTCGACAGCGACGCAACCGTCCCACCGATCATTCTTGCTGGACGAGGTGCAGTCGCCGCCGACGCTAAACAAGATCTCATCACCCTTGCAGAACGCACCAGTGGATTACTAGCAACCACCCTCCAAACCCGCGGATACTTCAGTGACCACCCCTACAATATCGGATTCATCGGTACCTGGGGTCGCAATCTAGCAAACGAATATCTCACCGACGCCGATTGTATCTTTGCGGTTGGCTGCAGCTTGAACCCAAAAACAACTGATAACGACCGGTTATTCCGGGATGACGCCAAGATTATTCACGTCGATTCGAATTCCGACGCCATCAATCGGTATCTCGGCGTTAATCTCGGCATTGTGGGTGACGCAAAACGGACAACCCAACGCCTTGTCGATGAACTTGATGACCGCGACATTCACCGTGACGGTGCGCTATGGACTGACAGACTACAAGAACGCAT
>CAZITY010000056.1:0-12375 GCA_964542445.1 uncultured Halobacteriales archaeon | reverse complement strand
GAGTAAATATCAATTAAAACATACGTTCGTTATCAGATCGGGTTCCGACTTCCGTGGAGAGTCGGAAGATTCGAAGATAGTGTAAAGTTGTGATTATATTCGAATTTACCTGCTGAATAGAGAGGTTTCATTCAGCAGTGCAGCCTCTTTCATTTGAAATAAATGTGGTGGATGAGTGTCGGTACGCATGAGTACTAAATTCTTGGTGCCGTTTGATGGAACCGCCTTATCAGAAGCTGCCCTCGTGAAAGCTAAACTGATTTCGATTGCTCTGGAGGAGGCACCACGGGATCTCATTCGAACCCTACTGCCCGAAGAAACTATAGATGTCATTGCCGTGAGTATTATCCTCGAGAGCGCGCGATACGCACGGGAGAGAAATTGGATTCGGGCAAAAGAGGAGTTCTCGACTCGCCGTATCGTTGAACAGTTACACGAACAGGTTACCGATCTTGTCCCTCACGCACAGTTTCAATTCGAACGTGTAGATTCATCCGCCTCGACAGGCACCATCAGCAACCGAATCCGAAAGAAAGCTCGGGAGGAAAACGTCTCGATGGTGTTTATCGGCAGTGACAACGCTGGTCGAATCGTAACCCCTGTCTCAAGTGTCGGCAGTAATGTCGCCGCAGAACAGGAATATCATGTCTGCATTATCCGTCACCCGCTTCCACCACAGGTAAAAAACCGACTCAAATCAGAATTTTTCATCCCCAAGTAATTTAGCAGAATTGATGTATGCGCGCCCCGTATTTACCGCGGAGCAACTGTCGATTGTTACAAACGTTTGATATCAGATCAAGTTCCGACTTCACTGGAGAGTCGGAACCAATCACACCTAATCGCGATCAACTTGACTGCAATACTCCGTATCTTTAACTAGTAATCTTCCGACATCCCAGCAAACCGGATGCATCTCCTGGATCACAACAACAAAGGCAAAGCAGTTGTCCTGACGGCTGCTGAAATCGAGCTGCTACTGGAGGCCGCGAAAGATACTCGTCAACGGATTGCCTTCAGCCTCGGGGCCCTTCACGGCCTTGACCTGCGTGATATCGACCTTGAGGACGCCAGTCTAAGGATCAGACATCGACTAGATACTGATACGCCATTGAAGAATGGCAGCGCTACTGAGTGGGTTATCGCGTTCTCACCCGAACTCACTGAGGTCATCTAGGACAAAATGGCTGAGGATCGGATAGAGAAATTAATGAGTTTGGACGAGAACCGTTGTTTTCGAGTTACACGGGTCGCGCGTTGGCGAGCCCAATCAGGGAATGGATGTATCTTGCAACGGTGCCGTGTCACCACTCACCGTGCCCCCATGGCAAGGACTAGACACGTGTGAATATCTCCAGCATTCGTATGCTGGGCAGTTCCCGTCGTCGCGATCGCCGCACCATGTCCGAACCGGGAGTATCACGTGGCATCTCAACTGGGGCGTGCCGGCGGAAGTGGTGGCGGAGCGGATGGGGACGAGTACTCGCGTGATAGAGCAACATTACGATTTACCGATACAACGAGAAGCGATGGAATCGCGCCGCCGAAAACACATCGATAAATCGATACTTAATCATAAAACAATGACAAGTAACCAGCAAAAACGCCCAATAGCACCAATCTGATCGTACCAACACCTATTAAAATTCTGACAACCGTACGCGTAAAGAATTTTTCCCATATTCGATGGTCAACATTGAGTAATACTAATCAGGGATTTCCATAACTATTGGTAAGGGCGACCGTTTCCTGTCAGTCACTAGCTGTAGATATTTCTTCGACGGGAAGGTCCAGAAAAACTGCTGTTCCGGTAGTCGTTGTCTCGAATGATAGTTCGCCGCCCAGCGTTCGTGTTCCCCACTTGGCGATCCAGAGCCCGAGACCGCTTCCGTGTTCCAGCGGAGATTCCTCGTCGGATTCGATGGCCTCGAGTTCATGGTTTGGGATCCCTTGGCCCTCGTCTCGGATCACAAATCGAGTCATTTCCCCGTTTCCCTCACGGCATTCTACTTGAACATGAGGATTGTCGTCGGGATCGTGTTCGAGGCCGTTCTCCATGAGGTTATAGAAGACCGCCTCAATGAGTTTTGCTGAGCCGTGGAGTTCAAGTTCAGTTGGGATATCCAGAGTTACGTTCCCCGTAGGGTACGCCCCTTCTAAGTCAGCCGCGATCTCGGTTAATAAGGCTTGGACCTGGACACTTCCCTCTTGGTCTGTTGAGAGTGCTTCTTCAATCCGTCGGGCTTTCTCACCGAGGGCGATGACATCGCTTGTTTTCCTAGCCGCTTTATCAAGGTATCCACGTTGCTTGTCGTCGTTGAGTGCGTCATGAACTTCATTAATATAGCCCTGGACTACATTGAGATCGTTCCGGAGGTTGTGCCGGAGCACTCGATTAAGGACACCAAGTCGCTGTTAGCGTTGAATTTCGGCCGTGATGTCTTGGAGAACGATGGTGTGTCCAACTTCGCGACCGGCCGAGTCACGAAGTTCACCGATGGTAATTGCTTACTCCTGCGGGCTACCATTGACCGATATGGACAGCGTTTCAGTATCATTATATGGGTCAACCCCGGAAAGCAGCCCCGGCAGGTCCTTTCCGAGAATTGAATCATTTTTGACTCCGAGGATTTTACGCGCTTCGTTATTGAGGTTAATAACGCGGTCGCTGTCATCGACGACGATTCAGCGCTGAATTCGACATCAATAGCCGTTCGCTCGGATACCCGTCGTGCAGCTGGAGTGACCTCGAACATATTCCGTCGGAAAAAAGCAAAAAAGATGAACCCAAGATGAATTGGGAATGTGAGTGGTGTGAGATTGAGGGGTGGAGTGATACCAATCCCTAGCAGCCATACCAGGAACGCCAGTCCGGGAAGCACTGGGGAGAGAGCGATTGCTGCAGCTTGAATTCTGTAGAGCTGGCCGTAACTGAAGAACGCATCGAATAATAAGAATGCTCCTCCGGCGACCATTAGGTAGATGCCGGTGAAGTTGACCGACAACCAAAGCGAATGAGAATAAGTAACTGTGGCAGCCCCAAGCATCGGGGTAATTTCATATCCTGTCCAGGCGATTCCGTGGAGGGGGTTTGTGATAACGATGAACGTGTGGACCACCTGTAGCAGCACGATTGCGGCCATCCATTGCGAACGGACAAGTCCCCCGCGACCAGTGTACTCGAGTGCGAATGCGAGAAAGAAGACACCGATGAAATTGATGCCGATCCAGATAGGGATCTCGAACCATGGCCGGATCGACGGGTCGAATACGAACAGTGCCATTCCATAGGAGAGGATCCAGAGTGTTTCGACAGAAATAGTCCCTATAAAGAACCAGCCCCCCTGGACTGGACCGGTAGGGCCAGAGATACCGGATGAACGCTGCTGAGACAACTCCCGCTCCGATTACCACAAATGGAAGCCAGGAGACGGTACCGGTCATAGATTCCATGAGGCTTTATGAGCCAAAACTTCGTCGGCTATCGGTGTCGATCTGCTTTGGCTAGAGGATTCTGTTTTGGCTGGGTTTGAATCCTTGAAGCGAGACAAGAACGCAAGGCCAACTAACGTTTCAAGGAGTTGGATAACGGATAGGGCAGTCTTTTTTGATCGACTTATTCCTTGATGTGATCGATGATTAGTTCTTTGTTTTATTACGTTTGAGAAATTTCATCACGTGGAACCAGACAGAGAAAGACGTTACTGGTTATTTCCATGAACAGGTAAGCGACATGTCGCCAATAGACTTTTGCGAAGACAATCCTCGTTCGTGATTCGGCAGTCAGTTAATAACTTTAGTGAAATCCGCTCGAAAATAATGTACTAAACGAGGGGATTTCGTGACTAAATTAATTGAGGACTACACTTGGTTTGGTTCGAGGATGGTGTGTGAAAAGTCGCGGAAGAGGATGGTACTACAGGATTGACATTCGATAACTGGGTCATCCTTATGACTGCTTTGAGTACCAGTGGTGGCACAAGTTCGGCAGTGAATCGGCATTGCTCTGATTATCGAATCGCCGATGGACATGCATATACTTTGTTTTGTAGATATCACAGACGAAAATTAGCTCGGCGTACCGTGTGGAAGCCGTCTCATTGTGTGCCTCTGACATAGGTTTTAGTTGTCTTCCGGTGGTTCAATTGTCGTTAATTCCATTCGGGGGTAGTCGTCTTCGTCACGCGTCATGGCGGCAGTCACTGCCACGTCATCGTACTCCACATTTACTTCCACGTCAAGATACCGTCCAGTTAGTTCCGCATACCCGTTAATGGCGTCAGACGCAATTGCAGTGCTATCCATCTCTACCGTTACCTCAGTGCAGTATGGTTGATTTTCTATCGAAGATTCGATAGCCCGGGAGAGTGCAGTTGCACTGTGGGGGCTAACGGGTGTTCCCGCGAATTGGTGGTAAAGGGCGCCGAATTTGATGCCAGCTTCAAAACACGCTGTGTGTTCATCAGTGATTTGCATGTAAGGAGCATTTAGCTTCAAAAGAGGAAGGTACCACGGTTCGTAAATCCAATCGGCGGTATACCTTGTTCATCTGCTTTCCAACGTTGGTCATTTCCCTATTATGAATCGTATCTTACTTACTCTCGCTAGACAGAACCCTATTCGATGGACGAGCCGGTTCTCTTGACGGGGGCATTCGGACAGGTAGGCACGGCCATCTTGGAACGATTGGGCGGTAACTATAACTGGCGGTTGTTGGATCGGAATCCACCACCAGACGATGTGCCCCATGAAACAGTTATTGGCGATGTCACTGATTCCGATACGGTTGCAGAAGCCATGGAAGGTGTGTCCGCCGTTATTCATCTCGCTGGAGATCCCCGTTCGACTGCGCCGTGGAATAGTGTTCTGTCGAACAATATCGACGGAACGTACAACGTGTTTGAAAAGGCTGTTGAGGCGGGAGTTGAACGGATTGCGTTTGCGTCCTCGAATCATGTGGTCGGGCATTTTGAGACGGATCGGAAACCCGAGATCTACCGAGAGGAAAGCGGTGTACTATTGGATGGTACAGAGCTTCCACGACCGGGGAATTTATATGGGGTATCGAAGGCGACTGGGGAATTACTCGGACGATATTTTCACGATGAATATGGGATACGAGTCGTGTGCGTTCGGATAGGAAATGTAACAAAGCAACACCCCCCGGCAGATTATGAACGGGGCCAATCGATGTGGTTATCCTATCGAGATTGCGCGCATCTGTTTGATCGGTGTTTGCAGGCCGAGTATGGGTTTGCGATTGTATATGGGATTAGTAATAACGATCGGCGGTATTATTCATTAGAACCGGCGCGAGAAATTCTCGGTTATGAACCAGTGGATAACTCTGCGAACCACTGATTTATTCCTCAAAAAGTCCACTGACGTCTTCGTTTCGTTGCTGTTGTCGGGTTACCATCGCAGCCAACCGGTCATAAATTAACTGACGGTGAGAGGAGTTCGACGCAAAATCAGTAACTAATTCAATGTACGTTGAGGATCGGTTAGACTCGATTGCTTGGTTGGCATTGTCAATCGCGTGTTCAATTATTTCTGGGTCAAATGCAGCATACTCTTCTGCCAAGACGGAGGCAACAATGAATTGCTCATCAATAGACAGGTCATTAACGTCGAGAATGCTACCATCGTAGCTGATTTTTGGAGGAGACTGGCGTTCGATATGTTCTGGGTCGATAGCGAGGTGTGTGAGATACGCGCGGATTGGTTCGAGGGATACGTGACGATACGTGTTCGGAAGAGGCGCTATATAGTCAGACGCGTTACTGGCAAGACCGTGAAGCCCCGTCCAGTTACCAGTAGTGCCGTGATAGATTGCAGCGGTGAATTGGATTAGTCCATGGAGGAATCTTTCATCTGGCGTGTCTTTTTCAAGGTGAAGCCAGTGGTCTTCCCAGGCGTCATGGGCTGCGTGAAATTCACCGCTATTGTAGATCGCGATTCCTGCTTTGAGATGAGCGTCCATACGTCGTGAAAGGTCCAATCCCGGATCGTTGAGCGATGTGTTTGTGCTTTGTTATTTGGCGCAATGAAGCTGCTGGGAGACAGCAAATTCGATCGCCGAGTATTGTTATTTGTTTGTGTGCGACAAACTTAATTACACGTGGGAAGTATCAATATCTAGGATAATGCACGATCTGACAGGTTTCCAGCGTGATTTATTGTATGTGATCGCTGGTTCGGATAATCCACATGGACTCAAAGTAAAAGAGGAACTTGAGTCGTATTACGAAACCGAGATTAATCACGGTCGGTTGTACCCGAATCTTGATGCGTTAGTGGAAAAAGGACTTATTGAAAAAGGCCGGATTGATGACAGGACTAATTCCTATACGGTTACACGACGAGGGATGCGTGAAATAGAATCTCGACGTGAGTGGGAAGAAGAATACATTTCTGAATTACTACCCGGTGCTGTTACCAGTTAACCCTGAACCAAGTGTTAAGTGAGAGTCCAGTGGAACCGTTCTTTGTTTTTAGTGAGCCCAATGAATTCTAGATCGGTCTTATTGGTTGCTGCGGGTGTCATCGCATTACTTGCTATTCTAATAGTGGTGCAGATCGTCATTGGGATGCTGATTTTTCTCGTGAAAATCGGGGTAATAGGTGCAGTGCTTGTGGGATTCGCCTATCTAGCCTATTATATTTGGGGCAAACGCAGTTGAACACTATCCCTACCAAAAGCTGTAACCGTGCACTACCGATAAGAGTGGAGTAACAATTACTGATATCTAGTTTGATGATATTTATTTCGAGCGGGTTGTTGGATGGATTGTTATCGCTTGCTGCGATGAATGAAGATACGTCGTTGTCAGTTCCGTTAATTGCGACGCCAGTGAGCGAATTAGACGTGAGTGAGGTTCCGGACGAAGCCGTGGTTTTTACTGATTTTTATTTGCCTGACAGTGCGGCATCCGTCAGTTCTGTTTTCGGAGTGGATCTTGGGACGCCAACTGTCCGAACTGACGGTCGGTTCATTAGCCACCCAGATCATTATTTGGGGATTTCAGTGACCGATGATTTTCATCAAATTATGATTATTGCAGTTCCACCGTGGAATCAAGAGTCCGTTGGGGCGTTTACACGCGATAACAAACAAGTTGAGTTATCGGTTATTGATGTCGAATTCAGCGCTGAATCGTTCTCTGATGCAGACGGCATCGAGTGACGGCATGATGTCCAAATTGCGGGGGTGGTGCGGATCAGTAATTATCGATATCGTGGATGAATCCATCCCAGATACGATCCGTATTTATGGACCCAGGTTTTGAGTTCCGAAGGCTTAGTGACTTTCCCCGTTACGAGACCCTCTTCTGGGAAGCATTGGTGTTCGAGTTTCAGGCAAATGATAGCGTTCGATTCGAATTTGAAATAATACACCCGGTTGCCATCATTAGTTATCCCAATAAGTTGTTGTATGGGGCCGTTATACGCAAGGATTTTTTCTGCAGTTGCTTCCGGATATTCCTCTTCGGATTGTTCGAGGAACGCGGGTAATTCTCGCGGTGGGTTGTGGGAAGTCGACCTGGGCGTAACAGGCATTAGCGGATGATTTTTCTCCAGCTTTCAAGAATACCTGCCTAGTGCACTGTAAAAGTAAAACGAGATTGTGCAAGTGACGCTAAATTCACACCGGGTTATCTCAACCAATACGTGGTTGTATCAAAGGCTACTTCGGTCTCTACCAGATAATCGTCACAGCATAGGTCGCTTACTTCGATTACGATACGCAATCTTTAATGAGTATGACTGATCACTCATTCACCCGTTGACCGCCGAAAAGAAGAGGAACTAGTATGGATCTAGGCATGTCGGTGGATGAACGAAAATTCGCCTTAATGATCAGCGGAGCGCACGGGATGGATCACTTTCTCAAACGCGTGTTCCCTCCTCTTGTCCCGATTTGGGTGATTGTCTTTGGCTTTCCACTATGGAAATTAGGATTGCTACTTGGGGCGCGATCGTTTGGGTCAGCCCTCGGGCAAGCCCCCATCGGGCACCTCTCGGATAAGTATGATCGCCGATTGATACTTCCGCTAGGCATTGGGATCATGGGAGTGAGTTTTGTTTGTTTTGCGGTACTCCCATACTTCCCTAGTCTAGCCATAGAATTCACAGTGTTTGGAACATCAATAACCGCACAATTTGTTGGAATGTTACTGGCGATGATTACCGCTGGAATTGGTTCGAGTACCCTGCACCCAACCGGCTATCCATTAATCAGCCGAAACGTCCGGGAAGAAGCAAAAGGAAAAGTCCTCGGGATGTGGGGGTCAGCCCGCGCATTTGGTGATGGCATTGCCCCGGCCGTCGTCGGAATAACTCTCCTCTTAATGGGGTGGCAATTGATCGTCATTGGGTTCGGTGTCATTGGGATTATTTACGCCATTTACTTGTTTTTCGTCCTCGGATCGTTCGAAACGCGCCCACCTACAAACATAACAACTCAACAAGAGACAGGGGACGATACGACTAGTTTTTGGGATTCTGACCGTCGCGTGTATATCTACCCGATGCTCACCGTGTTTGTAGCGTTTGTGCTACAACTAGTGGCAACTTCTGGAGCGAATATTTTCCTCCCAGAATTCATTACAAGTCAATATGGTTTTTCGTTCACTATAGCGAATTTTGATATTACACCGGCTTCAACTGCGAGTTTTTATTATTCAGCATTATTGCTAACTGCAGGATTCGTTCAATTAGGTACCGGGGAATTAGTCGATCGATACGATCATCGAAAGGTCCTCATCGGATTCCTGACAGCTGGTTCCATGATGTTACTGGTATTAGCCATAACTTCAGTAAGTCCATTCGTGTTATTTGCGGTGTTACTCTTACTTGGTGCGACACTCTGGGGACTCAACCCTGCTCGAGATGCGATCGTCACTGACATTGCACCCGCTGATCGAGAAGGCCGGACATTCGGGTACCTATGGACAGGTGCCTTGATGTTTTCTGCAGCATCACCAGCCGTAATCGGGTATATCGGTGATGTGTTCGGTCTTCGACACGCGTTTGCGATACTCGCCGGATTGGTGTTATTGTCTGCTGTTCCGATCGCGGTGTTGTTTTCGAACAAAGTCTATCAGCGAACAGGAACGGTACAAGAGTTCGATAACCCCGCTGATAATTAGACGCTAGCTTCGGCACGTAATCGTTATTTTTCGCTTAGGGTATTTAGGGACGGTTTGGTTTGGATAGGGCGATGGAAGGTTAGATGTTTACCCGGGCGACCTCACCGTCAATAGAAATTGACGTTCCGAATTCATCTGATAAATCCGCCATATCATCGAGTATCGTGGTAGCATGCTCATCAGTTGCGAACACTGGAGTTCCTCGGTGCGGCCGGCCGATTTTCTGCTGAAGTGAAACGGGATATAACACAAGTTTAGTGAGACCTGTATCATCGAACGAGCAGACCGGAATGACGGTCTCCCACCACTTTGGATCGATCAAATCTCCGCGTTTGTTGCCATCGGCGTCGGTCCATCGGCCATCGAATACTTTCGACGGTTTCGTATAATCATAAATATCGTGTCGATGGTATATTTCGGGTGGGAACCGTTTGAAACTCTCCCGCTGATCGACGAAATTCCCGAGTGAATAAAAAATCGGAGAATCATCATAGATCTCAATCCCACGTAACTTGTGTGGACCCGTACAAATAAACGTGTCCGCACCGGCATCGATACACTGTTTCGCAAATCGCTGTAAAAACGCTGGCGTGGACTGGGTATTACTATACCCCAATGGGCCGGCGTGCGAATGAATTCCCATAACCACCCAGTCAGCCATGCGATTAGCTTCCTCAATCCATTCAATAACCGCTGCCTCGTCATCTTCATTCACGTCATAATAAATCCCTACGTCGTCGGGGTCATCGACTTCACGGAATTTCATGCCCTTGAAATGGAAGTATTCTTCATTTAACCAATCCCGTGTCCCATACATACCTCGTTCCTTCCATTTCTGCTTGATATCTTCAATATTGAGCGCCTCGCTGATTGCCTCTAACTCATGCATTTGATCCGCCGTGAGTTGATGCACCTGTGTGACCCTGAGCGGGTTAATACCAGGTGCGCCTTGCAGCGCCTCTGATTGAGGTTTAGCTGCCCCGCCCGTTGGTACCTTCGTACACGTACTGAGTAACGCAACACGCCCACCCTGGGTATCCCTAAACGCCGGTCGTCTCGCTTCGAACAAATTCCGACCCAAGCCCGCATGCGTCAATCCACGTGCGTTTAGCGCATCTAATGTCGAAAGAATCCCCCCATGACCCCAATCGAACGAATGATTCGTCGCCGCCGTGAACAAGTTAATTCCGAGCGCGGTCAGTTCATCGAGGACTTTCGGTGGGGCGCCCATGTATGTTCCCGGGCTCCGTGTCGGGTATACTCCCTCTTGATATTCATGAATAAGCACTTCAAGATTCGTCATCGTCGCATCCGGTTCATCCAGCAACGTGTACAACTTATCGAACCGCTCAGTGACTCCTTTATACGGTTGGAGTTCACGAGAAATCATTGCATCCCCAGTGGCTGCCAGTTCAAAATGATCTTTTTTCTGGATCGCCATATACCCTTCTTCAGACACCATTGGCATATTTCTTAACTATACGACCGACGCAGCATCAGGACCCAAATCTGCGCTAGAACAATCGGAGTAAACCAACATAACGAGGTTTCCATTGCCCCAAAACGACCCGACCGTGAGAATACGAATCGCTGACAACACCTAAGTAGAATCAATTTAACTGTCCTATAATGCCCCGTCTGAACCCGGACCGATTTCACGCATCACTCGTTATTACTACTCTCATAAAACTAGTGGGAGCCTCGCCATGAATCCAACGAAAGAACTGGCCGAATACGTCGTCTCCACAACCTTCGCGGAGCTACCCAATGACGTCATTGATGTGGTCAAAAATCAAGTCATATACGACGGGAGCGCAAATATACTGGCTGGATCCCAAGAACCTCTCGGTAAATTGCTCGCCACCTACCTAGAACGAACGACCGATAGTGAGCAAGCCACCGTTGCCGGCCACAGCCTGACGACACAATTGCTCCAAGCTGCCTTTGCGAATGGGACGTTCTGTCACTCGATGGACTACGAACTGATGTGGTACCCCCCAATGCATCCCACATCACCAACCCTCCCAACCGCACTGGCACTTGCAGAATACACCGAACTTACCGGCAAAGACATCATTACTGCCATCGCGCTGGGATTCGAAGTAATGGCCCGAATTAATCTCGCTGAACGCGCCTTCGAAACAGACGACGACCAATTCGAAATCGCGCATAACTTTCACTCACCCGGCCGACTTGGACCCTTCGGATCCGCGGCCGTTGCCGCCCACTTACTCAACCTTGACGTGCAACAAACACGGATTGCATTCGGAATAGCCGGCTCAAGATCAAGCGGACTTGGCGCAAACACCGGATCGATGACAAAGGCAACCCACCCGGGAAATGCCGCTCGCCTCGGGCTAGAATCCGCACTCCTCGCTGAAATGGGTTGGACCGCATCCGACTCGATCTTCGACGCCAGAGAAGGTTACAGCCAAGTCGTTCACGGTAATCGAATGGAAACTAGAATCCTCACGGAAAATTTCGGTGACCCGTACCGAATGGTAGATCCAGGATTATCGTTGAAAAAACATCCTGCACAATACCCAACCCACTGGAGCATCGACGCCGCAATCAATGTTCGTACCAGCAATCAGATCGATCCAGACACGATTGAAACAGTAACAGTTGAGGTCGGTGCCGATTGTGAATCAGCCCTCCAAGACACACTCGATCGATACGACTCCGGTCTCGCCGGGAAATTCAGTATCAGATATACTGTTGCAGCAGCACTTCTCGATGGAACCGTCGACATTGATTCGTTTCGCGACGAACGACGCTATGCCGACGACATGCAGACATTACTCCCTACTATCAACATTGAGTTGAATCCCGACATCACCCACATGGATTTCGCCGAAACGCGCGCGAGTGTCAGCGTAGAAACAACAGATAGAACTACGTATTCTGAGACCGTTGAGCGG
Organism: uncultured Halobacteriales archaeon; assembly: GCA_964542445.1. Taxonomy (GTDB): domain Archaea; phylum Halobacteriota; class Halobacteria; order Halobacteriales; family Hikarchaeaceae; genus CAZITY01. Next base: position 302 of record CAZITY010000056.1, on the reverse strand, counting down.
CCACTCGGCATTTGGGACAACCCAGCCCCGCGAGACGTCTGGGCCGAAAAATTCACTGATTGTGTCACACGCGCACTTACTGAAGAGGACGCCGCGAAGCTCGAGTCCATGATCGCTGGATTCGATGAGATTACGGACACCAATCAATTTATGGCGGTACTCAGCAGCTAACACCGATACCGAAGTAGCGCGAACGACAGAAATCACTACCACTAACTCCGGGATATCGTTACGTCCTGTCGGAGATTAGAGCCCTGGTTTTACGGGTAAATACTGTTTTTTTATTTTGGGCTAGACCCAAT
>CAZITY010000055.1:11864-12531 GCA_964542445.1 uncultured Halobacteriales archaeon | reverse complement strand
TGTCGGCTTGCATTTCCCCATCAACGGGAAAATCAATCGACGGATCATCCCGCAATAATGCAGCGGCGTCCCGTGGTTTTCTCGTGCCCTCGTTATCAACACTACCGAAATTCGAGTACGAGAGGAACGCCACACGGGGATCCACATTGAACCGGCGAGCTAACTCTGCGGTATGTCGCGCGATTTCACCGAGGACTTCAGCGTCAGGCGAGAGATTCACTGTCGTATCGGCACAAAACACCACTCGATTCTTAAACGTCATTAAGTACACACCAGCGGCATACTCAGCCGTTGGCGCGGTCCCAATAACTTCAAGCGGCGGACGCAATGCCGACGGATAATGATGAGTTAATCCTGTTAGCAATCCATCCGCATCACCGACATCGACCATGATGCTCCCGAGGTAATTTGAATCGATCCTGATTAACTCTGCAGCCTCACTTTTCGTAATCCCATGCCGTTTCCGCCGCTGGTATAACTCCTCAGCGTATTCATCGTATTCACCCTCGCTCGGATCAACAATATCGGGACTAAAATCGAGCCCTAGCCCCGTGATCGTCCCCGCAATGGTCTCACGATCCCCTATTAACACGGGAGTACCAATGGTTTCTTCTTCCATCTGATAGGCCGCCCGAATCATTTTCTCATCATCCCCTTCAGCAAGCGC
>CAZITY010000055.1:0-11854 GCA_964542445.1 uncultured Halobacteriales archaeon | reverse complement strand
TGACTCGCTCTTCGCTTTATTCAAAATAATCCGCATCATTTCTCGAGACTTCCCGAGTCGAGCCTCTAACTTCTCAGTATACGCCGCAATATCGATTCCTTCTCTCGCGGCCCCACTATCTATCGCGGCTTTCGCCACTGCAGGCGCCACCTCAAATAACACCCGTGGATCGACTGGTTTCGGAATGATGTACTCAGGCCCAAACTGTAATGGCTGATCACCATAGGCTTTCACGACCTCATCTGGCACGTCTTCTTTTGCCAAATCAGCTAGTGCTCTCGCACACGCTACTTTCATTTCCTCGTTAATCTCAGTCGCCCGGACATCGAGCGCGCCCCGGAAAATAAACGGGAATCCGAGCACGTTATTGACTTGATTCGGGAAATCGGACCGACCGGTCGCCATAATAACTTCGTCGTCCCTGGCTTCTTTCGCCTCAAAATAATTGATTTCCGGATCCGGATTCGCCATTGCGAAAATAATCGGCGTATCAGCCATTGATCGGACCATCTCTTGATCCAAAACCCCCGGAACAGATAACCCCACAAACACATCAGCGCCTTCTATCGCTTGCTCGAGGCCACCTTCCGGTACGTCAACTGCGAATTCCTTCTTGTACTTGTTGACATCATCATTATCGGCTCTGGATTGCGTGATGATCCCTGACGAATCACACATCGTGATGTTGTCCTTTTTCACACCAAGTGACACATAAAACCGAGCAGACGCAAGTGCACTCGCTCCAGCCCCAGAGAACACGACTTTTACGTCCTCAAGGGATTTTTCTGCGACTTCTACCGCGTTCAATAACGCAGCTCCGCTAATAATAGCGGTCCCGTGTTGGTCATCGTGAAACACCGGGATGTTCATTCTGTCCCGCAACTCTTCCTCAATAACGAAACACTCGGGTGCCTTGATATCTTCCAGGTTTATCCCCCCAAACGTCGGTTCCATCGCGTCCACCGATTCAATTATCGATTGCGGATCGTCGAGATCAAGTTCAATATCGAACACATCGATATCAGCAAACCGTTTGAACAACACTCCTTTCCCCTCCATTACTGGTTTCGACGCTTGCGCACCAATATTCCCTAACCCGAGAACTGCACTCCCATTTGAAATCACACCGACGAGATTCCCTTTTGCCGTATACGAATACGCATCCGACGGGTCTTCCGCAATTCTCCGACACGGTTCAGCAACACCAGGGGTGTACGCAAGACTCAAATCCCGTTGTGTGTTCGTTGGCTTCGTTGTTGCAATCTCGATTTTCCCGGGAGGATCTACCCGGTGATAATCTAGTGCATCCTCATCAAGGCTCATAGCTATGCCACACACGGTAAGGATATAAAAAACACTACTGTCCGGCAAGAATCGCTACACAAAATCAGTGAAACTCGCTTGCTCCTCAGTCTCTTCTTCCCCATCTTCATCCGCTTGATCCGCCGACTCATCAGGTTCCTCCTCAGACCCAACTTCTTCATCAATTACAGTGGGTTCATCCGAACCGTCATTCCCCCGCAACCGATTCCCCTCTGCTACGATTTCCGAGACTTTATTCGTGTTTTTCCCACTTCCCGTAATGAACGAGACATGAGACGCATCAAGGTCGTATGCCGCAGTCATGGCAACCGTCAATTCCCGATTCGTACAATGATGCGTCATCACCGATAAAAACGGCATGATATCTCGCCGCGCCGTACTCATACTCACTCCACTCGACGCTGCTATCTCACGCGCGATGTAATCCCGGGTCGAACGAGTTCCGCTTGACCGACCTAGTTTCGACCAGTAACTCGGGGGCCCCCACCGTGTCCAGCCCCCATGATGTCCTGACCGACTTGCGGCTACCCCTGCAACCATCGTATCTGCGGCATACCGCCAAAAAGAATAATTCTGCGTCGCCCGCACCCGCCCGAGCCACTGATCTGCATCAGCCAGAAACCCATATGCGGTCGCCAATTCATCACCGGTATACTCTTTCGGGAGATTATCCTCGATCCAATTAATCAGATCATCCGGTGTTTCATCGACACTATATGATGTTTGCAGTGCTTCCTGAGCGGATCCCTCTTTAAAAACCGTATCGAGGAATTCGAAAATCCCCGTCGACCGATCTCGCGAACCAGTAGTCACATCACCCGTCGAAATAACCCCATTAGATTCCACAATGGCCTGCAAATCATTAATCGCTCCCCGCAAATCACCTGCGTTCTTTTCTGCAAGCATCTCTAGCGCTTCCTCGTCGAACTCAACTGATTCCCGTCGACAAATATCCCGGAGAACTGGGAGAATCGATCGTTTCGAAATATCTCGAAACTCGATTGATCGGGCAGTATTCCGCAGTCCCTGACTCATGTCATAGAACTCGTTCGCGATTAACACGACCGGTTGATTCGCGCTTTTCACCAGGCGAGTGATGGCGCGCGTTCCGCCCCGGTCGACATTCCCATGCAAATTATCAGCCTCATCGATAACTATGAGTTTCCTCCCGGCACTCCCGGCCATCAACGTCCCGCTTTTCGCCGCTTCACCCGCTACCCGATCAATCGCGTCCGCCGTTCGATCATCACTCGCGTTCAATTCGATAACTTCCCACTCGAAATCTTTCGCGAGTGCGTGCGCTGCAGATGTCTTCCCGACGCCAGGACTCCCATGTAAAATCACGGCCTCTTTATGGTCCTCCCATGTTTCTGCCCACTCCTGGAATTCATCTCTGGCAGAGTCATTTCCTCGGACTTCAGTGAGAGTTGTCGGACGATACTTTTCCGTCCAATCGGCCATTAGTATGGTTTGGCAAGAAGCGCGTTTAGTGATTGCGGAGGACACTGATTCATTAACCCCAATGTTTCTCGAGGACCTTGATCGGCTCCCGGCTCCGGAAACAGATCCAGCCGGTTGTTCCTTCTGTGACTGGAATTACTTTTTGGTATCAGCATGTTCTTTTCACTCCCCCCGAAACACGAAATATGGTCACAATCAGTCTGACAAATCTCCGAGATGAATGGGCAAATATCGAGATTGAAATTACTGCTGATGACGAAGTAATTTTTGATAATACCGCCGTTATGCCTGGTCATCACACAGTCACCATCGAAGACGTCGGTACACCAGACGATGTTGATATCCAGTAATCCCCCACCAACTGCTGCTTGCCCACGACGCGCTATTCAACGCAATTCGATAATTGTCGAACTACAGTTTCGGTATCTTTTTTTAACAGTCGGCGAGACCCCCCATATGCCCGAACCGGATCCAGAATCAATTCTCGCAGAACGAATTGCTGGAGAAATCACGCTTTCAGGTGATCCGGGCGCAACCATCCGAAAATGGCGGACGGATTTTGATATAACCCAAACAGATCTCGCTACAGAACTTGATGTTTCTTCATCAGTTATCTCTGATTACGAAAGTGGCCGGCGTCCAAGTCCCGGTATTGGGGTAATCCGCCGGATCGTTGAAGCACTCCTGTCCATCGACACCGACCGCGGCGGGCACCGAATTCGCCAATACGCCAGAATCATCTCTGCTGGATTTGAAAACGACATCGTCCTTGACCTTCGCGAATACTCCACAGCCCTCCCACTCGAATCGTTCTATGATCAAATAAACGGAACGGAACTTGTCGGTGGCCCAAACACAATAGCCGGTCACACAATCATTGACAGCATTGAAGCGATCACTCGATTATCCAGTGACGAATTCTATCGGCTGTACGGACAAAGCACCAACCGTGCCTTGATTTTCACCAATGTCTCTCGTGGTGAGTCCCCCCTCGTTGCCATGCGTGTTGTCACACCTACTCCACATGCGGTGATCCTCCATGGCTTATCCGAAGGCGAACTCTGGTCCTACGCACCAAAACTCGCCGCCATGGATGGCTTCTCACTCGGTATAACCTCGACCCCACTCGAATCACTCCTGACCACTCTCCGAGATCTCCCCTAGATGATCACCAATTGGAGAACCAACTCGCAACAACGAAATTAGTACTCTTTTTCCTGAAACACGAAACCCTAAGCCAACGCCAGAATCACCATACCAACTGTGTACTCATCATGCCACATACGAATACGTCCGTTCATCCATCTCTCCCCACCCTGTCAACACGAATTCATCCCGGGGAGACGTAAACTCCTGCCCGAACTGTTCCTTTTCATAATTATGTGTATCATGCACTACTTCGTACTCATCAAATGATAATTGATATCGATCCGCTAACCGCGAATCGAAATCCATCGGGGCGATCTCTTCTTTCCAGCCATCAGTAATCGTTTCTGCATGCACCTCAGCTTGCGCACCGCTCCCGTACGACCCGACAAGCATTTTCTCCCCCGTCAACGACAAATCGTTTTCATACCCATGTAACAAGGCGCTTGCTCGCGCAATGTGAACTGAACCGGTGTACCAATTCCCCACCTGTCGCGACATTCGCATCGTCGGATCAATCGCTGATTCGTACCACTCGTTATACGCCGGTGTTTCAGCTAATTTATCCATATAGTCCTGGATGGCGTCTTCATATTCTGGATACGCTTCGTATTCTTCTTCTCGCGGTTGCCGACCGATTGATTCGGCTAGCTCATCTTCGATTGAGGTATCCCGAATCATGTTCCGATACCCGAGCAATGCTGCTTTCCGAACCATTCCGGGAAACGGTGTGTGAAATGGGAAGAACCGGTAATCTGTGATGTCAATTGGCCCGGCGACTTCTTCGAAGTCCACGAGCGCCTCTCGCATCCGCGCCAAATACACCTGAATGGATCGTTTGCCGTCAACGCTCGGGAATTGCTGATTTGGTTTGAGGAAATCCGTCTCGTCTGCACTCCCGTAGCCCTGTGCGTTACTGAGTTCTACGAGATTCGGATTTTCATCGATTAGCAACGCAATAGCGCCAGCTCCCTGGGTCGCTTCACCTGGATCACCCCGAGCGTATAATGCGGTGTCAGTGGCGATCACGAGTGCTTTCCGCCCCCGATGCCGGCCGGCTTTTATCCAGTTATACGCGTCGTTAATACTTTGGGTCCCAGAGACACACGCGAACTTCCGTTCGCCTTTGTTCGCGTGGTGGAAATCCCCGTCTAATACTTGCTCAAGACACCCCGCGATATATGTCGACACTGGTTTTGAATTGTCGAATGCGCTTTCAGTTGCCACATCGATCCGACCGATTTCATCCGGTGTAATGCCTCTCCGGGTCAGCAATCGATAAGCTGCATTGGCGCCCATTGTCACGATATCCTCGTGGGTATCCGGGAGTGATATTTCGAATAACCCGAGTCCCTTGGTGTATTTTCCGGGGTCTTCGCCATTCGCCGGGGCGAACGTTTCGACGAGGTCAAGTGTTAGTTTCCCCGTCCAAATTTCTAATCCGTCGATACCGACGCTAGTCATGGTTAGCTCTTCTTGAACAACAATATAAGTGAGTGTCGATAGTTATATCGACAATTAACGTAAAACGAGGATGGTCGACGAAACCCCGAAACAAGTTATTCTTCAATGACTTCAGGATCACTCAACGCATTCTGTAAACTATCAAGCCCATTCACCCACTCACTTACTAACCCGTATTCAATCTCTTCCATGATCTCGATCTTGAGTTCATCCCCATCAATCACCCGAGTCCCCGCACATGCTATCAACCCCAACGCTCGCTCAATATCCTCTTCCGTTTCAGCTTCACTCGCAGCAAGCACATACTCACTCGTACTCGCTTCATCCGCTACCCCGTCCGCGATAAATTGTTCAGCTGCATAAAACACACTTACGAGACTGGTCTGAACTCCATCAACCAATAACGCCGCGTCTTCATTCTCGATTGACGGTTCAGCGAGTACCACTTCGCGAATCGCTTCGAGCTCCTCAGTTGCTTCCTCGCTCGATAATCCATCGTCGAATGCACGGAGAATTTTCGCGACTGCAATCGCTACATCGTCTTGCAGATTCAATAACAACCGCGCCGAATCCTCGTCCTCCGGATCAACTTCTTCCTCCCGCAACCGATCTAACCAATTCTGCCAACGTTCTTCCGAATAAAACTCCTCTTCTGGGGCACTCATACCAAGAAATCCCGACCCGCGCGATGAAAGGCCTTTCTTTCCGCCCGGTCATTCGATAGTCATTGTTATGCCATAGATTCGCTCAGGGGTCTCGACATGAGCGCAATGCACCGCGGTTTCATACCCGTTTTCTCGTAACCACTGCGTTCGCCTCGGGACTGTCTTCGGTCCAAGAACCGCCCCCGGTCTGTCCGGATCGTCTAAATAATCTGTTTCCATAAGGAATGGTTCACCCAACTCGGCTGCTGACTCTAGTGATTCCCGACGACTGATAACACTCGAACTAACTCCTTCACAAATTCCGCCCGCATAGTGTTTCATTACTCGTTCAGGAGGCACACCAGCTGCTTCGGCCCACTCTCCCACTGATGTCAGATCAGTTGTCTCTTCTGTGTGCAGTTGAATCGCGACCCCAGCTTCCGCACTGACCTGAAACGCATCGCGTAACACCCGGTTTGACGCCCGCCAAACTACATCGGGTACATCGTAATGCGGCCGCCCGGATTTAATTGCGAACGCTGGACCGTCCGCGGCGTATTCACCGGCCACTGCCAATCCACTTTTCATAACCTCTTCCGCATCCCCTATCGAATACTCGTGATCATCAATGAGTCGCGAAATCAATGAAGGATGCACCCCAAGCACCGGCCATGCCCGTCCCGCGAGCACTTCACTAGCTTCTTTCGCAAGCGCGATGGTTTCCTCGAATCCAGGGCGGAAATCTTCACCGGTTGTTGGGACAATTCCGAACTTCCACGAAGGTTGATTTACAATCATCATATGCGTCCCCCCGACGTTCGAGAACTCCTGTACTGCAGCTAACCCCTTCCCATTATCCCGGTCTAGGTGAAGATGGTTATCGAGGACCGGCTCTGTCATAGACACAACTCACATTGGAACCCACAAAACACCGTAGATTCACGATCAATCACAGCAGGCACCGTACGCATCGGTCCGTGCCTGCTTCTTTCTCCATTACTCTGATTGAGTAAAGTGATAAAACATTACTCTATTCCTCCCGACAGTTGTCGCATGCCTCCCAGAAAACCGCCACTTCAATCCATTCACGAAGATCGCGGTGCTTCGTTCACGGAATTCGGCGGTTGGACGATGCCAGTTGAATTCGACTCAATCAAAACCGAACATCACGCCGTCCGCTCATCAGTCGGGATTTTTGATGTGTCCCACATGGGAGAAATCGAAGTAACGGGACCAGATGCACTTGGACTAATGAACCGGTTGACGACGAATGACGTCTCAACCCTGCAACCTGGCGCCGGTCAGTATTCTGCCATTACGAACGAGGACGGTGTATTACTCGATGACACAATCGTGTATGCGCGCGATGAAGACACGTACTTGTTCATCCCAAATGCTGGGCACGATGAGGCAATGTACGACCGATGGTGCTCCTTTCGAGACCAGTGGGATCTCGAGGCGACAGTGGATAATAAAACAACTGACTATGCGATGTTTGCCGTACAAGGACCGGATTCACCAACAGTAATTGATTCAGTAATTTCCGATAGTATCAATAACCTATCTCGATTTCGAACACTAGACACAACGATAAACGACGTCCCAGTTATTGTCTCACAGACGGGGTATACGGGTGAAAATGGGTTCGAACTGCTTGTTCCATGGGACCAGGCGGTGTCGGTATGGGGGTCGTTTGATTGTCAACCGTGTGGACTCGGCGCCAGGGATACACTCCGACTCGAAGCAGCATTCTTGCTGTCGGGCCAGGACTTCCACCCGGAAGACAACCCCCGGACTCCGCTCGAAGCAGGGATTGGTTTCACGGTGACGTTGGACACTGATTTCGTGGGTCGGGACGTGCTTCGTGAGCAATCTGAAACCGGTGTGGCAGAATCGTTTGTTGGGTTCGAACTGATCGATCGTGGAATCCCTCGGCATGGCTATGAAATCACGGACTCCTCGGGGAATCACCTCGGCTCGGTAACGAGTGGGACCATGAGCCCGACATTAGATATTCCGATTGGGCTGGGATACGTCCCGACAGAGTACGCTGATCCGGGCACGCAGATTCAGATTGTTATTCGGAACGCATCGAAAAACGCTCAAATAACAGCGACCCCATTCATAGACACATGACGTTTAGTATTCCGGATGACTTGTTATATCTTGAATCACACGAATGGGTAGCCGTTGCTAACAGTAGTGGGCGGGTCGGTATCACTGATTTCGCGCAGGATGAACTCGGGGACATCGTATTTGTCGAACTTCCCGCTGAAGGTGAATCGATTGAACAGGGTGACGCGTTTGGAGTTATCGAGAGTATCAAGGCAGTCTCCGATCTGTACGCGCCAGTGTCTGGTGAAGTGACAGCGGTTAATTCATCTCTCGAAGACGCACCGGAACTCGTGAATGACGATCCATATGGGGATGGTTGGATGCTCGAATTGTCACTCGCTGACAAATCCGAAACTACCGCGTTATTGTCACCGAGTGGGTACCAAGACCAAATCGAATAATACCTGGAATCCTGGGGGTAACTATCGGTGCTGTCTGGGATGCGATGTGCGTCGAAGCTATGATATGCCCCCAGAGTAAACCGATTGGCAACTCATGACGTATACGGAATCGAATGTTCACGCCAGTAGATGGAGGGACGGATGACTACCGGGGATCCAGGGAGTCCGTACGCCCCACATACTCCCGAGGAAACACAGGAAATGCTCACTGCCATTGGTGTTGGTTCGGAAGCGGAATTATTTGATATTCCTCCGGCCGTACAGTTCGATGGGTCTTTTGATATTCGCCAACGCGACGAACGAACTGTCCGAAATACACTCGATCGAATGCAGCAGCGGAACGCTGACCTGATATCTTTTCTTGGTCGCGGGCATTATGATCACTACGTTCCGTCTATCGTCGACCATCTGTCGGATCGATCTGAATTTCTGACATCATACACCCAGTATCAACCAGAAATCGCGCAGGGATTCCTCCAGGCGTTATTTGAGTATCAATCCATGGTGGTTGAGCTCACGGGGCTAGAAGTTGCGAACTGTTCGTTATATGACGGGGCGACGGCACTCGCAGAGGCAGCGTTATTAGCCGGTCGAGTACGGGACGGTGATCGGATTCTTGTGCCAGATATCATTCGCGATGAACGAAAAGATGTATTGCGTAATTACGTCTCCGGGAGTGGGTTTTTGATAGAGGAATACGAGACAACCGATGCGAATGTTGACCTCGATAGCCTATCGACTATGCTCGATAGCGACGTGGTCATGGTGCTTCTTGAGAGCCCGAATGATCGGGGTGTGATCGAGGAACAACTCGAAGCGGCGACCGAACTCGCGCACGATGTATCGGCAGTGAGTTGTTTGTGGACCGATCCGGTCGCGTTAGGATTGCTCAGTGAACCGGCGAGTCTCGGGATCGATGTTGTCGTTGGGGACGCGGGTGTATTAGGACTACCTGTCAGTTACGGGATGGGATTGGGATTGTTTTCGTGTCGCGAAAAGTTCCTCCGGCGCGTTCCTGGTCGTCTTGTGGGAGCGTCTACTGATTCCCGAGGAAACCGGGCGTTTACGTTGACTCTGCAGACTCGGGAGCAGCATATCAGACGAGAACGGGCAACGAGTAACATTTGTACGAACCAGGCGTGGGTCGCGCTGCGGACCGCGATTCATCTCGCATCGCTTGGCCCAAGTGGGCTTGTTGAATTAGCAGAAACGTGTGTTAGCGCGCCTCGTGAACTTGCGGGCGGATTGGATCCGATTCAGGGGGTTCAAGCACCCGTTCATGATCGACATCATTTCCGGGAGTTCGTGGCCAGCACTGATCAACCTGCACAGGCTGTTGCGGATTATTTACTGGCCGATGGGTTTGCCGTGGGGGTCGTTGGTGATCACGAACTGCAGTTCTGTGTCACGGAGACAAATCGACATGCGATGGATGATTTGATTTCGGCTGTCCAGGAGGCTGCGTGATGTATTACGATCAAGCGAGGTGGCAAGAAGATGAGGCGTACGAACCCTTACTCTGCGAGAAGGATCAATCGAGAGTTTCCATCGAGGATTCTGTCTTGCGGGATGACTTAACTCGGGATTCACTGTCGTTACCAGAGCTGTCTGAACCGGAGATTGCGCGGCATTATACGCGGTTATCCCAGATGAGTTACGGCATCGATAGCGGGCCGTATCCGCTCGGGTCGTGCACGATGAAGTATAACCCGAAGTTTACCGAGGACGTGGCGGCGAACCCGGCGGGATTGGTGCATCCTGATTTGCCGGATGAGGCTGTTCAGGGGACGTTGCAAGCGTTGTATCAATTACAGTCGTATCTAGGGGGTATTGGTGGGATGGATGCGGTTTCGTTACAGCCACCGGCGGGGGCTGCTGGTGAGTTTACTGGGATCTTGATTGCCCGGGCGTATCACGAATCAACAGGGGATGGGGATCGATCGGAGATTGTGATTCCTGATACGGCGCATGGGACGAATCCAGCGAGCGCTGCAATGGCTGGGTATTCGGTGATTGAGGTGCCCAGTAACGAGAATGGCCGGGTTGACATCGAGGCTCTCGAAGCGGCAGTAACGGCGGACACGGCTGCGTTGATGTTGACGAATCCGAATACGCTCGGGTTGTTTGAGCGAGAGATTGATGAGATGGCAGCAATTGTGCACGATGCGGGTGGATTGTTGTATTATGATGGCGCGAATCTGAATGCATTGTTAGGGCGGGCACGTCCAGGTGACATGGGGTTCGACATCATGCATTATAATGTGCATAAGACATTTGCGACGCCGCATGGTGGTGGTGGTCCGGGGGCGGGTCCGGTCGGGGTGAAATCGGAATTGGCGTCGTATTTACCGACACCGCATGTTCGTGAGTCAGAGGGTGCATACGAGTTGTATGAGCCGGATCAGTCTATTGGGAAGGTGCATGGGTTTCATGGGAACTGGTTAGTGTTGATTAAAGCGCTTGCGTACATTATGCGGTTGGGTGATGTGGGATTAGTGGATGCGAGTTCGAAGGCTGTATTGAATGCGAATTATTTAGCGAATGAGATTTCGTATGACGTTCCATACGAGCCATTTCATCACGAGTTCGTGGCGAGTGCGGGTGATCAAGATGCGGCTGATGTGGCAAAACGAATGCTCGATTATGGGGTGCATCCGCCGACGACGAAATGGCCGGAGATCGTACCAGAAGCGCTCATGACCGAACCGACGGAAGCCGAGAATAAGTCGTCGATCGATAAATTGGCGGCGGCGTTTAATGCGGTTGCGGCTGAGTCTCCGGAAGCATTGGAATCTGCGCCGGATCGGACGACTGCTGGGCGGATTGATCAGACTGAAGCGGCGAGGAATCCCAGATTGTCGTGGCGGGCGCTTGCGGATGAATCGTAAATTGGCGTGCTTATTGGGGTTAGTTGGTTGTGCGTAAAGAGTGATACCTAGACCATGTCATTCGTCTGGGGGTTTGGTGGGCTGGAAAACGCTTTTCGTTGCCCGTAGCGAGTGTCTCTAGTATGGGTTCGCCGTGGTCAGAAGGCTCGACGGAGTCGATTGAGTACGAACCGACGAGCGTGAAGGATCTTCTTGTTGAAATGAAAGACACGGCGGAGTTACTCATTGATCTTGCGTATTCGGCGGTGTTGCAGGATAGTGATACGCTTGCGGTGGGGGTGCTTGAGTTGGAGGATGAGATGAATATCCTCCAGATTCGGGCGTGGATGAGTTTGTTGATGGCGGCGAGGAATCCGTCTGATGCGGAGTCGCTTGCGCCGGTGCTCGGGATTGTCTCGGCGGCGACGAAAAT
>CAZITY010000054.1:0-12718 GCA_964542445.1 uncultured Halobacteriales archaeon | reverse complement strand
GCTGAGCCCTATCTAGACAAGGCCTCAGAAGCCGGCCGTACCGCCTTTACCGAGACGGTTGCTGCGCTCGAAGACGCCGGATATACGACGAAGGACCTCTCGATTCTCTCAGATGTTGATGCGGTTCAAGACCGGCACCGGAACCTGATGTACGGCGAGATGGCGCTCGTGCACGATGAATGGTTCGCAGATTACGAATCTCGATACCGGGAACAAACTGTCGAACGCATAACGAAGGGCCAGAAGATTACGACGGGCGACATAATTGAGGGGCGAAACGGTCGATTCGATCTTCGCGAGGAAGTCAAGCAAGCGCCGGTCGACGTTATCATTGCCCCCGCGGCACCCGGTCCTGCTCCTGCAGGGCTAGAGAGCACGGGGAATTCGATCATGAATCTCCCGTGGACCCACGCAGGCGTCCCTGCCATGACCCTGCCAGCCGATTGGGTGGATGACCTCCCGATCGGACTCCAACTCATCTCGCAGTACGATCAAGATGAAAGGTTGTTCTCGTATGCGAAGCAACTCGCGACGGACCTCAATCTCGACTGCTAATATCCCGTCTTTCCCTAGACCCGGGTGGCTGTGGGGGTTGTTATCGTCGGATGAGTTTGAGTCGCTCTCGTGTTATTACGAGTTCGTCGTCCTGATTGAACAGTTGCTCTTCGAGCGTTACGATCCCAGACTCCTCGTCCCGAACCTCTTTATCGACCACTTCCACAGTCATGTACACGGTATCCCCAATAAACACGGGTTCGGTGAACCGGACGTTTTCGAGCCCGTACATCGCAATCGAATCAGTTGGGAATACATCCATACTGAACCCTTGCATGTACAACATCAACAGATGCCCTTGCACCAGTCGCTCGCCATACTCTGTTTGCTCCATCTTGTGCTGATTCGTGTGCAAATCACCCGACCGGCCTTGCATCCCAGCGGCGAGGTACACTTCTGATTCGGGTACAGTTTTTCCGCGGGGAGATCGTTCTTTATCACCGATTTCGATGTCACCGAATTTTAAGAGCGACATACCCAGACAACTGCATCTTCATCCATATAACTCCTCACCATTCACCCGATCCACAGGGACTGGTTTACGGGGAACGCTCTGACCCGAGATCCGCGTATTCGTCAGTGAAATACGAAACGACTGTCTCGTCGAATAATTCCAGTGATTCAAGGACAGCCTCATGGCCGAGGTCAGGGGTACTATACGAAGTCGTCACATGCGTCACGCCTGCCTCTCCGTGCATCGTTTCGATTCGTTCAATGCACTCCTCGGGGCTTCCAATCAAGTGATGGGTCATGATGTCCCGAACTTGGGAATCGAGATCATCCACATACGCCTGGACATCCGTCGCTTCCCGATCGACATACGCCTGTAAATATGGCTTCATGATCGGTGCGTATCGGTCGACTGCTTCTTGGGTTGACTCAGCCACGAACGCTTTCCGCGTCACACAAATATTCTCCCGGTTCGTCTCACTGGCCGCCGCCCGGTATGTAGCGGCTAGGTCTGTCATCTCAGGAATCCGTGTTTTCGCACTGATCAACCACCCATCCCCGAGTTCAGCGGCGCGTTCAACGGACCGTTCGGCGTTGGCTCCGAGTAAAATCTCAAGGCCTGCACCGTTGTTTGGTTTCGGATCAATCGTCGCATCTGATATTGAGAAGTACTTGCCATCGTAACTCACATTGTCCTCGGTCCAGAGTTTCCTGAGGATCCGAATCCCATCGACTAACCGCCCGACACGATCGGCTGGATCGATCCCGAACGCCTCGAATTCAGCGGGTTTATACCCAATTGCCGTCCCGAACCGGAGGTCCCCCTGGAACATTGCATCGATCGCGGCGAAATCTTCAGCGATCGAAACGGGATGGTGTAAGGGAAGCAAGTACACCCCCGTCCCGAGATTTGTGTTCGTAACGTGCGCCGAGGCGCGGGCAAGCAATGGGCGGCTCTGGAAAAAATTACTTCCTTCGCTCAAGTAGTGCTGATTGAACCACGCCGTATCGTACCCGAGCTGATCGATCAGTTTAATTTGCTCAATCGTCTTCGCGATTTGGGCCTCTGGCTCCCCGTCCTTCGGCCAATCGTAATTCGGTGTCACCCCGAAAGACAAACTCATCACTCAATCCTCCCTGGCTAGGTCCAAAAAAGTAGCCGAACCGAGGCGCCCATTGTCGTAGTCCTCCGGGGGTGGTATTCCAGCTTAGTTTTTACTGCTGGGAGCAAAGAGTACCGTTAATGGCTACCCGCACAACCCCCGACACCGATAGTATTAGCGAATTAACAATCGTCGATACAGACTCCCACGTCACCGAAACCGCAGACAAACTCCGCCCCTATATCGAATCCAGGAACCCCGCTGTTTTACGATTCCTTGACGGCGCAGACCCCGTTTCGAGCCAACTCTACTCAAGTACGGATACAACCCCCTCATTCAATCAGATCGAGAGCGAGGGAGAACTCGTCCACGACGCCAGCAGTCCCGAGAAGAAACACGAACTCATGGATGAATTCGCGATCGATTACACCATTCTCACGCCAGGGATGAATCTCGGGCTCGCCAGCGTGAACCACGACCAAACCGCCGTCGCCCTTGGCGCTGCGTACAACGACTGGTTACTTGATACGTATCTGGACCTCGATCCCGGTTTCGTCGGGAGTCTCCTCGTAGCACCCCAAAAACCCGACCGGGCCGCCGAAGAAATCGACCGAGTCGCCGATGAATCTGGGATCGTGGCGATCCAACTCCCGGCATCGGGGCTGGTTCCGCCCGCTGGTCACTTCATGTACGAACCGATTTACGAAGCCGCAGCAGACCACGATCTCCCGATTCTCATGCACAGCGGGAACTCAACGACTACCGCTTCATTCCCGGTACAGCGGACGTGGGCCGAGACGTTCATGGAAGACCACGCGTTCACCTTCCCTGCCGAAGCAATGTGGCACCTGATTTCGCTTATCTGTCGCGGTATCCCAGAAAAATACCCCCATCTCCAGTTCATTCACCAGGAAGCTGGGGTTGAATGGTTACCGTGGATGATGTGGCGACTCGACGACCACTACCTCCAGAACTCACAGGACGTCCCGATGCTCACTGATCTCCCGAGCGAATACATTACTGAACAGTTTTTCTTCACTAGCCAACCCCTCGGGCACACGGACAACCACGAACAATTATCGTGGGTGCTGAAAGCAGCCGGCGGATCACAAAACATCATGTTCGCAACAGACCACCCGCACCCGGATTTCGACCCACCAAAAGAACTCCTCGATCCCATCCAACAATATTTCGATCACGACGAGATTAGTGGAATAATGGGAGAATCGGCCGTCGATGTGTTCGGGCTCTGACCCAGCGACAAACTCACTCAGTATACTTTTCGCCAAGCGCTGCTTCCCACTCGAGGTACGCCTGCTTCGCCCGGTCATCCTGTCTCGACGCGCTCCGGGGAATCTCATCCCGTGGCTCATACGCCATCCCATCGGTCCCAGCAGTGACCGGTAACCCCGCGTCACGCCACCCGTCAGTACCACCCTCTAGTACACGGACATCCATGGATTCTCGTTCCGCACGAAAAGACGCGGCCGCATACACCGCGACGAGATCATCCTGCGATACTAGCGTAACTGGTTCCATGGGATCGCGGGTTTCGAGCCATCGCTCCAATTCGTAGCGCGGCACCCACGTTGCCCCTGGGATGTGACCTTCGGTGAAGGCAGCACTCGTACTCACATCAACCACCTCACCCCTCCCCGCTTCCCGTTCCTCCTTAAGTTCACCCGGCGAAATATACGACACGGACTCTGTGACCCGCGATTCCGCTACCGGTGATGGGTCATCTACCCCTGCCTCAAGCGCGTAGCCATCTGTCTCCCATGCGCGAATACCACCAGCTAACACGACCACGTTCGGATACCCCATTTCGCTGAACCAGTACGCGGTGATTGCCGACCGAATCGATTCGTTGGAGATGAACACGATGGTGCCGGATCGCACACCGAAATGATCGACCGCTGTTTGGATCGCCTGGCCACCAGGGATCGATACCGAACCCGGAATATGGCCCGCTTCGAACTCATCGTGTGTCCTGACATCCACCGCGTACACAACTTCCTCCGCCGCTTCACGAATGTCCCTGAAGTCTTCGATAGACAGCAGTGGAATATCGTTCTCTTCGAGCAATGCATGCGCCTTCGACTGGATCGAAGCACGCGTTCCCTCGTCGACAGCCAGATCCGTGACATGACGAGCGGCACCCTCTTCGACCTCGTACCCGGCGAGTTCCCAGCCCATCGTCCCATTTTCTAATTCATACACGTTCTCAAACCCAAGCTTCTCGAGCGACGCAGTCCCGATGATACTCCGTGTCCGCCCGGTACAATGAACTACCACGGGTTGCTCAGGGTCACGTAATTGATCGATATACAACCCGAGATCGACGCCTTCGATATTGAGCGAACCAGGGATAGTTTTCCAGGCATGCTCCTCTGGCGTCCGAACATCCGCAACGAGCACATCACTCTCAGATGAGTCGAGGCGCTGCTTGAGTTCTTCCGGGGTAATTTGCCGGATGCCCTCTTGGACGTGGACTTTCTCTCCAAAGTCCTTACTCGGATAATTCAGGGCTGTCGAATACACATCTCCCTGCGCTGCAATTACTTCAAATCCTGCATCCTCCCACGCCGCCATTCCACCCGCAATATATTGCACATCCTTGTAGCCGAGGTGCGTGAGCCAGTCGGCATCGAGCGGCGCTCGGTCGCCGTCCTGATCACACAATACAACGGTAGCATGTGGATTAGGAACAACAACGGGTAATCGAAACTCGAGATCCCGACGCGGAATGTGTGTACTGTGCGTAATGTGCCCGTCCACGTACGCCTGGATCTCTCGAATGTCGATGATCGCGACCGGTCGCTCAGACGCACGAAATTCCTGAACAGTTGCTGGCGTTACCGACCGCGCCATACGACCTCTACTAGTTGCTGCATCGGACGTTAGGCAACCGTCGGTTCAATACTCGCTTCCGCTTCGTCCTCGGTAACGTTATACCAATGTCGGGGTTTCCCTTCCATACTTTGGGACTCGACGCGGAAGTTAATGGACTCCTCATTGCCGACCGTTCGTTGCTGGTGAATTTGCCCGGGCGGCACGAGGATTGCGTCTCCTTTCTGTTGAACCATTTGTCCCGTTTGTTGTAATTTCGGGATGTTTGAATCATCGTACACCCAATTATAGAGGGTTTGTTCTCGTTGTCCGGAATACGTTCCGTACACGACCCACGCCATTCCGTGATCATGGGCGATATTACTGCCTAAGTTCTTCCCCGCCGGATCCCGTCCCGAAGTAAACCGAAATCCGGGTTCCGGATGCCCATATTCCTCATCAACATAGATTGATCCACGACTGATTTCTTCTTCTCCAATTGCGGCGAGTTCTTCTTCGAGCCAACCGGGTTCGTGCATCAACTCAGCCGTCAATGCCGTAACTCGTTTCCCTTGTTGCACTGGGTTTGTCGTCGCCTCGAAGACGTCTTGAACGTCTGTGGTGAACGACCGAAGTGTGGCAGTTTCTACCATTCTACCCCATCACTTGTAAGGGCATTGAGAAGTAGTTTGTGTTGCCACCCAGTGCCCCCTTCACCTATCTTGGGGTGATTGCGTGGCGTTGCCCATAGAGACGGTGCGAAAGTGCGCCGAGGCCAAGGAGAAAAATAACGAAATTCACGAATCCACCGATAACTGGAATGACGGCGAGTATTGCACCAGCAAACAGTCCCAGGGCTAACGCGATCCAGTCGTTTTCTGACCCGGAGAAGGAACCCAAGAGCCAGACGCCAACTGCGTACCGACCGTACACCATACCGACCCATGCCAGAAGGAGCCCACCAAATATGCCGATTATGGCAAGTGGAATTCCGACGATCGTGATCGCCACCGCAAGTAGTACTATCGGGAATCCAATGAGGACTCCGAGCCCGATTACGCCCGTTCGGACCGGCGAAGCGGTAACCTGTGACGCGACACCAGTTGAAAATTCCGAGAAGACGTACAGAAGTACCGCACCGATAATGAAATTCACGACGAACGCATACCCGGAGAACACGAGTGACAGCACGGGCTCTAGTTCATTCATCCCGCTGTCCCCTCGCGCTGGCTCGCGGGTGATGGTCCCTTGGACTGCGTCGTGATTCCCATCTAGATTACCCTCGTAGGTAAGCGATCCGCCAATCATCGCGGTATCACCGAGCTGGATCGATTCCGCACCCACTGATGCATCCCCGTCAATCGTTCCCTCGATGAGGATGTTACCGGCATCGGCTTCGAAATTCCCACCGATTACACTAGTTTCACCGATTAGAATATTCCCGGCGCCCACTGAAACCCCGCCTTCTACGGTCCCATCGAGCTGGATATTCCCGGCCACCCCACTCAAATCACCCTGGATAACACCGCTTTCAGTGAGTTGAATATTCCCCGCGACTACACTCGCATCCCCCGTCACAGTTCCGCGAACGAGTACCGTCCCAGCGACCACATTTAAACTATCTACCGTTTCGTCTTCCGCAATTACTACCGTCCCCATAGCCTCGGACTGCCCACCAGCGACCATTGGCACTATCGTGAGCACCACGACCACAGCGATTACTAACCCAACTCCAAACTGGTGCGAAACAGTTCGCATGCCGAACACGTAGCTATAGGAGGAGTATAACTATTTCTGTGATTTTCACCCTCTCAGGGATTGCGTAGCATCATTTATCGTGGCTTTCCCACTCGCGGGTGTCACTAGTGTTCTTTGTACTTCTTGCTCATCACCTCGTGTCAGCGAGTCTAACTGGATCGTCGTTCACCGCTTGATTTGGAACACCAATAATGGGCGGATTATCGGGTAGTTTCGCTATCTGAAATTCCCACTACCTATTTATATTCCATCCTCTCGAACACGTTCTTGACGGCCACTGGATACCCTGGATGGATTTGAACTTTGGCAGTGGTCGTCCTCCGATCATCCCCACTTTCCTTATGATTCCACTAGTCAATATAACGTTTGCATATCGTCAGTACTGCCCCTTGCAGAATTTATTCAGCCACTTGCTTTAGATCTCGACGTCAGTTCTGACTGCACCATGAATACATCCGACGGGAACTGGCGGGAAAACCCCGAGTCGATGACAATCGGAAAGCCAGAACCGAACCGCCAAATTCGCTAACACGCTTAGTTCTGTATTCGGGAATTCTAGGCCAACATAGGCTTGATCGGAATTCCTCCCGAACGGGCGGACTTTCTGGGTTTCGTGCCGGTTCGTCCCATTCGGAACCTCGAGATCGAAATGCACTGTCGCAGCGCACCGTCATCCCGCCTCATTGGCAACTATACACCCGATCTCACCAACTGGTGGGAGAACCGCATTATTTCGGACAGCGTATTGATCAGTCACCCGCAACGCATCACGCGAGACAACCGCCCAGATTCCTCACAGTGCTGCACTCTCACCGAGACTGCCGGCAATCATCTGTCGTCGCGTGACCATCACGCAACGAGTGAGACTGAATTACACTACTTTCTTGGGCAAAACAAGGTACGAAGCGGTGTGAAAACCGACTCCCACCAACTATTCGCTGTGTCACTGGTCAGTTGCAAGGACCGCCAGCCCCAACCACACAAATACCGACATCGCTCCCCGACTCCGTATCCTCACTAGCGTTCGTGTAGCTGTTATTCAGTGCTGATGGTGTCTCGTTCGATGACTGCAATCTATCAGCGAGTTCCACGGAAATAGTTCCGTTCCTGAATGTATCATCTGTTATTGCTCCTGGTTCAATCCCGATTTCATTTTCGTCTAGGGGCGGGTCTCCGGCCACCGTTACCATTGGGAGACCAACGAGCGCAACAATACAACATATCGAGAGGAATGTGTGTTTCATTGATATCACGTATAGACAAACAGGGTCCCATAAAGTAACCGTGTGGCAGGCTGAAGAAGCCATTTCAGTCAGACACGAAACCGGACGTCATACCTAGCCTACAGAAGTCTAGGCGCCCATAATGCGCACAAACCAGAGCAACTTTCAGATGAAGCCATCTGATACCGGACGCAGACCCTGAGAGACCAATCGCTAGTTCCCACAATGGGCGGGGTCAAAACTGGATCTTCATGATCAGGATACGATGAATCTGCATTTCCAAGGGCTCCCATTATGCATCAGTTTTGTTTCACAACAACTGAATCTTTCTCGACGACCAGTTGCGTATCGAACCGATCCGAGATACCTTGCAGCTCACGAACGATCCGATCCCTCGTTTGCCCGGATGCAAGCGTGGGGATGCCACGTTGTGAACGAGGATCATCCTCCCCAAGAGTAATTGGGAGTAACTCAACGCTAATTAATTCACCCCCGCGATCGAATTGACACAACGGGACTACTGACCGCCACCAATCACTCGGGATACTACGCTTATCCATCACCTTTGAGGGCCGGGTATCGTCCGCAACGCCAGTCCGAGCATACGATTCGGCAGGCAAATATTGCTGGGTTTCTGACTGCAGAATAAAATTCCCTAACGAGTAAAAAATCGGTTTTCCTTCATACAGTTCAATCCCTCGGAGAACATGCGGACCAGTGCACACAAAAGCATCAGCTCCGGCGTCTATCGCATCGTGAGCAAAATCAATGAGGAACGATGGAGTCGTATTGACGTTCCGTGCCCCACCCGCCCCCTGATGTGAATGCACCGTCATCACAACCCAATCAGCTTGCTCGTTTGCTTCTTCAACCTGCGACAGAACAGCGGTTCGATCCGGTGGATGAACCGACAAATCGATCCCAACATCAGTTGGATCCTCGACCGCTCGAAACCCCATATGCATAAACGGAAATAACTCATCGTCGAGTTCATACCAATTTTCTCGCTCGAGCCACCAATCATGCTTCACATCATCAATCCCCACGAGATCAGCGATCTCTTGTAATTCACGAAGCCTCTCGGGCGGCACGTTGTAATTCCAATACACATGGAGCGGGCTGATCCCGGGTTTCCCTGGAAGAAACGATGACGGCTGACCGCCTTCGCTTCCCGGCTGATAACTACTACACGCGTGCACCAATCCCACTCGCCCATTACTAGTCGATAAATAACTCGGTGACCGCGCAATAGGGAGGTTCTTTCCGATTCCTGCGTACGTCACTCCATGAGACTCTAATTCAGCGATTGTTTGTTGTATCCCAACTCGGCCGTAATCCAGCGAGTGGTTGTTCCCAACCGAAAACAAATTAATACCGATATCTGTCAATTCCGTCAATAATTCCGGATCGCTCCGAACCGGGCGAAGCACCGGAGCGGACAGATATTGATATAGATCGCGAATTTTCCGTGGTAACGTTGCATGTCCATCCCGATCGTTCAGCACAACCTCGAGATTCGTCACGGTTGCATCGACCGCGTCCAAGGCTGAAATGAGAGGATCGTAACCATCAGATCGATTGATTGGCGGTTCGAGCGGTCTGTTAATGATCGTATCACCTGTCGCTGCCAATTGGAACGTCTCACTAGTTATTGGCCGTCCATTCACCATATCATTCCCATTACGACTCCGACCGAGAAAATAACCCTTTTCTCACAATCCCACACTGCACTTCCATATTCCCCTATTACTTCATTTAGTTGAATTTACCGTCCAAAACAACTCCCGAAAAGCTCATTAACCTATCAATTGCTTTTTCCAGGTCCCGATTGAAAAGAGACTGACTATTGTTTTTGATTATTGGTAAGCTATATTTTTATGTGACGTGTTACTAACCTAGCTTGTTTAATCGACTAATGCAAAGTAAATGGAAGATTCGGACGCTACTAGCCATGACTCTTCTATTTACCTTTGGATTTGGTCTCTTAGCATTTGACGCAGTCCAAACCAATGGCATTGAAATCGATGAATTCGGTCTCCTAATCATGGGCAGCGCTGTTATGGTTGGGTTGGTCGTGTGGACGGTGTATGAAATCCAAATCTGGGAGGTCCTCGGTAATGTTTAACCCTGATTTGCCATTACTCAACTTTCTAACACACCAACCCAATCAAAATACTCCTTTCAGTTGCTCATTGCTGGCATTATAAGAATTATCCTGTAAAATGAACACCCGCTGAGTGCCCCTCTATTGCCAACCAGAACATTATTCACCAAAATGACCTGCTGTTCCCCCGATATGGCTCCTTGACCTGTATCTATTCCATCCTCAAAGAATCGCTTTTTAGTTATTCGGCGTAGCATCATGCATAGTTTCTGGAGTAAGTATGGGATATGTACACCTGTCCGATTGGTCTCCATAATCGCGATTCTATCCCCCTATGGTGAACACCGATCTGAATAACGCGGCAGAATTTCAATGGACTCGCCGAGGTTCAAACACGGCGCGTGAAACAATCGCGTTAATCCCTCCGCTGTCTTCGATTCGTAGCGGAGCCTGAGAAGGTACTTACTGTCAGAAAGCTACACATTGACACAGCGAGATGCAGACGGCCTCGTCAGCCACCTGTTCGGTCTACCGAGTTTTTCCTTACAGTGGATCGGCTGCCGATGCTACAGCAATCAGTCGAAAGAACTGTCCTAGTTCGTTAGGAGTACCGGCTTTCACGCTGGCGGTGAGCTCGATAGTTCTACTCCTGCGACATCCATGTTGTCGCAGTTGCCTCCAACACCTCCAACGCGTCTTGGCTGCCATCCGCTACGCCCTTCTCGAAATCCTCCTCGGCGTTTCCCATCTGGTTTGTAACGTGTGCAAAGCAGATGACTGACCGCTCTCGAACGGTTGCAAACGAATAGAGCGCGGCCGCCTCCATTTCCACGGCCAGAATATCTTCGGTTCGTGCACGTTGAATCGCAGATTCAGTCTCACGGAAGGGAGCATCCGTCGTCCACGTCGAGCCCGTGTACACTGGCCGTGAAACCGTTTGATTGCCCTCTTCGACCGAGGCAAGCAGTTTCTGATCAGCGCGTGCAAATCGGGCGGGCGGCCGATAGTGGTGACTCGTCCCCTCGTCACGAAGTGCTCGGTCGATGAGGACGAAATACGGCGGTTCTTCCACGGCCCGAATCTGGCCCGCAGAGGTAATACTGATCAGCAATTTGCATCCGGAGGCGAAGAGTTGTTCGGCGACGAGGACAGCGAACGATGCCCCCACGGCTCGACCGATAATTCCCATCGTGACACCATCCCGATCGAACCGGTAGAGGTCAGTGTGATAGCCAGGCCACGTCGGAACCAGTTCCGCCTGATCCGTTTCGACGAGATGATTGACGATATCACCGTCGGGGTCGAGGACGCAAACGTCCGGCACGGATTCTCTGGGTGTCCTCTTCTGACGTCGTGCTTCGGCCAATAGTGAACTCGGGACGAACACCGACGGCTCGTCGTACGCCTTCTCCTCGAACAACGGTGAATTCGTCCTCGACGGGGGATCACCGTTCATTTATCCCACAGTCGAATTGAGTCAGGATCTTCATTCAATGTAATGGTTCTCCTGTCACTGCTAGGACAGCTGCCTCATCGGGATCGTCTGTCTCGAAGACCGTTCGATCACGGAGGCCGAGGAAGTACTCGTGATTGGTGTTCACGTAGTTGGCTATCATTTCGGCGAGGGCTTCAGTGTCCCTGTGGACCATTTGCTGAAAGTAAGAGTCCTCACGCTGCAGGTTCGATCGGACGTACGCCGACCGCGTGTTGAGCAAGAGGGCAGTGAAGAGACCACTAGGCCGAAGAACGCGACCGGCTTCAGACAAGGCCGATTCTATTTATGGAATGAATTCGAGTGTAGCGACGAAGAAGACGACATCCACGGTGTCAGTAGTGATTGGTAACTCCCAGGCGTCGCCGACGATGAACTGGTCATCGACACGGGTGCGAGCAGTTTGCACCATTGCCTCAGAAACGTCCAGCCCGATGATGTCGTGGTCGGGTAGGCGTTCCTCGATCGAACCGAGTCCGGCACCTATGTCGAGAATGCGATCGCCCGATTCGAGGAATCGGTCGAGATACACAGCCTCCCGATCAATCGACACCGACTCAGTTTCGATTTCATAACCGAGCTCCACGCACCGATTTTTCAAATCCCGAAACAATCGCTGAGGATTATTGGTTCGGATGTCATCTCGAATCGGCAACGAAACAGTCTCATTCGCTTTCCCATTGATTTTTGTGAGGTCGTGAGTCTGTGTGTTGGGCATTGTCAGCGTTGCGGTGGAGTAGTTCGATCCTGATTTTGCAGTTATTTGCAAGGGTTTGTGGGGTATGACCTGCTTATTTGGTTTGTTAACACTTTCTAATATATTATGTATTACTTTGTTTCTTTGTTTTTCCTTTCTATTTTCTGATAAAACTTATTGATTTATGAGTGATAATCCGGGGCAATGGTCCGGACGCTGAACGTGACACTTGACGATGATGATTTCGCGCAGGCCGAACACGTAAAAGACGAAATTGGACTCACCTGGGAAGGCTTCATCAAAGAAGCCACCCGAACACTGGCCGACGACCGCAACCTCCCCCTCAGCCACGATAACTCCTAGCCTAACAGGCTAGATTCTATTCTCCTGACTAGAAACGAAGTGAATGTCAACTACTGAGAGTGATTGATTATATATTGAATTTCGTCAACATACTACTAATCAATTGAATCAACCTTATTAGTTATTCAATTGTTATTAAAACGT
>CAZITY010000053.1:0-13034 GCA_964542445.1 uncultured Halobacteriales archaeon | reverse complement strand
TTGTTTGGGGCGTCGTTGAATGTAACGATGTCGAGAGTGGTGTATGGAGTGTTGTTGGGAGGGTTTGTCTTGTTGATTGGTGGGGTGATTGTTTATCGGGAGGTGTATTCGATTGAACCGCGGTATGTGTGTGATGTTGGGTCTGTTCGCGGGATTATTGTGGTTGGCGTGGTTGGGTGGGGGATTGGGGTGGTGAGCGGGACGCTGGGGGTTGGGGGGCCGGTACTTGCGGTGCCGGTGTTAGTGGTGCTGGGGGTTCCGATGTTGAGTGCGGTGGCGGTATCGCAGGTTCAATCGGTGTGGATTGCAGGGGCAGCGACGGCGGGATATGTGTTGCACGGGGCAGTAGTGTGGCCGTTAGTCGGGGTGTTAACCGTCCCGTTATTGATCGGTGTGTATGCAGGATGGCGGGTGGCACATCGGGTTTCGGAGCGGCGGTTGAAATATATCCTTGGGGTGGTGTTGCTGGTAGTCGGCGGGTATCTCATAGGGCCGAGTGTGGGGGTGCAGTTCGCCTAGACCGAGTTGCATTGCGGTGATGGTTTGGTGAGATTCAAACTGGTATTCCCGGTATGTTTATTTTTGTGTTGGGTGACAGTGTAGACTATACTGGAGGAGTGAGGAATGGAGTATGAAGCCCCGGTGTTTTTCGATTTGATGGAATATGTTGCGGGAAGAGAGCACGATGTGATAGATTTGGTGAGTGGAAATCCTGATTGGGGATCGCCACCGGGGATTGAGCAGGGATTACGGGAGTATGCTGAGTTGGGTGGTGAAGCGTATCAGTATCCACCGACCGAGGGATTACGAGCATTACGTGAGGAGATAGCGGAGCGTCGGAATGTGTCGGTGGAGCAAATCGTGGTGACAGTGGGTGGGGGTGAGGCGAATTATTTAGCGATCGCGGCCGGATTGGAGCGTCATTCCGGGAATACGGTGGTGCTTACCGATCCGGTATATCCATATTATCCCGGGAAGGTAACGATGCTTGGGGGAACGGTTCGGTATATGAAAGCGAATCGAGATGGATCGTTGTCACCAGCACGCATTCAGGAGGTAGTGGATGATGATGTGGCAGCGATTGTGGTGAATTCACCGAACAATCCAACTGGCGCGGTGTATGGGGAAGAAACTATGAAGACAGTTGTCCAGGAAGCTGAGAGTCATGATGCGATGGTGGTGAGTGATGAAGCGTATGATCATTTGGTGTTATCCGGTTCGTTCACGTCGGTGTTGAGTGTGGATTCATCGAATCGGATATTGACCACGAGTTTTTCAAAGACGTTCGCGATCACTGGATTTCGAGTTGGGTATGCGGTGTTCCCGACAGATGAAATGGCGCGGTTAGCACGTGATCGACATATGTTGACAGTTACGGCTGGTGTCAGACCGTCACAGTACGCAGTGTTGACAGCATTACAGTCCACACCGTTAGCGTATTTTGAAGACACTCGATCGTTATTGCGAGAGCGGGTAACCGAGTTTGGTGATGCATTGGCAGCGATAGGCGGAGAGTATTCGTTACCAGATGGTGGGTTTTACGTAATGGTGAAGTTCCCTGATTTTCCGGGGACGGTGGAGAACGTGAAACGATTAATCGATGAGGCCGGGATAGCGGGGATGCCGGGGAATGCATTTGGTGAGTCTCGGGCTGAGTGGATGCGGTTTGCGTTGGTATCTGATCGGGTAACCGAGGCCGGAGACCGGTTGGTAAATTATTTCGAGTAAGATCCCGGAATTAAAGTGGGGGTGCGTCGGTGGGTACGCCGGTCGTTATCCCCGCTAGGGATAATTGAATCGCCTGTATGAATACGGTTCGTCATTGATTGGCGCTCGCAGGATAGACAGTGTATCGCCCAGTAACACTGGTCCCTAGACGCTACCTGGAATATGAGCAGTGGTATGCGGGAGTATTAATAGATCCCTGAGGAGTCGTTTGAATCAGGTCGTTTTGGCGTGCCGCTCCCGTCAAGAACCCACCACACATCATTTGCGCCTTGCCCCGTGGCATCTCCCGGAGCTTCATCGGAATTGTAATAGTATAGCGGCCAGCCGTTCGCCGCGACCTGGGTTGTGTCATCCTCACGATCAAACGTCGTGAGTTCTGCCGTGACATCATCACTTGCAGTAGCCTCGCCCTCCACCGTGAGCGGTGGCCATGCTTCTGCGCATCCGTCATAACAAGCACTCATCGATTCACCTTGCGTATCCTGGTCAAACATGTATAACGTCATCCCCTCGGCATCTACCAAAATAGTGCCATACTCATCAGTGGAATCGGTTTGAATCGTTGGTTCTTCCATTTCGTCGGTTCCAACTCCCGTGTTATTCCCGAGACATCCTGTTAACCCAATTGTCACGCCAGTTGCGGATAGTAATTGTCGACGAGTCCACTCCATGCGTGGAAGGTATTACGAAATGCTGATGAGTGTTTTCCAAAGTACGTCCAAAATTCGTCCGAGTTTCACTTCGTAGTCGTTACTGAAGTGTGAGACGTGTTAAAAATAACAATGCGACCAACTCAAGCCCGCATAATAATGTAATCCCGATTTGTACATCCGGATTCGCATTCTCGAACCAGCCGATGAACCCTGGGTGGAACATGTAATAATACAACCAGAGGAAATTCTGAATCGCGAGGAAACTCGCGAACACAAGGAGTCCCAGTGTATGCTGGGCGCGATGTTGGCGATAATTCTTGACCCACACCCATCCGAGGATTCCGAGTAACACGAGATTACCCGTCGCCGCAACTCGTGCGAGGTCAAGCCACAGTGCCATTGTGCCTCCATTTGGCTGTGCGTGTTATAGGTACTGTCCAAACTTTCTCCAAAATCATTCGTCGTCTCCCTCAATTGCCGAAAAAATATCCTCGACAATGTCCCAGTTGGATTTCGCTTGCTCGGTAAGCAAATACACCGCCGCATAGTCATTATCGGTACGATAAACGACGTTGTTGTCCCGTAATACGTCGAGATGATGACGAATTGTGGTGTAGTCCATGTCTAGGGTAGTGGCTAGTTGATTCGCGTTTTGGGGTTGGTCCTCTAGTTGTCGGAGGATACGGACCCGTGTTGATCCGCCGCGAGAGCTGGCAAGGAGGTACCAGAGGACGCCTTCCATTCATGATAGCGTTCAAAGCGGACGGTTGTAAATACCACCTCTCCTACAGGGTGTGGATCGATCTGAGTGGCGAAAGGAGGAGTTGCGGCCGGATGGAACAGATTCCCTCGAGTGTTTTCGCAATTGGACGGTTCGTTGATTATCAGATATTAATATTTAGGGCGTATTGGTTAAGTAAGATCATCCGAATGATATGATAGACGTAGCGATGGAATTTAATTTCGATTGTCAATG
Source organism: uncultured Halobacteriales archaeon (assembly GCA_964542445.1). Taxonomy (GTDB): domain Archaea; phylum Halobacteriota; class Halobacteria; order Halobacteriales; family Hikarchaeaceae; genus CAZITY01. Next base: position 9,677 of record CAZITY010000053.1, on the reverse strand, counting down.
CGGTGGGGTTGTTGCTGAATTCACTCGCAGCGACGACAATGACATCACAACCTGCGCATCGTGTACGGATTGTGGTATGGTTTACGCTATTACGATTACACCACTCGGAAAGGATTGACTAAGAAGAAACTCCGATTTTCGATTGACAATTTGAGCGAGCAATAAGAGCACTAACACACACTATAAATGCCTGCGAGACGATTATCAATAGATGATAGGTACATTGCTTGGATATGGTAAAAATTCCGAGACTTCAGGACTCACGACTCAATTTTCTAAGGATATGGCGAGTTATCAATCACTATATCAGTCTACTGAACACCGACGGCGTCAGATACATATCTGATTACAATCCACGATTATCGTTTTCTTGCACCAACAAGACGATCATTGACAACCCAGAAATCCCGAGTAACAATAACGCCGGGATCGCTGCATATTGATACAACGCGGTTTCCTGCGCCCGCCAAATTTGCGTCACGATGGTCTCAAATCCAGATGGACGTAGAATTAGCGTCACTGGTAATTCCTTCATCGTGGTTAAGAACACTAACGCGGACCCGGCTACAATCCCCGAACGAGCAAGCGGGAACGTTATCCGTCTAAATGCCTGGATCTTCGTCACCCCTAATGTACGAGCGGCTTCAACTAGTTGCGGATCGATTTGGAGGAACGATGCTCTTGTCGACCCTACCGCTTGCGGAATAAATCGAATAACATACGCAAATACAAGCAACGGAATCGTTTGATACACCCACGGAATGTACCCCGCCCCAAAATACACTATCGCGAGCCCAAGCACAACGCCCGGGACCGCAAATCCGACGTACGTGGTTCGCTCATAGATCGCTGCTAACCGCGAATTACTGGTCGCTGAGTAATACGCGATCGGGAGTGCCATTATGGCGGCGACAATCGCTGCGGCAGCGGCGACAGAAAATGAGTTTATTGCTTGTATCCATTCGAACGCAAGCGATGGCCGACGGCCGACATCACTTCTAACCAACCATAAGAGGAGAATCCAGACGGGTACGATGAGTGAAAATCCACTCACGACAGCTGGAAACGCCATACTGGGCCACCGCCATCGACCTAGTGGGACTTGTTGTTGTCCGGTCTCGACCCGATCACTGTGAACCGTTTCCCCGGGGCGGATTAACCATTCGAGAACGAGGACGATGACGACTATAATAATCAATTGAATCGAGAGTAACGAGGCGTAATCCCGCCCGAACGCGTTGTATTCTACGTAAATCTGTCGAGTGAACACTGGTAATCGCATAATTGCCGGGGTTCCAAAGTCAGAGACAGCGTACAAGGCTGTGAGAAGCGCTCCTGCGGCGATCGATGGGCGTAACTGTGGGATGGTGATTCGGCGGATGGCACTCAGTCGACTGTGATTTAGGGTGCGTGCCGCTTCGATTAATCGTGTATCGAGGGCGAAAAACCCGGCACGTGTGGTGAGATATACGTACGGGTAGGTATAGAGTGTGATGACGAAAATACTCCCAGAGAGGCCGTATATTTCCGGGAGTCGATCCACCCCAAATGGGGCGAGAAACTCATGGAAGGCGCCGTGTGGACCGAATGCGGAGACGAGGGCGAACGCACCAACGTAACTAGGGACCACGAGGGGAAGGGCGACTGCGACTGACCAAAACCGACGGAACGGGAGATCGGTACGAACAGTGAGGTACGCCAGTGGAACTCCGAGAATAATGGAGCCGATTGTAACGCCGGCCATTAGCAGTAGACTGTTGATGAGGACTGAGAGAGTGTTTGTACTGAATAATAATTCATACGCGCGGTGGTGATCGACGCGAACCGCTTCGATAATGAGCCAAATGAGCGGGAAGACAAGGGATATCGCGATGATGCCGCACGTTATCGCCAGAATATAGCGAATGATACGAGAGGATGATTTCGGAGAAATGGGGACAATTTCTCGCATAGTCAAGACGTAGTAAGATTGGGCATTGCTCGGGGGGAGTTTGTGTCTGGTCGAATCACTCCGACGGGTATAAAAATTTAGGTTTCCCTAAACTATGTATGGAATTAACTCGGCGGGACGCCACAATTGCCCTTGCCGCCATCGGTGCCGGTGGGATCGCGCTCGGGACCCACCAAATCCGGGACCGTTCCTCGGCCGAGTCAGGCCTTTCTGACGACGAGATAACTACTATCAATGCCACGATGATTTCGATTGCAAAAGTCATCTATCCTTCAGCACTGACGGGAATCTCTACGTTTGTCGCGACCTACCTTGATGGACGGCTCAATGATCACACCCACGCGCGGAACACAGCCGAAATCGTCACCGAAATAAACGAGCTGGCGACCCAATGGCACGATCATCACGTTCCAGAATTATCCCACCAAACCCGTAATCGATTCTTGGATGAAACAGGGGCCGCCACTGCCGACGAAAACCCGACTGGCACCACGGCCGAACGCGTCCGGTATTATATTATTAACGAACTGCAGCTTGCTCTTTATACCTCACCAACCGGTGGGAAACTAGTCGGTATCGAAAATCCGATCGGGTATTCCGGCGGGCTTCAAAGCTATCAAGAAGCCACCATGAAACCAGATTGAATCCGTGATGACGCGTGAGCCAATCACAGATGTGGATGTCTGTATCATTGGGGCCGGACCAGCAGGGGCCCTCATCGCAGATCAACTCGCCACATCCCACTCAGTTGTCGTACTCGATGCCGGTCCACGATTCGATTCATCCGACCGATCGGATCGATTGTTCAAAGCGATCAGACCAGCGTATTCTCGATCGGATGTGTGGGACGGGGATTCTGGTCGGGATGCCTATACCGATACCGGGTCGAGAGGGTATCCGCTCAATCATGCTCGGGTGAAAGGAGTTGGTGGTTCGACCCTTCACTGGCAGGGACTCGTTGGGCGACTCCACCCGGACGATTTTAACTCACAGAAAACCCGCGGGGTAGGCGTTGACTGGCCCATTGACTATGTAGATGTTCAACAGTATTACGCGGCCGCTGAAGAGGAAATGGGGGTAGCGGGGTCGGCCGACAATCCATATGGCCCGCCGCGAGATTCCCCGTATCCAATGCCTGCATTTCAACCGTCGTTTAGTGATAGCATCTTCGCTGAGGCGTGTGAATCGCTCGGGATTGACATGCATTCTGCTGCGAACGCGCGGAATTCGAGGGAATACGATGGGCGGAGTCAGTGTGTGGGGTATGGGACGTGTCAACCGGTGTGTCCTTCGGGCGCAAAATATGATGCGACAGTTCACATTAACCGCGCGGAGTCGAATGGGGCGGTCGTCATCGATCAAGCACCGGTTCGGTATCTCGAAAAAGAAGGAGACCAGGTTACTGCGGCGGTATATGAACGTCCGTCAGGAACGGAACATCGGCAATCGGCGACCGTATTTGTTGTAGCGTGTGGTGGGGTTGAAACACCCCGATTATTGTTATTGTCAGAACGGGCCAATCCGGATGGATTCGCGAATTCAAGTGGGTTAGTCGGAAAGTGTTTCATGGATCATTTATTCGCCGGGATAGGTGGGGTGCTCGATAGAGCGACCCGTCAGAATCACATTGGGTTCCTGACAAGTGAATCACAGCAGTTCTATGGTGATGCGGACGAGGAAGTCGGTCCGTTTAAACTCGAGTTTTTTAATTATGCTGGGCCGTCGCCAGTAGAAATAGCGTTAACGAGCGATACGTGGGGAGACACTTTGCTTAGTGAGTTGCAGGAGAGGTACGGGAATCACATTGGTGTCGGAGCGTTGGTAGAACAATTGCCTCGAGAAGAGAGTTTTATCGGGATTGATACAGAGGAAACGGATTCGCTGGGGTTGCCAGTGCCGCGGGTGAATTGGTCGGTTGATGATCGGGCGTATCGGACGATTGTGAGGGCGAATGAAATACAGGAAGCGATCTTGTGTGAATTGGGGGCTGATGTGCGTTGGCAGGTGGGGCCAGAAAATACGGGGCCAGCGTATCATCATATGGGGACGACTCGGATGGGGACGGATCCTGATACGAGCGTCGTCGATTCTACGTTGCGGTTACATGATTTGCAGAACTGCTGGGTTGCATCTAGTAGTGTCTTTCCAACAGGGGGTGCGATGAATCCAACGTTGACGATTGCGGCGTTGGCGTTACGAGTGGCGGATCATATCTCGACAGAACTCTATTTGTTTTAGGTAGACCTAAAAATTCAAGTAGGTCTAGTGGATAGAGGCAGGTAATGCAGCACGCGAACGTCGATCACTGGCCGAATCTAGTACACAATGCGACGAGTAATGTGCCAGTGACGGATACTACCCCGGAATATTCAGTTAGTGACATGAGTGTCGTGATGGGAACCTATAATGAAGAAGAAGCGGTCGAGACTGTCCTCACCGATATTGAGCAAGTGACGAATGGCGAAGCTGAAATTGTGTGTATTGATGGTTCGTCCGACAACACACCCGAGATTGCCCGCGCGAATGGTGCTCGCGTTATTGATCAAGAACCACAAGGGTATGGGATTGCAGTGCACGAAGCGATTCAAACATCATCGGGTGAGGTGGTTGTTACGACCGATTGTGATGACACGTATCCGATGGAATATTTACCAGTGTTCCTTGAAACGATCAATGCCGGGTATGATGTGGTGAGTGGTGACCGATTGTATTATGGTGCAGACGCGATGCCATTGTTCAACCGGTTGGGGAACCGGATGTTCGCGTTGCTGGCCAGTGGGTTGATGGGGAGTAGAGTTCATGATACGACGACGGGAATGCGTGCGTATCGGCGTGAAGTGGTTGATAGTATCGAGTGGACACAGAACACTGGGTTGTCTGCAGAGTTATTGGTTCGACCAGTGATGCGGGGCTACTCAGTTCGAGAGATCCCGATTCCGTACCGGGACCGGGCTGGTGAATCGAAACTTGATCCGTTTCAAGGTGGTCTCGAGATCGGTGGTTCCATTCTGAAAGTGTGTCTTGAAGAACGGATTCGATCTGTGTTTGGGTAGTACCGTCTAGTTACGTTGTTAGCGCAAGACAGAGGATACCTTGAGATAGGGTGGTGATGGATCCTGTGGGTTTAGTTCGATGATTGGAGCTGGGTATCAAATGACGGGGGTGTTGTTTCATTTTCCGGCGGAATGTATCGGTCTTCGTTCCCACAGTCGAGGGTGAGTGAGCAGACGTATCTGTCTGGTGGCCAGATGACGTCGACGTGCGTTTGGTTGGTTCTAACCTGGATCTCTTGGCGGTACGTTTCAGTGGAGCCATCTGGTTGCACAAGCGTAATCGTGAGGACAACTGTATCAGTTGTGGTTATTGGGACGGTTAATTGCGTCTCAGAGCCTGCTACCGTTGCGTTCTCTGGTGTAATACGTAGGGGAATTACGAGACGATCAGTGAGAGTATCTCGGTATGCACTGGCTGGTTGGCTGGTGTCTGTATTGAGTCGAATCAACGCATGGGTAACTCGTGGTGGAATGTCGATCTGTGTTTCTGCGTGATGGATTTGGTTGGTAGGAATCGAAATTGGTTCAAGTAGTGGGGTGATCGGGGTGGCTGGTTGCGCTGACCATTCACCGCGATACGTGTATCGATAGTAGGAACGGTTGGGATACGTGTCGGTGACAGGGAAATTCTCGGGGCCTCGATCAAGGGCGTAGACAGTCGGTCCGTTGAAGTCTGGTGCATTTCTGAGGGATTGAAATGGGTGATGTTGCCAGTCACCGTATGGGGTTGGGAGGAAAACGAGGGTGTTTTGGAGAGAGGTTTCTTCGAAGGGGTGATAGGCGTTCTCGTAGTGCTGTGTTGTCGCGTAATTTTTCTCCAGTGGTGCTGTGAGGAGGAGGGCGGTTGATATGCCGGCGACAAGGAGAAATACGGTAAATCCACCATATATGATGGCCCGGTGTTGGGTGCGGGAGAACGGAGACTGCACTGAGTCGATGCCCGATGCGTACTCCCATATGGTGGTGATTGCGATGGCAGTGAAAAGCGAGAGCGGGAGTAAGAGGTCAAAGTGATAGAAGGGCCCGAGGCGAGCAATTAAGCCATCCGTTGGGTCAGTCATTGTGGCGAGGATGTTATAATTTCCCCAAAAGAAGAGGTTCCCGAGGATGACGCTCGGGATGAGAGCCATAACGAGGAGAGTTGCAGGTCTGTCAAGCCGTTCGACCGAGAGGGTGGGTTGGTCTATACGAATAAACAAGGCACTCAGAAGTACGCCAATTAGAGCGAGGAGTGTCCCGAGTGGCCCGGCTGTGAACCAGCGTGTCGCAAAGTACCAGAGGACATACCCGTTTGCTTCAAGCGCGAGCGTTGGAGTGTAGGTAATCGCGTGGGAGAGGAGTCGTCGTTCCCCGAATCCAGGTCCGTCTAGAGGGGCAAAAGCTTCGTATGGGAATACAAGGGGGGCGCCGGTCATCCGGAAGTTATACAGTAATGTGAGGGTAACGAAACCGGTTCCGATAACTGCAGTTATCAGGTGTCGATGGAGGTAGGTAGGTGGTGTAGAACGATAGTACGAGAATAATTGGAATATCGCGTGGATGATAAATGGAAGTGTAAATAACACGGCCGTGAATGGTCGGGCGAAAAACGCGAGGCCAATCGCTATACCGGCACCGCTTGCTGCGAACATGGAGTTTTCACGGACGCTACGGAGATAGGCCGTCGCAAAACAGAGCTGTAAGAACGTAGAAAGCGCATACGGCAGGAACACCGCGGTAGTAATTAGGGAGAGCGGTGAAGCAGCAAATACCAATGCAGCAATGATTCCGATACGGCGAGTCCCCAGTAGCCCACCGAGTCGATAGACTAGGTATGTATTACCAGCGGCAATGATACCAAGGGCGACTCTCGGAGTCTCAAACAAGGCGATTGATAATGCATAGAACGCGGCCGGGACCGGTGCGTATTTCGGGTAGAGTCTACTGCCGTCTTGAATGAAAAACCACGGGCGGAACGCGTCAACTAGTTGGCCCGCGGATAATTCGAGTTGTCCGTGCAAGAACATCGCGGCTTGCATGAGGTAGACGCCTTCATCGTGGTTACTCGAATGATGGGGGAACACACCGATTGAAATCATATACACGATGAGACCGGCAGAAATAGCGATACCAATTGGGAGTACAGAAGAGAGATGAACGCGATCTCGGAAAGCGCGCAGTGCCCGATAAAAGCGGCGTGCCACCGAAAAGGACATAATAACGATAGTTACCTAGATGTTGACGCCTGCCTCGCGCATAAGGTCGATTGTTGGCCGGAGATCCGATAACTGCGTGAGATCGATGTCGGGAACGTCAAGTTCATCGATCGTCGGGAGGTCTCCGATTGGATCGACATCTGGAATAAGTGGATATTCGAATGTAGAACGGGCGAAGTAGTCTTGCGCTTCAGCAGATAAGAGGTGCCGAACAAAATTCTCTGCCGTTTCTGGGTTATAAGTGGAATTTACCACAGCGGCGCCGGCAACGTTGAACATCGCGCCAGCATCGCCCTCGGTGAATGCAGTGGCAATTGGTGCATCAGCGTCGCCATCAAGGACTCGTTGAATGTAATAATGATTCGTGAAGCCGGCGTCGATTTCACCGTCAGCGATCGCGAGGCAGGTGGCGAATTCATCAGGATAGGACCGTATGTCTCTTTCGACGACTGTTTCTAGCCATTCTCGGGTGCGATCTTCTCCTTCGAGAATCCGCATAGCCGTAATAAATGCCTGGCAGGATCCATACGATGGGGCCCATCCGATTGATCCGTCGAATTCTGAGGGGTACGCCATGATATCGGTGAGCATGTCGCTTTCAGAATATGCGTCCGTATTATAGGGAACTGTGCGAGCTCGCCCCGAGGTGCCGATCCACGTGTCGGTGTGGAATTCCTCGCGAACAAGCGTTAAAATGTCATCGGGTAATGGGTTGGTGCGATCTTCGGCTGCGAGGGAACCGAGGGCTCCGGCGTTGACTGAGTAAAACACGTCAGCTGAGGACCCGGTGCCTTCGTTGACGATCTGGTTGACGAGATCGGTGGATCCGCCGTATCTAACGGTCAAAGAGAAATCGTCATAGAGGTTATTGATGTAGTTTATGAGGGTGCCGACGAGGAATTCACCGCGGCCGGAATATAATTCGAGTGATCCTTCGAGGGGGGGCATTTCCGCCATTGGTGTGCCGCCTGGTGCTCCCCGGCCGGTTCGGCCGGAACCGATTTGCCCCACAACTGGTTCTTGCTCGTTGTCGGTGTCTTGGAATCGACTGAGACAGCCTGTGAGGCTAGCGAGGCCGACGATGCTCGTGCTGGCGAGGAATCGTCGCCGAGAATGGTTTGGAGTGGAGGGTGGCGAACGCTTCATATTTTTAGGCTGGCCTAAAAAAACTTATATGCACCGGTTTAATCAGCCAGTTCAACCGCAGGAACACGTTCAAGGGCGTCAAGACAAGCAACCCAGTCCGCCATGAGCGCCCCCAAATATGCGAGGAAATCCCCGTTCTGATACTCGTCTGCATCAACTGTTTGGAGGCGATTGGCAAGGGCCTGATACGCCTCTGCAAAATCCGTCGCGTCACTGCCGGCGTCATCGATGAGTTGCCAAAGGTATTCATTGAGCTCAAGCGCCGGTGCCTCGTTCGCGAGATCGTCAAATGTCGATCGGGGAGCTTTGTTGTGTTGACATAACGGTCGGCCATTATAGATTTGATAGCCGAGGACATCACACACGCGTTTGAGGAATACCCCACTCCAGATGTCGTCGAATCGACCGATGTTCCAGTCGTTGTCGTCCATTGGAAGTTGATAGAAGGCTGGTATCACTTTGCGGCGGAACGCGAGATTCATTGAGCAAACAGTGAGATAGTTGTCTGACGCGGCAACAAAATCATGCGTGAAGTCGTCTTTCGTCGTGTGGGTTTGGGCCTGACCATCAAGATCGCCATCCATGAGGATTCGGACTGCGTCGAGATCAGGGACATTTGTCCACAAGCCTTGTGATGCGACGATCTCGCCGCGAGTTATCTCTGTTGTAGCCGTCTCGATTGATTCATTCATGGCCCCGTAGGGATAGCCACGCGGGTAGAGCCCGTGGTCAGCAGCTCGTTGATATAATACGTTCACCCAGTGTTGATCGGACTGTACGGATTCAATTGAACCAGTGAATTTGAGGTTGGCGAGATGGCGACCGAAGTAATTTTCTTCGGGGTGGGGGAGGGTGTCGTCATCAATGAAAATCCCGTATTCGAACTCAGGGTTTGCCCACATATAGAGGAGGCCGAAACTCGTTTCGGCATGACTGGCTGCAGGAATAACGTGCGAGTATTCCTCGATAGCCTGTTCCGCATACCAGCGTTCTCTGCGGGTGCCGTCGAATACATGGCCGTCTACGCCGGTTGCGTCAAGAAGGGCTTCCATCTCGGCTGTTTCACAGAAATCCTCGGTGATGAGGAGAAAGAATAACCGGGAGCGGTCGAATCCATGGATTTGGGCGTTTTCGACATAGGTTTCGAGGCATTCATAGTCCCGTATCGTTGGGATTATGACACAGATGTCGTGAGACGGCTCGACTGACATTACCAGTTATATTTTAGGTCGACCTAAAAGATTAGTGATTTGGTGTGGTTGAAAACCGAATCCCCGGTTCCAATAGTTAAAGTGGACGCTTCCCTGCATTAACCCATGAACCAGCCCTGGA
>CAZITY010000052.1:0-13356 GCA_964542445.1 uncultured Halobacteriales archaeon | reverse complement strand
TAACGCCGCCACTACTCAAACGCCCAAACAAGTCGTGGAAACGATCGTAGAGTACTATTATTCAACGAATGCGAATGTTCATCGAGGAATTCATACCTTGAGTCAGGAGGCTTCGATCGCGTATGAGAACGCGCACGACACTCTTGCTGATTTTATTGGTGCAAGTGGCCGTGAGGAAATGGTGTTTACAAAGAACACGACAGAGAGCCTCAACTTGGTGGCGTATGCATGGGGACTCAACGAATTGTCATCGTCTGATAAGATCGTAACCACGGAAATGGAACACCATTCGTCGCATGTCACGTGGCAACAAATCGCTCGAAGAACGGGCGCCGATATCGAATTCATTCGAGTGCAACCTGATGGAACGCTCGATATGGAACATGCCGCAGCGATAATCGACGATACCACGGAACTCGTGAGTGCTGTCCACGTATCGAACGTGCTCGGTACAGTAAATCCAATCAACGAACTTGCGGACATCGCTCACGAGCACGACGCGCTGATTTTCGGGGATGGCGCCCAAGCGGTTCCGAATCGACCAGTGGATGTCACGGAACTAGACGTCGATTTTTATGGGTTCTCAGGTCACAAAATGGCAGGACCGACTGGAATCGGGGGGCTCTACGGAAAACAACACCTCCTCGAAGAAATGGATCCGTTCTTATATGGAGGTGAAATGATTGAGAAAGTCACGTTCGAAGAATCAACATGGAACGAACTACCCTGGAAATACGAAGCCGGGACGCCAGTAATCGCCCAAGGAATAGCACTCGCGGAAGCAGTCGATTACCTGACGGACATCGGTCTAGACCGGATTCAAGAACACGAACAAGCTCTAGCTGAATACACAATGGAACGACTCAAGGAATACGATGATATCGACATTTATGGACCGCCACTCGGGGAACCGCGAGGCGGTGTAGTGTCGTTTAACGTCACCGATATTCACGCCCATGACTTATCCTCAATTGTGAATGATTATGGTGTCGCGATCAGAGCGGGTGATCATTGTACCCAACCGCTCCATGACGCGATGGGTATCGCTGCTTCCGCTCGGGCATCGTATTATCTCTATAACACTCGTGAAGAAATCGATACGCTCATTGACGCAATTGACCACGCTCGAGAGTTATTCGCTACAAACTAGAGCGTGAGTAAATGCAATAACGCTCAGGATATCGCAGGAGACAATCCTTTTATTCGGGTCTCTCTTAGTCTCCGGTAACAATGGGAATGGGCTCGGATATGTACCGACAGCAGATCCTCGATCACTACCGGAACCCCCGGAATTACGGCGAACTCAAGGATCCAACCTTCTCTCATGTCGGAGTGAATACCTCATGTGGCGATGAAATTGAGATGTTCGTGATGCTGGAAAATGATGTGATTCAGTCTGTTTCATTTCAGGGAGAAGGATGCGCGATTAGTCAAGCGGCAGCAAGCATGTTGTCAGAAGAAGTCAAGGGCCTATCTCTCACGGAATTATTTGAACTTGACCGCGACGATGTTCTCGATCTCCTCGGTGTTGAAGTTACGCCAATGCGGATTAAGTGCGCCGTCCTTGCGGAAAAAGTACTCCAAGATGGCGCGAAGATTTACGAAGGAGAAACCACAGTGGACGTCACGTCAACTGAATAATCATCGGAGTTTTTACTCGGGTTTGAGACCTGTCTCTTCGACTCGCATGACAGCTTCACCGTCCGGGAGATTTGGTGCGTCGACAAGTCGCACGATTCGTTTATTGTTCTTTGATTTCCGGAGATAAAGACGGAATGTAGACGTGTGGCCAAGGATATTCCCGCCAATTGGTTGCGTCGGGTCACCAAAGAACGAATCCGGGTTTGACGCCACTTGATTCGTTACGACAATTGCCGTGTTATGCAAGTCACCGACCCGCATGAGGTCGTGTAAGTGTTTATTGAGTTTTTGTTGACGTTCGGCAAGTGTTCCCCGACCGACGTATTCAGCACGGAAGTGTGCGGTGAGTGAGTCAACGCACAGCACCCGGACGGGGAGGTCGTCGTCCTGTGAATCCCCAACCAGTTCTTTCGCCTTTTCCGCCAAGAGTATTTGGTGGTTTGAGTTGAATGCTTTTGCGACGTGGATGTTGTCAAGAATGGTTTCGACGAGCGTATCAACAGCGGTTTCGTCATTCGCTGTGCCATCAATGCCGTGAAAGGTCATGGTATCGGTGAGGACTTGGTCGTCGAGTCCTCGTACCATGTCATCGATTCGTTCCGGGCGGAATGTGTCTTCAGAGTCAATAAAAATGGCGCTACCTTCGAGGCCACCGTGTTCCCGGGGGAGTTGGACGTTAACGACGAGTTGGTGGGTGACTTGTGATTTACCTGCACCGAATTCTCCATAGATTTCAGTGATTGATTGGGTTTCGACGCCACCGCCGAGGAGATCATCAACGGCGTCGACACCCCATGTGAGTTTCCCGATTTGTTCTCGTCGTTCGAGGACCGTTGCGCCGGTTTCGAACCCGCCAATGTCCGCTTCTTGGCGTGCTGCTTGGATGATGTCCGCTGCAGTTCCTTCGCCGACATCAGCTGCGTTTGCGAGTTCGCTGGGGCTTGCAACCGCGAGGCTTTGATACGAGTCAAATCCGGATTCATGGAGTTTTTCTGAGGTGGCGGGGCCGACGCCTGGGAGCTCTTCTAGTACTGCTTCGGTAGCCATTGTGATAGTTTGTTCAGTCCCATATCCCATAAAGGCCCGTAAACAGGCAAGTGAAAGTGAAAGTTGGGAGTGGTTGTTGGCGGAGGCAACGGGAAAGAGAGTAAATTAGTAACCAGTAGTATCCATGACAAAAACAGGTATTTCAGTCTAAAATACGCTTTATAGGACGGGGTAAGAACGACCAGTATGGAAAATCCACTCGCAAAACCACCAGTGGTTGACGGCTCCGGTGGGACCGGATTGCAAGCGTCTAGGCTCATTGCTGCTGTGGAATCAATCGCGTTTTGGATCGCGGTGATCATCCCATTTACTTACCTCCCGATTCTCGCAATGGATGCATTCCTGCCCATGAAGCCACTGATCTTCATTTCCCTTTTTGGAACAAATATTATTGCGTTACTCGCCGGACATAACTATAACCCAACGCAATAAAATTACAACCCACTTTTAGCGATAAGAAGTGAAGGATATCAGTGATGGACGGATTAGTTTTCTACTATCATCAAAGACGGGTTTATGATTCCCATGGGTAGGAATCTGCGGAATCTGGCCACAAGGGATACCAGTATGACTCATCATCCTCAACAGTTAATTCGCGATCGAGCACACTCCGTAATTTGAACTCAGTTCCGTGGTCTCGTTCATGATCGCCAATGGGGACAAATGGATAGAATGAACCACGTCGGAAGGAATAAATCCAATACGCTAATTTAGATTCCTGCCTAAAACAGAACACTGCAGCGAGTAACCGAGATCCGTATCCGTTCGCAATAAATTCATCAGCGGCGGCATGAACTCCAATAATCAGGTCCTCGAAGTCGTCGTCCTCAATAACAACCCATTTGTATCCACGAGAGTCCTCAGTGACAGTCGCCAGTGTTCGTTCCTCACCAACAATCACAATATCCTTAACTGCTGTTAAGGTGTCAGCAAAATCGGTGCTGTCGACTTCAGCAAAACACAGCGATGCCAACGGGGCTGGTTCGTAATCGAGCTCGGTTTCCATCGTAATATACGCCGTACTCAATCCAAACAATTCGTCTGAATCAGCTGGTTGAGATGCAGTTGATTCAGCTCCAATCCCGAGCAGATCTCGGATGCTATTCACTAATCCCATTAGATCGTTTCAATTTCTCGTTCTAATTCACGGAGCCGTGCGATTCGACGTTCTGTTTCCGGATGAGTTCGGAATAATCGACCGATAAAGCCCTTGTTGATTGGAATAATGAAAAACGCGTTCATTTCAGCTTGATCACGGAGGTCTTCTTCGGGGATGCGATCGATGTTGCCGGATATCTTCATGAGAGCAGATGCGAGTGCCGATGGGCGTCCAGTAATCATCGCGCCACCTCGATCTGCGGCGAATTCACGGTATCTCGATAGTGCTCGGATGAGGAAAAACGAAATGATCCAGACGACAAGCGAGACTACGATCGCAACCCATATTGGGGCTTGATTTCGGCCCCTTCCCCCACTGAATAACCATCCCCATCGGACAATGATAAAGGCAATTGTGGAGAGAAATGAAGCAATAGTCATCACGGCCACATCTCTGTTTTTGATGTGAGCGAGTTCATGAGCAAGAACCCCTTCGAGCTCGTCGTCATTTAATTGGTTCATCAGGCCTGTCGTGACACAGACGGCAGCAGCTCGTTTGTTTCGGCCAGTGGCGAATGCATTTGGAACTTGTGAATCAGCGACAGCGATTTTTGGTTTCGGGAGATCAGCTTGCTGACTTAATCGAGTGATTGTAGCATGTAACTCAGGGTACTCATTCTCCCCTACCACTCGCGCGCCCATACTGCGGAGTGCGAGTTTGTCAGAGAAGTAGTATTGTACAAGAGAAAATCCGCCGAAAATCAACGCAATCGAAATGATATTCATTTGGTATGAATAGAACAGGATACCGATGAACACTATGTAGACGCCGAATAACAAGAACATCGTAACAAACATCCGAAACCGCAACCCCCAATCAGCATTCCACTCCATAGATAGTGGTGAGTAAACGAGGAACGAGTATTAAACGTTCGTCATACCCGATGTAGCAAGCACTGCTTCGTCGGACTACGGAAGCGATAGAAGAGTTTCAGCAAGGAGATCAACGCTGTTCCCGATGACGGATTCGTCAAAGTCGAACCGGTCGGTGTGATGACCATGGGGATTACTCGCACCGAAAATAACGTACGTAGCATTCCCACCGTTTTCTTGCGTTTTCTTGATTAAGTACGATGCATCCTCACTCGCTCCAAACACCTCGCGTTCGATCACGGTATCAACTAAAGGGTGTGAAGAAGCAATCGTACTGACCGCCCTAATCATTTGTTCGTCAGCAGTGTAGGTAGTGGTCTCACCGACAGTTGTGATGTCGGTGTCGACAAGATGCATCGATCCTGACGAGGAAACAATAGTTTTTGTCCGGTCAACCATGTAATTTTTCAGAGACGTATCGCCTCCCCGGACGTCAATTCGCATTGAAGCAGTTTCCCCGATGATGTTCTGAGGATTGTTCGCAGTGACGCGGCCGACGTTTATTCGAGTTACTCCATCACCATTTCTGGGAATACTGTAGAGATTTTGGATCGCAGTACCGAGCGACTGAACGGCGTTTTTCCCCAACTCAGGGTTTTTCCCTGCATGTGCCGGAGTGCCTGAATAAGTTACATCGAATTTCGCGTTTGCTAACGGACGCTCAGCACCTGCAACTACAGTCCCGAGATCGTAATCGAGGCCGATGTGCAACGCAAGAAAATAATCAATATCATCGAAGTGACTGGTTTCACTCATGGCTTTTCCGCCACGGCCTCCCTCTTCTGCCGGTTGAAAAAACAATTTTAACGTCCCCTTGAAATCACTGGCATCAATCGCCTCGGCAAGTCCGATACCGATAGCGGTATGGCCGTCATGACCGCATGCATGCATTTCATGAGGATGGATACTTGCAAATCCCTCTTTTGCTGGACGATGAGAATCATCTCTTGCTTCAGTCCGTTCTAGAGCGTCCATATCCACTCGTACCCCGACGATCGGTCCATCTCCATACGTTTTTATCGCTACTAACCCCGTTATATCCCCAATTTGATCAAGGTATTGAGGTGGTGCGTCTTCTTCGATAGCGCGTTCCTTTGCAGCCGCCACTTCGTGCTGCTCCGGCACTCCTAAACGAAACTTGGGAACCACCGCGTTCTTACCGAAATGTAATTTGAATCCTAACGCATCAAGCCGTTCGGCGACGATACTGGTCGTCCTGAATTCCTTCCAGCCGGCTTCGGGATGCCGATGGAGATCTCGACGGAATTCTATGAGTTCTCTCTCTGTGTCTTTGTCCATATCGCGTGTGGAGTCCCCCTGAGAGATATAGATACGTGGTATCGTGTTACTCGACTGAAGGAGTTATCTTGGTGAATCAATTACCTATGACACAATGAGTGAGTCCGGGACGTTTTGTCCCAGATGCGGGGACGAATTCGCACAGTCCACCCCGACCGGCAGAAGCATGGGGGGTGACAAATCACGAGTGCTGTGTGATTCGTGTTATTTATCTGAGTTCGACCTCGTGAGTGCTCCGGAACAACTTTCAATCACGGTTTGTACCCAGTGTGGTTCAATTCAGAAGAATGAGTCTTGGGTTGATCCTTCGAATGATGACATTACGGCTGTAGCGATTGAAGAGGTACAAGAATCTGTTGGGATTCATGTCGATGCGAAAAATGTCACGTGGGGTGTAGAACCCGAACATATTGATCAAAATCATCTTCGAGTAATCGCCACGTTCGCCGGGTGGGTGAGAGACCAACGGGTTGAAGAACAAATCGAGGTGCCCGTTACAATCGCTCGCGGGACCTGTTCGCGCTGCGGGAAAATAGCTGGTGATTATTACGCTGGGATTATCCAAGTGAGAGCCACAGAGCGGGCGGTCCTATCTACGGAAAAAGAACGAGCAAAAGCAATTACTCGATCAGTGGTAGCGGATATGCGTGACGCAGGTGATCGGGATGCGTTCGTGTCTGAAATATCAGATGTCCCTGGCGGGATTGATATCAAGATTTCCTCAACGAAAATTGGTGAACGAGTGGCGCGGAAAGTCATTGAAGAATTCGGTGGTGAGTATTCAACATCGGAAACGCTCGTGACAGAGGATAGCGATGGGAATGAAGTGTATCGCGTGAACTACGCAGTCCGGCTCCCGGAGTTTGTGCAGGGGGACATCATTAATCCAGCTGATGAAAAAGGTCCCGTGATTGTTGAAAGCGCGCAAACGAATTTAAAAGGAACCCGTTTGACAACTGGAGAACCATATGATGTGCCAACGTCATCCGATACAGCAGAGGTAGAGCGGGTTGGATCGATTGATGATAGCCAGTCAACAACGCTCGTAGCTGTAGAGGACAACTACGCGATTCAAGTGTTGGATCCTGAGACGTTTCAAGCAATAACCATCCCTAATCCGTCATTTGTAGATGAATCGTCGGATACAGTTTCTGTAGTTAAAACTCCCCAAGGGGTGTTTGCTGTTCCAAATGAATGAGTTAAGCGTTCTTGTCCCCAAAAACAGGGTTGATGAGTGTCTCGCGATGATTGAGGAGGAGGGAGTCTATGATGATTCACGCCAACTGTTTGAGCATGAGTCAGGGAAGATAGGATTGCCAGTAACGACGGACCCATCGATCGATATCGGGATGGTTATTGATGATCCGGATCCTGAACCGAGGATTACTGGGATAGCAGATATCCTGCAAGCACAGGGATGGTCCGCTGAAGAAATCGAAAGCACACCAAATTCCTGGGCGGTGATTGGGGACATCATTCTCGTTCGTATCCCCGATGACATGGTGAACCCTACAGAGTTCGGTGAAGCACTACTCGAATTACACGGTAACGCGCACGCAGTGTTCCGTCGGGAGGGAGTCGCTGGAGAACACCGCCAGCCCACGGTAGAGGTTCTCGCTGGTGACGGTGACACCGAAA
Organism: uncultured Halobacteriales archaeon; assembly: GCA_964542445.1. GTDB lineage: Archaea > Halobacteriota > Halobacteria > Halobacteriales > Hikarchaeaceae > CAZITY01. The sequence goes on along the minus strand of CAZITY010000052.1, from coordinate 5,700 downwards.
CAATCCACACCGAACATGGTATCAAATACGCCTTAGATGTGTCTGAAGTCATGTTTTCGCCAGGGAATAAAGCTGAGCGACACCGAATGCAGAAAATCACTGAACCAGCAGATCGCGTACTAGACATGTTCGCTGGGATAGGGTATTTTTCACTTCCAATCGCGAAAGCAAACGCCAATGTAACAGCGATCGAACGGAATCCAGTGGCGTATCAATACTTAATCGAAAATGCGGTGTTAAATGACGTTTCAGATAATGTACGAGCGATTCGTGGAGATTGTTCGGAAGTCCTCGCGACTGTTACTGATGGAGACATGGAGTTAACTGTGAATCGGATTGTGATGGGGTATTATGACGCGAATCAATATTTAACCGATGCAATACGAGTCATTGAACCAGGTGGGGTAATCCATTTCCACGAGGCGGTGCCCACTGAGATCGGTTGGGATCGACCAGTATCACACATTGAAGAAACAACCAGTGATCATGGTTGTTCTTATACTATTACTGATAGGCGGGAAATAAAAACACACGCCCCCGGAGTCTCTCACCTGGTTATTGACGTCAAAATCAATAAACAATCCGGCTAGTTATAATTCTGTGATATCTTGGCGAGATGGATTATCGGGAAGCGACGAGATACAATTAAAACATAAGGAATGCTCTGACCCATCGGATAATTCTATCGTCATGCCTTCAGTGTGCACTGCTTCAGTCGTCCATACGTTACTAATGCCGCCGGCAATCGAAATCCGCGAATTACACCCATCACAAAAATCGCGACCCATACACCATTTATGCGAGACATCACGATAGGATTAACGGCAATAACACCTTTCCGCTCGAAAAATTATATATCAGTATGGAGGTGGATTGTGAGGGATGCGCCGGATGTTGTTTAGATTGGCGTTCGCTCGTCGAAGACCCAAGCACGCATGAACGCGACGGAAAACGTTCGCCCATCGACGACATGTATAATTTTGTACCGCTTACCAGGGATGAAATCCGTGGATTCTATGAAAACGATTTGACTGATGCATTAGTACCCCGGTTGTGGTTTGATGACGACGGACTCGACATTAACGACTATTCAATTGCGACCATTAATGACTCCCCTGTGTTTTACTTAGGCCCTGCAAAGCCACCGAAACCAGTCGACCCTTTCGACACCACGACCGCCTGGCTGCCCACCTGTGTATTTCTAGATCCAGAATCCCTCCAATGCCGTATTCACAATACCGACCTCTACCCGACTGAATGCGCGGAATACCCCGCTCATAATCTCGATCTTGGGGTTGAAACGGAGTGTGAACGCGTCGAAAATTCATTTGGTGGGTCGCGGCTTCAAGAGGACTCAATCCCGGACACACTGTCCGAACTGTTACTCGGACCACAGGCAATCGGGCAGAAAATATTCATTCACCCCGACGTCGAGCGGCTCGCAGGTATCTTGCCCCGTATTGAGGCGGGTGAGGTCACTACCGAAGATTCGACTGAATTCGTAGCCGCGGCACTCGCCGGATCACCCGGCACGACTAGCGTGGATGTCGATCGGTACCGCTCACTCAAAGAAACGATCAGCCAATCAGAATCTTGGGCCGGAAAAGCCAAACAATCCTGGGAATCACTCTACCACGCACACGATCCCGATGTAACGCTAGCAGCTACTGTGGAATCCGAGGCGCCGCCAACACCTGGCTGGTAATCAACCAACATCTAGTACAAATATAGCCCTGGGTTCCGTGTTCACCCGCCGATTGGCAGCAGTGACCCTCGTTCTTCTTGGATCCTAACTGGAAATACGGTAATGTTCAGCGCCCTCACTCGAGCACGATACTAGTTATTTCGTCGACTTCATCTTATTAAATTGATCAAGGAGTTCTTCGGCTGTTTCCCCGGAATCGTACTGAATTTTCCCCTCATACTCCGTCCGGTCATCGGAAAAATCAGCATCAATCGTGTTTGTTTTTCGCTCCCGGCGTTCGTGCTCGTCTTCGTCATAGTCACCCATAGCCATGGTAATCAATTACACAGTAGTCGATTGGTGACTATTAATGTAACGCCTAGTGTGCATTCGCAGACATATACAATTACCAACAATTAGGCTCCGCCTAGAACACAATCACGTCCACACCCGCTACGACAATATTCACGAACGTACCGGCATCGTTGACTATCAAATTAGGCAAACAGGCCGTAGGGTTCAATTCCCCCCACACCATAGACAGAAATATGCGATGTCATTACTGTGAACGAGACGCCGCCTTCACCGCAGAAAAGGAAGGGGTTCGGGTCGGACTCTGCGAGGAACACTTTCGTGAGCGGTTCCAAGAGCTCGCTGACTCAGCTGCCTTCGATGATTTGCGAAAAGAACTCGACATCAATCGAACATAAAATCTAGTAACCCCCTTTTTTACCCGCTTCGCTTCTTCTACTTATCGCCGGGTTCTGATTAGTTTGTGGACGTAAGAAATCGGACTAGACAGCTTTTGTTGAAGTAACGCCTATACATTGTATGGACATCGCAACTATCGCCTCAGAAAAACGATTATTCGGCCCCGCCACAATCAAACGAAGACTCGCCCCCACGCTGAACACCGAACAAATTACGCTGAATTATTATGAATTAGCACCAGGGGACAGCTTCGCCTTCGGATATCATAAACACGACAACCAAGAAGAAATATTCTACATCCAACAAGGCACCGTGACATTCCAAACAGAAGACGGAGAAATCACTGTGGAGGAAGGTAGCTGCGTACGGTTTCCACCAGGTGAATTTCAACGCGGCATCAATGAGGGAAAAGAACGCGTTATCGCGCTAGCTCTAGGGATCCCACAAGAAACAACGAACACCGAAATACTCCGGGACTGTTCTTCCTGCGGTAAACAAACCCATCAAACCATTGAATTCGCAGACGACAAAGACGCCCTGGTGACAGTTTGTCTCGTGTGCGATTCGAAAACCGGACAATTCGAATACGGCGAAGTCCCACTCAAAGAATAACTTTACTGAAACGCCGGAATGCCCGTAAGGTCATGGCCGAGAATCAAACTATGAATATCATGTGTACCCTCATACGTGTACACCGTTTCCATATTCGCCATATGCCGCATCGGGGAATAATCAAGTGTAATGCCATTTCCCCCGAGCATCTCCCGGGCAACTCGTGCTTGATTCCGCGCCATTCGTACATTATTTCGTTTCGCCATCGATACCTGCTCGGGCCGCAACGATCCGTCCTCCTTCAATTCAGCTAACCGATGCGCAAGCAACTGAGAAGTCGTAATCTGCGTTGCCATTTCAGCAAGTTTGTCTTGTTGAATTTGGAACCGAGCAATCGGCCCCCCGAACTGATCTCGCTCCTTCGTATACGTCCTCGCGGTTTCAAAACAATCCCGAGCAGCCCCAACCGCTCCCCACGCAATCCCATACCTAGCCTGCGTCAAACACGATAACGGACCTTTCATCCCCTCAACTGCCGGTAAGACGTTTTCCTCCGGAATCCAGACATCCGATAACCCAATTTCACCCGTCACTGACGCTCGCATTGACAACTTATCGTCTATCTTATTCGTCGATACACCCTCCCGGTTCGTCTCAACCAAAAACCCCCGAACCGGTGAATCCGGCGCCGACGAATCACGCCCCCAAACAACCGCCACATCCGCAATCGGCGAATTCGTTATCCACGTTTTCGACCCGTTCAATACAAACCCATCACCATCTTGTTCCGCCCGAGTCTCCATCCCAGATGGATTTGAGCCATGATTCGGTTCAGTCAACCCAAAGCAACCGACCGCCTCGCCCGACCCAAGCGCCGGCAGCCATTCTTCCTTTTGCGCATCAGACCCATATTGGTAAATCGGGTACATTACGAGCGCTCCTTGGACACTCGCCATCGATCGAATCCCCGAATCGCCCGCTTCTAACTCTTGCATGATTAACCCATACGCAGTTTCGCTTACACCTGGTAATCCGTAACCCTCCAGATTTGACGCGTAAAACCCCACCTCTCCGAGTGCAGGAATGATATCTTCCGGGAACGTGCCATTCTCAAAGTGAGTCCCGATATCCGGACGCACATGATCATCAACGAACTCGCGGGCGGTCTCTTGAATCATCCGTTCTTCTTCATCGAGATCACCCTCCAAATCAACATAATCAAGCATGGTGCGAGATGCGGGAGGCAAACGCAAAATTCCTCCGGCTTACCCCGCCACTAGAGCACATTAAACCGTCCTCACTACACTACCAACAATAAAGGAGTGATGTGCTTAATCGTCAGTCGATAGATTTGCAACCGATATGTCAGTCGTTACCACACCGAGGAAATTATCGAAGATCCGTTTCACTGGTTTCGCCGAATCATATGCAGCAGGCGTAATACCAGCCAAGATCGGTTCTAGAGTTGAATCCGGTAAATCCTTCCCGCATGCAATTCGATCTGCTGTCTCCAAATCATACTCCGGGTGCGACTGGAGCGTGTACACATTCGCGCGTTCGAATCCATGCACCCCGTACTCGTTCGTAGCAATTTCAGTCGCGTCCGGGGGGAGCTCTGATACTACATCCGAGTGAGACGTGAAAACAGTGAATGACTCTGGTAGTCCCGAAAGCAACTGCGAATCACCCACACGTCGAACCTCGCGATACCCAAGTTCATACTCACCCATATCGCTAACTTCCCCGCCTAATATCGCCGCCAACGCCTGATGACCGAAACAAATCCCCAAATGCGGTAGCCCCGCCGACACCGTGCCCTCAAGGTAATCGAGTAAACGATCAATCCATTCTTCCTCCCAATACACCGACGCCCCTGAACCCGTAACGACAACGCCATCAAAATCAATAGTCTGAGGCAACTGCCCGGACGAAACAGCGAATTCGACTAGATCAGCGGAAAGCTCACGGCGGAAATTCCGACGAGTATCTTCCTGACTATATGACGCATTCAGGAGGGCTAAGCGCGGCCGACTCATCACAAAATACATCGCTTTCTATTCGTTAGTGTGTTACGAACCCAACCCCCTCCTCGTCAATCAGTGTTCTCTTCTTGAATTCGCGAAGAAACGAAATTCCAAAAAACCCGCCCTCCACCAGTTCCGACGGATCGTTTGTAAAGAACGCACCCAACTAGCATGAGAACGAGACCATATAACTGGACGCTAGCGACAGTAGCTATCGGGTCCAAGATCAATTGGACCGCTTCAGGGTACGCTGATAGTGAATCAAGAACATCACCCGGACGGAACGTGTATGATAACATAACTCCGCCCATCACGAACAACCACCGGCCCATCCCTTCCCAGAGATACAAGAGAGGAACCAACGGAAAATACAACAAAACGAGATACAACCGGTACGAAGGGAACATAACGACCGAAAGTGTAACCGTGACAAAAATCGCGATCAGCATATCCATCGCCGTTTCGATCCGAGCAAGAAAATACGCAAGTACACCACTTCCTAGAATCACGGAACTAACAATTAACCACACTGGATCGGCTGACGGAAATACTTCCCACAACAGATAGGATAACGGCCGCTGAAACGAGACATAATACAAACCACCGGGGGGATATCCCCCAATAAAATCAGTTGATCCCGACCGCCCAACCAACACCTCAGTAAAAAAATACCAGGTTGGTTGAATCCCGAACAAAACCAATCCTACCAATAAGCCAGTGACACCGGTT
>CAZITY010000051.1:0-13640 GCA_964542445.1 uncultured Halobacteriales archaeon | reverse complement strand
AAGCCAGTGACACCGGTTACGACAGCAGCACTCAGCGCTCGCCACGATCGAACCCGAAGCAACCACACCCCAATCAGCGCCGGGATTACTTTAACCAACGCTGCACAACCAAACGCAACCCCAGCGGTCAGTCGCCACCCCCAATACCAACACGTAAACCCAATAACAATCGCGACAGCGAGAAGCAAGTTGATATTACCGAAATACACAGACGGAATAGAATGCGTCGACACCAGGAAAAACACGAAAATCAAACCAACATCGAACCAACCGAGCTTCCGGCCTTCTCCCTCGATAAACCGCACTAGCAACAACGTACCGACGACACTCCCCACAACCATAACCCCAGCAAACCAAATATACCCAGTCCACCAGTCAGTGATGGTAAACGGAAAAAACCCGACGACCGTCACCGGCGGATATTGATAGGTATACGCCGCTGACCAACCTTCTGGATGCACCAAATAAAAATCACGGCCGGCGAGCGCTGCCTCAGCCGCGACATGGTACGTCCGAAAGTTCAAACCAGCCATCCCAGTCGGCCACCACTGCAGACCCAGAATATCTACGTTGAAGAACGTGAAGTAATCCTCAAAGCCATATGGCAACGCCGATACAAGCACCAACCACGCAGAAAACACCGGATCCGTAACGATCGGACGAGCCAAAAAACTCGTAACAATTGTTTGAAACTCCGAAAAAATACCACGCACATCAAGTCCAATCACACAACCAGCCTCCCCAACGGATTACCACAACACCCACGGATCACACCCCCGCGTTCTCTCGCCTACGCGTTAAATACTCTGGACAATAACTCCGGGACCCGATTGAGCACCGCATCCAATTGAGAAACATCAGGCCCCCCACCCTGCGCAAAATCAGACGGCCCACCGCCACCGCCACCAACCATCCCCGCCAACTCACTTACTAACTCACCAGCATCCAACGCAACCTCGTCAGGTACAGCCACTACGAACTGGGCGTCATCCAAGCCACTTGCTAACACCGCTACCCGCCCATCATCAACGATCGCATTTGCCATCGCACGCAACTCATCGCTCGCCACATCAATTCTCCGCACCACAACACGAACACCATCCACCTCGATCTCATCGTCGTCACTCCTCGCCTTCGATTCCGCAAGTTCCTTCGTTAACTCATCAATTTGCTTCCCACGTTCTTTCCACTCCTCAAAAAACCGCTCAGCGGTACTTGCCACTTCGGACGGCGACACATCGAACGCTTCCGCTGCCTCCATCAATGTATCCTCTCGCTCCTGCACCGCCGTCACGGCCGAAGAACCCGCGGCGAACACTAAACGCTCAACGCCATCTTGCACACGCTCTGTCCGCAATATCTTAACCAACCCGATATTACCAGTCCGAGAAACATGGGTTCCCGCACACGCTTGCGTATCACCAGCAACGTGAATTAACCGAATATTCGTCCCCGGTGGAATCCCCCCCTGATACAAATCAAATCCATACTCCTCTTCCGCCTCATGCCGATGCGGCCATTCCTGCTTCACTATTGTATCGTCCATCACAACATCATTGGCCAACCGCTCAATCTGCTTTACCTCATCCCGACTAATCCGCTGATAATGCCGAATATCAATCCGAGAACTCCCCACACCTTTTTGCGCACCAGCCTGCCGAATGTGATCACCGAGTATTTGTCGAGCAGCATGAATCACAATATGCGTTGCCGTATGATTCCGCATCAATTGCTGCCGCCGATCCATATCAATCCTGCCTCGAACAAACTCACCTTTTCCCGGATTCCCATCGGTTCGATGCAGAATGACATCGTCAACAAGTTGAACATCACGCACTTCTACCGTCTCATCCTCCGTAGATAACGAACCGCGATCCGCCGGCTGGCCTCCCCCCTCTGGATAGAACATCGTTTGATCTAACACGACGTCATACCCATCATCCACTTCAAAGACGTCCAAAACTACAGCTTCAAACTCCATCCGCTGCTGATCGTCATAATACAACCGCTCAGTATTCGGTAAATTCGAATAATCCCGCTCATCCCGGGTGGCGGAAACCACAGTGTCCTCTTCCCCAGTAGATTCGTGTCGTTCCGCAACTTGACTGTAGAAATCACTCGGAACGGACACCTCGACATCAAACTCGCTCGCAATTTCTTCTACCATATCAGGTTGAATCCCATGAGAATCGTACAACTCAATTAACTCATTCGTCGGAATCGCCTCCGCCCGACTGGCATACTCTTCTGCTATCTGCCGAACACGGCGTCCTCCCCGCTCTAGTGTCTCCGCATACTTTTCCACCTCACTCCGAACAATCGCCCGAATAGTGTCTCGATTATCGTACCCCAACCGTTCTGATTGCATATCCACTAACTCATCGAGCGGTGCATCAACTCCTACGGTTTCACACAAACGTTTCGTTCGCCGCAACACCATCCGAGACAAATACCCAGTGCCCACGTTCGATGGCACGATCCCATCCCCAAACATATACGCGAGAGTACGGCAATGATCGGCAATCGCATAAATCACTTCTAATGGTTCCATTAATTCCGCCAGATACGACGCATCGACATCCAACTCACTCGCGATTTCCTCCCGAGCAGAATACATATCCGCCGCTTCATCAATATCTAGATAACCAGCCCGCTTCGCCGCTCGATGAATCAACTCCGTTTCCTGCTCCGTAAAGTCAATCCCAGCGATATCCTTTAAGATATCTATCATCTCCGGATATACTGCTTCGTAGATCGTCGGTGTCCCTTGACTCACCCACGTCCACCGCTCCAATCCATACCCCGTATCCACAATATACGTATCCATCGGAGAATACCGATTCCCATCCTTCATCTCATACTCCCCTTCAGGATCCTCCTCTAACGACATGAAAACTAACGTCGCCAATTCAACTCCCCGATAAATAACTTCAAACGCCGGTCCCGCGTTCCCCCCACCAACCCACGGATCCTCTATATACGTTACTTCAGAGAGATCAACGCCTAAATCAGCAAGAAACAAGTCACAGTACTCAACAGTCTTATCCTTCCAATACACCTCCCCAGAATAGGCGTAATCATCTCCTGCTTCCTCCCGCGCGTTGAATGCATGATGCGCCATCATTTCAAACGCCATCGTATGCCGGCCGGTCTTCCCCACATTATCAATGTCCTGCATCCGAATACACGGCTGACTAATACACAACGGGTTGGCAGGCGGCGGCGTCTCACCACTCGTCACCAACGGTTGAAAATCATAAATAGACGCCTGCGTCAACAACACATCATCACGCCATCTATTCGCGGCTACTGGATACGGTTGTATCCGCGAATGATCATGCTCCTCAAAAAAAGAAAGAAAACGCTCTCGCATCTCCTCCAGACTATACTCCTCAGAAAACCCAGGGTTATCAATAAACCCATAATTCTCGCATGGAGGTTCTCCACAGGTCACGCGATCGTAATCACGCGTCCAAAAATACGCCCCGCACCCAGAGCATTCCTTTCGCTCGAACCCTTCTCTGGAAAAATAATCGAGGCGATATTCGTCCTCCAAAGTACTCATATGTAGCCAATATTTGGCGTCGCTCCCTGCAAAAGAGTTCCGGGACTAACCCTCAATCTTCTTTTTTTTTATCCCCGACAGCCAGCGGTTGAACACCGAAAAATAACCAATTACCAATCAGATAATCGCCTCCTGTTCTCGATCAATTAAAGATTCAATCCGATGGCGAATCTAGTGCAACCGACGCAAGCAACGCTTCCAACTGCACACGCTCATTCGCTCCCTCCGTGATCCGATAATCCGCTTCACCCAGCCGATCCATTAATTCCACAGCCGCTTGTTCACCGATATCGAACTCCCACACAGACCGATGTATTTGATCGATAATATCACCACCTGCCAACCCCTTCTTTGTCAATAACTCATCGAGGACCTTCCGCGCCGCCATAAACTCCCCAGCAATCGCGTTACTCACAATTTCCTCTATTTCCTCCGGCCGCGCCGTAGACGTAATCGTATAAACCGAGTCCTCAGTCACCCTCTCGCCCATAACCGCTGCGGCCTGCAACGCGTTGATTGCTTTCCGCATATCACCGGCCGCCGAATACACAATCGCAGAAATACCATCATCTCTGACCTCGATCCCTTCAATCTCAGCGATTTCCCGAATCCGTTCACCGATCGCCTCATCACCGATCCCAGAAAACCTGAATACTGCACACCGAGATTGAATCGGATCGATAATCCGACTCGAATAATTACATGATAAAATAAACCGCGTATTATGCGAAAACTGCTCCATTGTTCTGCGCAACGCTGACTGGGCGTCAGATGTGAGAGAGTCAGCTTCATCAAGAAAAATAATTCGGTAATTGTATTCGCCGAAGGATGACCGTGCGAAATTCTTGATCCGGTCTCGGACAACATCGATCCCGCGTTCATCAGATGCGTTCAATTCAAGGAAATACTCATTCCAGTTTTCCCCATAGAGTTCTCGGGCGATGCTGTGTGCTGCGCTTGTTTTCCCGACGCCGGCAGGACCAGAGAATAGTAAATTCGGTAAATCGTTCTTCGTCACGTAGCGTTGCAACCGTTCGGTTATTTCTTCGTGGCCTACAACTTCATCGAGTGATTGAGGTCGGTATTTTTCAATCCAGATTTCGTCACGGCCGACAGTAGCTTGATCGTCGCTCATGGCCCTCATCAAGGGATTAATACCCTTAAAGGCGACGAGATTCTAGAGGTCGTGAGTATTGGGGTGAGAAGAGTATGGAAGTAGAAGTGACGGTTGCAGGTGACCAGTCGTATAAGTTTACGGTAACGGACGAAACGTATGCGGAGTTACTCAATGAGATTGGCCTCAGTCCGCAAGAAGTCTCTGTGATGGTAGAGGGAAAACCAGTGCCTGAAGACGAAACAGTGGACGCGCAAAATATAACTGTCTTACGTTTGATTCAAGGCGGATAATAATGGTAGTCCGGATTGCGAAACCCGGTGAATTCACCGAAATAATGAGCATCCTGGAAGGGGCGTTACTTGATGTCCGCAGCGATGAGGTTCGTTCGGCAATTGACTCTGAGTTAGTGCATGTGTATGTCGATCACAATCAACTCATCGGAGTGATAGTTACCAACTGTGCGAATAAGTGTCCGAGAGCTGTCGATGACCAATTCGATGCAGGGATTCATATTGAGGCGGTTGCCGTTCGACCGAACCGGCGAAATCAAGGGATCGGTCGAGCGTTAATCATGACGATCCTGGCGTGCTATGATTCGGCGACAGTCACATTTGAGGAACACGCAAAATCGTTTTATGACGCGCTCAATGTTTGCATACTCACTCGTCAAAATAATACGTACGTCGGCGTACTGAAATCGGGGTGTTGTTAAGAGAGGAATTGTAAGACGAAATTTCTACCTGTTTCAAGTAAATTTTTACACTGATCTTCCGAGGAAGACTCGGCGTACACACGTATTTTTGGTTCGGTACCACTCGGCCGGAATAACACCCAAGACCCGTCTGCAAGTTGAATTTTGAATCCGTCTAAATCGTTTACTTCCCCTACCGTACCACCGGCGAATGAGTCGGGAATAGCGTCACCGATTGAGTCCAGCACGGTTGTTTTCTGGTGGTCTGGGCAGTCGATACTGATTTTATCTTGCACCGGCAGACCGTGTGTTGATTGTAATGAATCGAGTCGAGAATCGAGTGATTGGTCGACAGTCGCAGCGCACGCTAGCAGACCCATCAGTATGCCGTCTTTTTCCGGGACGTGTCCGCGGATTGAATAGCCGCCGGATTCTTCCCCTCCGAATAGCGCGTTGTGTTCCTGCATTTGTTCGGCAATCCATTTGAATCCCACAGGTGTTTCGATGACATTTTCTCCGTGATGTTGGGCGATTTTATCGATTAGATATGTTGTTGATACGGTACGTACGGCTGGCCCGGTTTTTGTTTCGAGTAGATAATCGTAGAGTAGTGCGAAGAAGAGATGCCCGTTAATATATCCGTGCTCAGGGGTGACGATTGCAATACGATCAGCGTCACCGTCAGTAGCAATACCGATATCAAAATCATCTTGGACGGTTTTTCGTAAGGTTGAGAGGTTTTCTTTCGATGGTTCTGGGGGTGTGCCACCGAATGTTGGATCGCGGGTACAACGGATGGGTTCGACAGTGGCGTTTGCGGTTTGGAGTATTGATTGCAGTATTTCTCGGCCGCTTCCGTGCATCGCGTCGTACGCCACTGATAGTCCAGTGAGATCGGTTGGTACAAGCGAATGGAGGTGCGTGCAATACGGTTCGACAAACGAGGTTTCAGTTACAGTTCCAGTGGGTTTTGTTTGACTATTAGTCGGAGGGCCGAGGCGATGTTCGATTTCCGATGTGACGGCGGGTAAAGCGGGAGCACCAGTAGAGGGAATGAATTTAATCCCATTGTAATTTGGGGGGTTGTGGCTGGCTGTAATCATTATGCCGCCGTGAAGATCTTTTGCAACGATATTCCACGCAAGGACAGGTGTCGGGATATCTCTGGTCGGGAATAGCACGGAATGAGAGTTATTGCAAAGGACCCGAGAGATTTCTTCAGCGAAATCTCGGGAAGATTCGCGTGCGTCATATCCGATTGCTACCGTTGCGGCCGGTTGTTCGTATTCAGTGAGGTAATCAGCGATTGCTTGTCCGACTTTTCTGACTCGAGGAACAGTGAATGAGTCAAGTGTCGCGCGCCACCCGTCCGTGCCGAAACGGATTTTGTCCATGAGCTGGTACTAGGTGTGGTGTCGGGTACTTTGTGTGTTGCGAGACTGTGTCATGGGTGATGATGGTGAGAGGAGATGAGGGATGATGGTAATTCGTCATCACGCGCTAGGGGGAGTAGGTTAATGGAACGATGAGAGGGAATGATTACGAGTAAACGAATCTGATCGTTCGTTATTCGGATCGGTCTATTTCAATGTGGGAATCAGTGATAGTAGTAATAGTTCCAGGTATTGATGCGTGTTGGGTGTTACTGATCTCGTCCGGGATTGGATCGGCGATAACATCCCCAACAGACACAGTGTCACCCTCAGAAACCACGGGTTCACTCGGGGAAACAAACCCGGTATACGCGTCGTTAGTTATCCGTGGAATCCGAACGAAATCAGGTTCAATACGGGTTGGGGAACGCTCGTGAGTGCGATCCCAAGATTCTGCCTCGAGGACGTCGATCTGTCCATCTTCTTCGGTGTGTTCTTTTGCCAGTGTCTTATCCAGCACAAGGAGGGCATTTGTGCGTTTCCGGACCCCGAATTCGGTGGGTGATTCAGTGATTTTATAACACCATCCGGGGCCACCATCAGCGATTATCTCGTCCGACTCGAGTGAACCGGTGTCGCGTCCCGCTTCTTCGAGGAGGGTTGAAGCGGTCGTGCCAATAGGGACGTCCAGACACCGGTGCCGTGGAGTGTGACCATCAATGTGTACGTATTTTCGAGTGACCGGGGTTTGGGTGGTTATGGCATTGATGATATTGTAAATGGTTTCTGTATTGTGGACGATCCAACCGTGATCGGTAGGAAGATCATCCCCGATTTGTTGACCAACGGTAACCATTAATAAAACGGATTCTTCGCTGTATGTGTACACGTCAGGCGTATACGCGATATTCGTAGCTGCTAAATCATCGGGACTGACGGGTAAATCATTTGCGAGGAACAGTTCTGGTTCCAGTACGTCTTCGAGGGGCCCCATCCATTCGTCTCGGTATTTTTCTTTCGTGCCGACCACGACGCTCTGGAGGTACTCTGAGGTGAGTGCGGTGAAGAAATCAGCGAATTCTCGGGCATATTCTCGTCCGAGCCACTTATCAGCGTAATAATTCGGTTCGCTTTCTTGGTGGTTGACGAGTAAACATGCTACCTCTGGGAGGGATTGCCATTTGACGTACGAGGGGAACCCGGCGCCGCCAGCCCCGGCCACTCCAGCGTTTTGTATTCGTGTAACGATCTCGGAAACAGATAACGCACTAAGAATCTCGCCAATAGAATCCATAAGCTAGTTGTCCAATGGTTACGATTCAGGGATGATTTGTTCGCCGTCTTGGTACACTGCGATGGCGTCGACTGGGCAGGATTCTGCGGCTGCTTTCGCTTCGTCTTCTTTCCCGTCGGGGACATCCCGGACGAACACGCCGTTCTCTTGATCGGCCCCGGAAAAATCAGCTTTGCCTTCTGCCATGTTCATTTCGAACGCGCTCCATTCTTGGACACATTGGAACCAGCCACTGCATGCATTTCTGTCGTATTCAACTTTCATAGTTCGTAGCAACACAGGCCTGATTAAATACCCAGCGGTATTCGGAAGCGGTGTTCCAGCGAAACCGAGAGAGGAGTATTTCGAGGATATTGTTTCTGAGAGAATTCGACAGAAGTGAGAGAATGGATAGTGGTGATGTACGTAGTGAGGCAGTTATCGCGTTAACTCCTGCGTAAGTCGAGATACATCGGTCGCGTCTCGTAACGCGTAGAATTGGTTGAAACACGCTTCTGCGGAATCGACGTCGATCGTTCGAGTTGCACATTCAATGAATTTTTCGTGGAGTTCGTCTTTCGTTAAAGGGTTGTCATGGGTCGCAGGAGGGCGATCGACTCGATTTGAAACGGTGGTCCCATCGTCCAGCGTAATGGTCACGGTACTCGCTCTCGAGCTCGACGGTAATGATTCATCTAACTCCCATGTGGTTCGCGCACGAACTTCCTGGATTGTTTGGTCCTGGATAGTCGCTGGTTCAAAGGTCTCGATCCCGATGTAATCATAAACGATGGCGCTTGCGACTTGATAGGGGATGGAGAATTTCGCTTGTGCTTCGGTTTGGGGATCGTCGTGAACCAATACCCGTTCCATTTGTGGGTTCACTGCGACGTTGATTCTCGCTACGTCAGCAGGATCGATATCGTGTTGGGTGACAAGTTCTTGGGCAGCGAAAATAGCGGTGTGGCCGGCGTAACACGCGGGGTATTTCTTGATATCGACACCTTCTTCCAGTAGCGCCCATCGTTCTCCCAACGGGTAGAGGTCATTTTGGTCTAACTGGTCGACAGAAGCATATACTGGGAAGAAGCCGTTCAATACTGCATCATCGATAGCGGTAAATCCGTTTTCTGCGAGTCGGGCAGCTCGGATCCCAGCTGCGCCAGCCTGTCCAACTTGCAATGGTTTCGATAACGAACCGAAGTTGTGTTTGACACCAGCCGGCATCGAAACCGCGATATTCAATGCTTGACACACATGATCATATGACAGATTGAGGAGAGAAGCGGCTGCAGCGGTTGCACCGAACGTCCCGAAGATAGCTGTGGGGTGCCACCCGTTTTCATGGAGACCAGGGCCAGTTCGACCTCGAAGATTGGGGGCAGCGAGATAACATTGGGTCTCAAAGCCGGCGAGGTATGCAGTGATCATGTCCTCTCCGGTGAGATCCAGTGATTCCGCTAATGCCAGAATCGGTGCGACGATCGGTGGGCTTGGATGACCGTCCATTCCGGCAGTGACGTCGTCATAATCTAGTGCATGTGACGCTGTGCCGTTCAAGAAAGTTGCTTCAGGTTCCGGAAGAGTGGAGTTGGTTCCGATCACGGTGGCCGGACCAGAGGAATACATCGAGAAGTAGGATTGTTGGGCAATTTCACCAGCTGCTGCGGACGATCCAGCTATGGTCACACCAACGGTGTCAACAAAACTTCGTTCGGCGATTTTTGTTGCCTGTTCGGGGATTTGATCAAATGACAAATTCGTAATGAATTCGGCCAGTTTGTTCGACGGATTATCTGTTGTATCGATAGATTGAGACGAGGACATGTTACGTAATTCACTGAATGGGTGCCGCAATAATTCTATCTAGCCGGCCAGTTAATTGTGGTTACAAAGCGCTTCTTTTTCGGGTCGTTCAAGTTGTTTTATTTCGTATTCTCGCTGCATGGCGGTCGATTTCGAGTCGTGATATTCGATATGAACGAGCGACACGGGAGTACGGCCTTTCGTGTATTTAGCAGCGGTACCGTTGTTATGTTCGGTTAGCCGCCGATCGATATCTGTTGTGTATCCGGTATACAATGTCGAATCAGCACATTCGAGTATATACACGATGTGGGACGTCACGGAGCGTTCATTCATTCTGATACGAGGGATGGTAATCAAAGTATGGTAATGAGTTCATTACGCGCAAATCCCAGAGAAAGGGGTTTGTCACTATGGCTGTCACAACCGGCAACCATCAGCGCTATTCTCCTCAATCTCGACAGCGAGAGTTTACGGAACGAAGCTAAATGGTTAATGAGTAGCGTTGCTGTAATCAAGCCTTGTTTTTCGTGGCTATTTGGATCTGATATCGACACCGCACTCATTCCCGATTATGATGGTGTCCGCCACATCAATAAACAATCCGTGCTCTACGATTCCTGGTATTCGTGACAATGAGTTCCCTAGTGCTTCGGGGTTTGTGATCTGACCAAAATCACAATCCATGAGTAAATTCCCATTATCTGTCATGACGGGTCCGTCTTTCCCGGTCGATTCCCGCAGGGAAACACCACCGCCGAGATTATGGATTCCACTGGCAACCGCACCTCGTGCAGCCGATATAAGTTCGATGGGAATCGATCGGTTAAGCGAAGGTGCCAGTTTCGACTCATCTACGACGATCACGGTGTTGTTCGCAATTGAGCTGACTATCTTTTCTCTCGTATGCGCCCCGCCGCCGCCTTTAATAAGATCCATATCAGCGACTTGATCTGCCCCATCGATCGCCAATTCGATCTGATCAGTATCACCGAGAGAACACAACGGAATCCCAGCACGTTTCGCTTCCCGGCGCGCCTGAAACGACGTCGGGATCCCTCGAATATCAAGCCCTTGATCGACACGGCGACCTAATTCCCGGATCGCACACGCAGCCGTGCTACCAGTCCCGAGTCCAACAAGCATCCCATCATCCACGAATTCAGCTGCTCTCGAACCCGCTCGCTTTTTTGCCGACTCCGATCCACCGCCGGTTTTCATACTCTAACGTCGTCTGTCAACCCTAATAATGTACAGCAAATTGTCCAACGCATCACGATCCCTAGAATGACTGGGATAGCGTTCGTGGGTTACTCAAGACGCTCGCGGATCGCGTCTGCCTCGTATGCTAATTCCAGTTCCCGAGAACGGCCCCGTCCATCGACAGTAGTGTACGTCGCCTCAATAATACCGAGGTTATCGAGTTTATTCACGATTTCAGAGTACCTCGTGTACCCAAGATCGGTTTTCTCGTGAAATGATTCATAAATGGTGCCCGCGCGGTCGGTTCCTTGCTCGATGAGTACTTCGACGAGTGCGCGTTCTGAATCAGATAACGTTTCGAGTCGCCGCGCGAGATGCACGTATTTCGAGGCTTCATATGCTTCTTCGACATCATCGACACTAAGCGTTCGGCTCGCTCTCATTTCCGCGTTCAAACCGGCGCGGCGTAACAAATCGATCCCGACCCGAAGATCACCAGTTTCTGCGGTTCGTTCAGCCGCCCGATCAAGAACATCAGTTGGGACCGCTTCATCATGGAACCCTCGTTTCACTCGTTCCGATAAGATATCGACTATTTCAGAGGTATCATAGGGCGGGAAGAAAACTTCCTCAGGGCGGAAAACACTCTGCACGCGTCGATCCAATGCGTCGATAACTTCGAGAGACGGGTCAGACGACACGATGATTACTCCGATTTTTGCGCCCGGTTGAATTTCATGGGCGCGAAGCAAGGAGTATAATGAATCGGATGCCTCGTTTTCATAAAACAAATAATTCACGTCGTCTAAAGCGACGACGAGTGTTTCTTCATCTTCTACGAGTTGTTCAGTGAGTTGCCTGAAGAGTTTTTTGAACGAAATCCCGCTTGAGGGGGGTTCGTAATCAAAGACCGCTTCGAATAATCGAGAGAACACAGCGTATCGGGTGGAGTCGACTTGGCAATTGACGCGAACGGTACGGATTCCGCGTTGGACAGATAATTCGTCGAATAATTTTTGGACAGCCGTCGTTTTCCCTGTCCCCGGTGGACCATGCGCGAAAACGTTGAGGGGACGGGATCCTCGGACAGCGGGGCGGAGGGCGTACTGGATGCTTTGCAGCTGAGTTTCGCGGTGGAGAAAGACCTCAGGGACGTAATCTACTTCGAAGACGTGCTCATTGACAAAGACGGATTCGTCCCACGACAACATTCCATCATCGTCAGGGTCTCTTGCCATCACTTTCACCACGCTTCGTGGCGTAGTTAAGCTTTCGCCAGCTCACTGAAACTGATGGAAAAAGAAGACAAAACGTGTTTCTCGTTAAAGATCAGTTTCCTTAAATATCAAGTATCCCGCAACCGGGGCGATGACGATCCAAGCGACGAATAATACGAAAACAGCAGGGTCACTCAGGTAGACCGGTACAGTATCACCCAATATGTCAGCATACGAAACTTGCCGCATTTGTCCTTCTAACCCTCCACTCCCGATGATTTGGACTCTCGCCTGAACCGTTGTTTCAGTGAATTGAGACGAGAGAAACGATTCATACGCCTGCGTTGGGTTCAGGAGTTTCAAGAACAAATGCACCGGGACGATTGTATCCATGGCGAGGCCAGTATGGTCCTGAAGGAGTCTGACAATTCCATCCGTGAATTGGTTCCATAGTAACGTGAAAATCACATAGATAGTTACCGTACCAATCATGGCTCGTCGACTGGTTTTCGCTGCTGCAGAAACACCAACGGCAATCGCGACGAACACAAGCGCGAGGATCGCGGTCAACAATGCAAAGAACCCATAGGTTTCGTATTCCAACGGTATTGGTGTCAGAGCAAACACCAAGGCGGAAACAACGAATCCGACGATCACTGGGAGGATAACAACAATTCCGCGGCCAATGACTTTCCCGATAACCACATCTAACCGCGAGTGCGGTAATGACAATAATAATTTCAACGAACCTGAATCTCGTTCTCCTGCAATCGCCGCGTACGCAACTACGATCGCAATGATCGGAACTACAACGGTCATTGTTTGTTCCATCACGAGAATGAAAATATCAGTAACCACGGATTCGTCTCCTTCAGCAGGTGTGATTTGGATGATATCAAACACGATAAGCGCTGGAGGAATCGCCAATAGAGTGATGAAAATGGAGGACAAACCCCACAACCAATAGGACCGAACCGAATCGTGGAAGTCTTTTTCTGCAATAACTTGCCACGTCATTATTTTTCCTCCGTAGTATATGCCGCGAATAATTCTTCTAGCGACACTTCTTCTGTTTCGAAATCAGTAATTGACATGCCAAGCGATTCAATTTCGCTCAAGACAGTTGTTTTAGCATCATCCTTGCAGGTTACCTCTAGGGAATTTTGCTCGGTGGATACTGCTGATACGCCGTCTAGTTCTCTAATCTCGTCGATGGATTCCGTGGCGAGTTGGTCAACGGTGATGCGGAGCGTACCTTCGGTTCCAACAGCCTCCCGGAGGCCCGCTACAGAATCTTCTGCGACTAACTCGCCATCTCGAAGAATCCCGACACGGTCACACACGGCTTCAACTTGTCCCAGTATGTGACTTGAAAAGAAGACGGTCGCACCTCGG
>CAZITY010000050.1:0-14384 GCA_964542445.1 uncultured Halobacteriales archaeon | reverse complement strand
GTTCCAATAGTTAAAGTGGACGCTTCCCTGCATTAACCCATGAACCAGCCCTGGACGACCGGTTCGCTCCAGGTCACCCGGCCAGAAACCGCTGTGTTTATCTCTGGTATCACGAGCATGGGTCTCGAAATCCTGGCCGGCCGGATGGTTGCACCGCAATTCGGCAGTAGTATTTACACCTGGGGAAGTATCATTGGCGTATTTCTCGCCGCGTTAAGTTATGGGTATTACCGCGGTGGTAAACTGGCCAGTGAACGCGCCACGAACGACCACATCGCCCGGGTATTTCTCCTTACAGCTGTGTACGTTGTTGGAATAATTTTACTCGGAGACCTCATGCTTCGAGCCACCGCCGGATTTCCGTTGCCGAGTCGGTTTGCTTCCTTACCAGCGATCGTATTGTTATTCGGTCCCCCAACGTATTTCTTAGGATTCATTAGCCCGTATGCCGCAGAACTTTCAGCAAAAGACAGCATCGGGGAAGCCTCCGGGCACGTGTATGCGTTAGGAACGATCGGGAGCATTATCGGTGCATTTGGGACTACGTTCATATTGATCCCATCCTTCAGCGTGAACCAGATTGCGTTCATATTCGGTGCGCTCGCTGTGATGTGTGCGGTTTGGATCGTTTTCCCGAAACGGGAGTGGGATGAACTCCTCACATTTGGGTTCGTTCTCGTGTTGCTTGTTGCGGCGGTGGCGAGTGGGGCAGCGGGTGTATCCGTTGAGGGACGCGTTGTGTATGAGACACAAACCCCGTACCAGGAGTTACGGGTTGTTGATTCCGGTGATACGCGAACATTGTTCCTTGGGGGACAACGACATAGTGCGATGGATCTAACGGATCCAGATCGACATGTATTTTCGTATACCCGATATTTTCATTTGCCGCTGTTATTCACTGACGATGTTGATCGCGTGTTATTCATTGGTGGCGGAGGGTTTACGGGGCCAAAACGATTTGCGCAGGAGTACAATGTGACAGTTGATGTGGTGGAGATCGATCCAGTCGTCATTGAGACCGCAAAAACATACTTTAACGTTAGTGAGTCTGATTCATTACGGATTCATCAGGGGGATGGTCGGGCATTTCTCCGAGAGACAAACCGAACGTACGACGTGATTGTGTTGGATGCCTATCGGAAGGACAAAGTACCGTTTCATATGACTACCGTGGAGTTTATGGCGCTCACATCGGAGCGGTTGTCTGCGGACGGCGTGTTGTTTGCGAATGTAATATCAGCGCCGAGCGGGCCGGCCTCTGATTTTTATCGGTCAAAATTCAAGACCATGAACCAGGTGTTCCCCCAAGTGTATGGGTTTCCGACATCAGGCGGTTCAGTGGTGCAGAACATCGAGTTGGTAGCAACGAAAAAGGAAACGAGGGTTGGAGAGGCTGAATTATTGCGGCTGAATAATCGTCGAGATATCGGGATTGACTTGGCTAGGGAGATTCGGACGTACGAAGAACCACCGGAAACCGATGACATCCCAATATTGCGTGATGATCATGCTCCTGTCGATGAATTACTAGATGCGATGGTCGGTCAACGGTACGTGATCCAGGAAACAAATCAATCAGTGGCGACCGCCGATCCTTAAACTACTGATGTAGAAAGGGCCGTGAGAGTGGCACTACTAATATATCAAGTAGTTTGTAATACCGGTATGGCTATAGGTCGCGAGAGATGTGGCATTTTGTAATGAAACGAGGATTCCCCAGATTGTACGCAGATGTGGCTACAGGTCCTTTGCGTGGAGGTATTAGGTAATGGCGATTTATGCGCTGGATAACATTGACGACGGGATAGCTGCCACGAAAGAATTACTCTGGCCCGTTAACCGATGGTTCTGGGCGAAACTCGCTGTAGTGGTGTTCTTTATTGGTGGAGGTGGCGGGACAAATCCCTTCCAGTTCCTCGGGAACTCACCGAATTCTGGGCCGAGCGGGCCAACTGATCCAAGCATTCCCGGCTCACTCCCTACCCCGGGTGCTGCGGAACTTGCGATTATACTCGGCATCATTGGGATTATCGCACTCATCGTGCTCGGACTGATGCTCATTGGATCAGTAATGGAGTTCATTTTTGTCCGTTCGCTCAGTGACGAAACACTTGCAATTCGTCGCTATTGGCGTGAATACTGGTCTGCTGGCCTTCGATTATTTGGGTTCAGACTCGTCGTTGGAGTCATTACATTCGGAATAATCGGCGTCCTCGCGGCCATAGCACTCGCCCCCATTCTATTCGAAGCCAGCGCCCTTGGCTTCGCATTTATTCCGCTCGCTATACTCATTGCCATCCCCGTTATACTACTGAGTAGCATCATTCATAGTTTCACGACGTCATTTATTGTCCCGATCATGATGCTTGAAAACCGTGGCGTTATCGATAGTTGGCGACGGTTCTGGGGAACCCTCCGTGACCAATGGAAACAATACCTCGCGTTCCTCGTACTGGCATTCGTACTCAATATCGCTGGTGGAATTGTTGCTGGACTCGGAACGATCCTCGTAGCCATCGTACTCGCTATTCCATTCGGGATCCTTGCACTCATCGGTGTAGTCCTGCTGGACATAGTCGGTATTGTCGGTGGTGTACTAATCGGGATTGCAGCAGTCGCGTTTCTCAGCTTAGTCTTCACGGCTGCCTTGTTAATTGCAGTTCCTGTCCAAGTGTTCCTCCGGTACTACGCCCTCCTTGTCCTCGGTGACACAAACGAAGAATTTGATATCATCCACGACATTCGAACCCAAATCCGCGCTGACTGAGCGGAGAGTGTTAGGGGCCGACCGATATCACAGACTGTACTAGCGTCAATACGCTTCTGTATTTTGACTCGAGCACAAATAACCAGATGATGGTCGGGTTTCGTATAGAACGCCATTGAGTAGTGGGTAATTATTGGCTCGGGAGCTATCTATATGGCATGACACACAGTTCTCCCGAGCCGTTCAAAATAGAAACTGAAGTGCCGCCTGGAGAGAAACGTCAGTTTCGATTTGAAGTAGGTGAAACGTATCTTGGTGACCCAGTTGAACTGCCAATAACCATCATTAATGGAGAAGGCGATGGTCCTCGGATTTTCATGACGGCCGCAATACATGGTGATGAACTGAATGGTGTTAAAGTACTCCAGGAGGTAGCTGATCGGTATTCACCGGGTGATATCCACGGGACACTCGTATTGTTGCACGTTGTGAATGTTCCTGGGTATCACGCCCAACAACGGTATCTCCCAATTTACGATCAGGATTTTAATCGGTCATTTCCCGGGAAGGCAGGTTCGAATACGGCAGAACGAATGGCGTTTCGTGTATATCATCGGTTCATTAGTCAGTGTGATCTTGGCATTGACTTTCATACGTCGACACGGAATCGGACGACAATGTATCATGTTCGGGCTGATGTAGAGGATGAGTCGGTATTTCGGCTTGCTGATGCATTCGGTGCGAATGTGGTGTTGTCTGGTGAAGGTGATGAGCGGTCGCTCCGGGGGGTTGCGTCAAAGAACGGTATTCCAACTCTCACAGTAGAGATGGGCAAGGCGCACCGGTTCCAACCGGGATTGATAGAAAAAGCACTCGCTGGGGTTGAAGGAGTGCTCGCGACGTATGATATCTATCCGGATGGGTCCGTGACCGAACCGAAATGGCGGAAGGTGGTGGGGCCATCAGAGGAGAAGCGATGGATTCGAGCTGATTCTGGTGGATTAGTCGAGATGCACTGGGGACCAAATCCACTGGTCCATGAAGGCGATACGATTTGCACGATTTCTGATCATTTCAAGGATGAAGAACGAATCGTTACCGCACCATTCACCGGATTGATTGTTGGGGTATTAGAGAATCCGGTGGCCTTGCCAGGACATCCGATATGCCACCTAGTGCGTATTAGTTCTGAGACGCGTGAGGAGATTGAGCGGGAGATCGCAAATGACGAGTTCGATGGATATCGATCCTACGGTCAGCGGTGGATGGCTGATGAAGAAGAAGCCGAATAACGTGGTTTTGGGACAATCCATGTACAGGTGATACGCATAAAGTCTGAAAATAGCAGTGGCAGTTAGTAGCCCATACTGATCAAATAATGCCAGTTAGTGGTCAAGGGGGGCTGGAGACGTGAGGCAAAAGAAGCCATTGGGAGTGGACAACGGGAGGGTAGGAGAACTGGCATCAAAGAACAATAAATAGTTCAAGCAACCGACTTCCGGTATGGAGTTAAGCAAAAAGCAAGGCGGGTGATGCGTCGGGTTACGTAAGTTCTGAGTATACGTTGACGTCACCGGTTTCAGTGAGACCGATTTCAACGGGTGATTCAAGCTGGTTTTGATTCGTTGCGTCTTCGAGTAATGCATAGAGATGGGAGTAAAGTTCGGGGCGGCAGTAATCGATTTTGATACCAGCGGAATCGCCAGAGGAGTAAACGGTATCAACTAACTCTTCAAAATCAGTCCCGGCTGGTGCGCTGAATCTGACGGGGGCGCGGATCGTCCGGACAAGTTCGAGGGTTCTGCGGGCTTTGTTGATGTTTGTTTCGGCAGCGCGTTCAATAGCACTCACGTTAGAGTCGGTTGTGCCGAGTTCGTCAGCGATTTCTTGCTGTGTTTCGCCCGTTTCGCGGTGTTTGAGCACCGTTACCTGTCGATCGGTCAGGATCGTGTCCTGGGCATCGACCATACAAAGTAAAATAAATTCATTTGAGTTAATCTTAATGGTGAACCATAAGTACTTGTTTTCATGGGTGAGCGTGTCGGTTCGTTGAGTCGCCGGTCGGTCCTCGCCGGAACCATTCCCATACTCAGTGGCCTCAGTGGTTGTGTGAATACGCTTGGGAGAATATCATCAGAATCAGACGCTGTTTCTATTCTAGCCGCCGGAAGTCTCTATAACGCGCTAGAAAACGGGTTACGGAGTAATGTTGATAGGCCCCTCCAAATCGAAGCCCACGGGTCTGTTGAAGTCGCTCGCCTTGTCGCAGAGAATCAGAAAACTCCCGATATTATCGCGGTCGCTGATACCATGTTGTTCGATTCACCGATATACGCGAGGTGGTACGCTACGTTTGCAACAAACGCGCTTGTACTTGCATATGATCCGTCGACAGCTAGTGGCCAGCGGCTTGAAGACGCTGGAAGAGATAGCTGGTATGAAGTACTTGGTTCTGAGGACGTACGGCTTGGGCGTACTGATCCCGACCTCGATCCCCTCGGATATCGGTCATTATTTTTGCTCGATCTCGCGACAGACCATTACGATACAACGAGGGATCTACGAGCGAACATCACGCACCAGGACCAGCTGTATCCGGAAACCCAACTCCTCAGTCAATTTGAAACCGGTGGGATTGACGCCGCGATTGTGTATCGGAACATGGCTATCGAACGGGAGTACAACTACATCGATCTGCCTGCCGCAATCAATCTGAGTGACCCAAGGTATCGTGAACAGTACAGTATCGCGACGTATGAACTCCCGAGTGGGAAGACAGTTCGGGGTGGGGTGATCACGTATGGCGCGACGATCCAACAGCACACACCGACCGTCAGATCTGTGTTTGATTCACTCATCACCGGGTCGTATTTGACTACGTACGGACTGGTCGTTCCAGATAACTATCCGGAATATTATGGTAATGTCCCTCACACGCCCACTACCTAGGAACGTGAACCAGCGGTTTGGGTGGTTTCACGTCACGGTTTTCCTTGGTGCGATGCTCCTCGTGTACTATGTTGTGCCGCTCGTTTCCCTCCTAGTCGCGCAATCACCAAGCGTCGTTCTGGCCCGGCTGACAAACCCTGACATCGTGTCTGCTGCAACTACCTCCCTCACCGCATCGTCTATTAGCACAATAATCGCCACTGTGCTCGGTGTTCCACTGGCCTACTGGCTTGCCCACGCCCCTCGTCGAGCAAAAACATTCGGGACAGCACTCGTCGTCCTTCCGCTAGTCCTCCCCCCAGTGGTCAGCGGCATGGTCCTCCTCACTGTCGTCGGTCCCGGCACCACCCTCGGGGACCTCACGCGGACCGCTGGTTTCCCATTGACCCGATCGATGGCAGGAATTATCCTGGCACAAACATTCGTTGCCTCCCCGTTCGTCGTCGTCACCGCCAAAGCCGCATTCGAAAACATCGATCCTACATTCACCTACGCATCATTGTCCCTCGGAAAAACAGAAACCGCAACGTTTCGACACATCACGCTCCCACTCGCGTGGCCAGGGATCCTCGCCGGGATTACGCTCGCGTTTGGTCGGGCGATCGGGGAATTCGGTGCTACCATCATGCTCGCGTATTACCCCCGGACCATGCCGGTCGAAATCTGGGTCTCATACACCACCCTCGGTCTCGACACCGCGTTTCCAGTGGCCGTGATTCTCCTCGGCATCGCAATCACCACGCTCCTTATCCTCTCATCCCTCGGGACTAACCCATTCGAGTAACTCGCATGCTAGAACTCCACGACATAACGAAACGTTATGACGATTTTACCCTCGGACCACTAGACCTCACCGTCGGAAATGAAGTAGTCGTGGTCCTCGGACCGTCCGGCAGCGGCAAAACCACTCTGCTCTCCCTCATCGCTGGAATTACGCCACTGGACTCTGGTGACATCGTCCTTCACGGGAACTCCATTTCGACCGTTCCACTTGAACACCGAAATACCGGTCTTGTGTTCCAAGACGGATCGTTATTTCCACATATGACCGCGAGGGAAAACATCGAGTACGCCGCGACGACCAACTCAATCGTTACTGAAGTTGCAGAAACCCTTGAAATCACGAGTATTCTCGATCAATCACCGGCCACGCTCTCCGGTGGGGAAACGCAACGAATCGCCCTGGCACGAACACTAGCCGCCGAACCAGCGGTTCTGTTGCTTGATGAACCGCTTTCAAGTCTCGACACCCCGACGCGTCGTCGGTTACGCGATGAACTCCATCGTGTCTTCGACTCACTTAACATTCCAATTATACTCGTTACGCATAATCAACGGACTGCGATGTCACTCGGTGACCGACTCACCATTCTCCGTGACGGAGCGATTGAGCAAATCGGCACACCAGGCGAAATACATAGTAACCCTGCTTCGCCTTTTGTAGCAGAATTCACGGGGAACTCGAACCTGATCGACGCCACCGTGACTGACCGGACAAGTGAAACAATTACACTCAAAACTGGTACTCACACACTTACTACCGCTGGTGAATGGTCAGTCGGAACCACCGTAACGATGTGTATTCACCCCGCCCGAATCACGATTCACGCAGAACCACCAGCTCCCGATCCACCAGATAATCTCATATCAGGAGAGGTTGAACGGTGGTTACATGAAGGATCAGAATACCGTGTTTACTGTACCATCTCTGATCTGCCGACACCACTAACCGTGACTGTCTCCCCTACAAAATTCGAGGCGCTCAATCTCGGTCCCAACACTCCGGTTCATCTTGAACTCCCACCCAATGCTATTCACATACTCACAGCATCTACCTCAACACCACCCACCAGAACTAATTGAAGGAATCGGTTACTGCCAGACAAAAACTTACCAAGGACCTACTCCAATATTTGCCGTCCAAAAAGCACTCTACCGAAGAAAAATCCTGACATACGCGCTCTGCTGAATAGTTGCCTCCCCATAGTTGAGAATAGAATGATTTTCAGAATATTGTATCAGCGGTCGCCGCACCGACGACACTAAAGATGGCCCCAATCGAAATTGCTTTTATCGTGGTTACTGGTCCAGCGCCAAATGTAGCGGGTGCGGAGAACACGAACGCCAATATGGCAACCGATAGGTACGAAATAACAATCAATGAGATGAATCGAATCGGAAGCCCCGCGATCGATTCTTCTCGATCAGCGTCACGATCCTCAGTAGCGCGATACAGAGTCCCATATCCAATGGTCACCACCATGAACACCGTGATCGCTAATTGAACCCAACTCATCGCCGCCGCAAGGTGCCAAACTTCCTCCGTGACCACAAACGGCGCAGAAAGAATGAACCCCCCGACGATTTGTTGGGCAACATCATCAAATCCGAATATACGGCGCTCTGCTAACCGATTGAACTGTTGAACGGTCCGCTGCAGAATCCATCGTTCCTCAGTGGACTCAGCTGATTCTTCAAGCTCTTCGAGATCATCAATCAGTTCCTCAAACTCATCCTCACATATATTTGACTCACTACTCAATCCTGGACGCTTCTCGGTCACTATCAGTTACTATTACAGGTGATGGTTTTCTACTTTTCATTCAATTCGGGCGAGAATTATCCCAATTCATAAATCTACACCGCGGCCGTGAACGCGGCGTCTAGATGGTGTGGGGGCTTTGCCTTCTCTGCCCGAACCACCCATTTCTTCACAGTAGTTGGGCCGTGCCGACGTATCGAGTGGCTGCAATTGCGCGTTGATCATTTCGCGGTCTTCTTCAAGGCACGGCGGAAGAAACAACGAGTCCCCCAGATTGTTGATGTCGCCGGTTCGAAGCCCTGGCGTTTCAGTGGCAAGTTCGAACAGGATTCCACCAGGGTCCCGAACGTATAGCGAGTGAAAGAAATAACGGTCTTTCACCCGTGAAACGGTATAACCACGCTTTCGAAACAGATCGTGCCAGTCGAAGAGTTCGTCTCTATCAGGGACTCGCATCGCAACGTGATGGATGGACCCGGCACCTTCGCGACCGAACTCGGCGTCTCGATCGAGTAGATCGACAATGGTAGCTCAATCACCCGGTGCTCGATATCGGACGCAGTCTCCCTCTTGATCGAACAGGTCGAATCCCAGTGTCTCTAATACACTCGCGGTGACGAAAACGTTCGTTGAGAGGATCGTTACGCCAAATATACCTCGTATCGCGTGATGCGAGGGAATTGAACTCGAAGTCCACGGCGCAATGTCTGCCTCGCCAGTAACAAGTTCAAGTTGCGTTCCGTCCGGGTCGGAAAATCGAAGAACGGTCTCGTTAAAACGCTCAAATGGACCATCGACCGTTACATTATGGTCGGTAAGTCGGTCGTCCCAGTACGATATCGAGTTCGTTGGGATAGTAAGCCCAGCGGTAACAATTTGTGGCGTACCATGGCGGCCATCGGCTTCGGCTGGGTATGAAAAGAATGTTAGGACGGTGCCTGGGGAGCCGGTTTTGTTGCCATAGAAGAGGTGGCGGATGAATTTTTCGTTGAAATTCACGGTCTGTTTGACGAGTCGAAGACCTAGTACGTCTCTGAGAACCCTAGGTTTGCCTGCGCGTCGCGAACAATACCGGTGATGTAATGGATCCCTGGCGTATCCGTGAACACAGTCGTGGACAGGCAGGGAACGACATGAACCTGCTCTCTCCCCGGCCAGTACTGGGTAGCTTGATCTGCAGAAATTAGTGTCCCTCTAAGAGGCTAACAGGAGTGATTCTATGGCTTTCGACGTGGAGTCTCGTGTTGGAGTATGGATAGAAAGCTGGCCTCGGCACTCATAGGGGTCGTCATTGCCATGGGATGGTGGCTCGGGTAGTGAGTTCGTCATCAGCCAGTGACTAGTTAGGAGTGTTTCATTATGGATATTAGGGATGAGGGATGGGTCACCGATGGGATTAAGTATTCGTGAAGGGGGTTTGCGGGTATGGTTGATGGGATGCCGTTATCGGATGTGCGAGTGGTTGATGCGGGACAAGTTGTTGCGGGGCCGGTGTGTGCAACGTACCTAGCGGATATGGGAGCGGATGTGATTAAGCTCGAGGCGCCGCGTGGGGATATTGCGCGGGGTGGCCGGCGAGAAATCGATGGCGAGCCAGTGAGTACTTCGTTTGAGCTATTGAATCGGAGTAAACGGTCGGTAAGTATTGATTTAAAAGCAGACGCGGGTCGTGACATTGTATACGAGTTAGTGGAAACAGCGGATATTTTCGTGCAAAACTGGCCGCCCGGTGTTTCTGAAAGACTCGGGGTAGATTATGCAACGCTCAGTGAGATTAACCCGGATCTGGTGTATACGCATGTCACGGGGTTTGGGGAGACAGGACCCATGGCGGATAAGCCAGCAATGGACACGGTGATCCAGCATGTGTCTGGGTTGTCGAGTTTGATGGGGTACGATGATCATCCACCAATACGGGCCCAAACGTCACTCGCGGATTATTATGCGGGGACGAATGCGGCGTTCGCGACAATGAACGCGCTCCGGCACGCTGAGCGAGGGAATGGGGGGCAGAAAGTCGAGATTTCGATGCTCGAAGGAGTGATGCATAATATGGATTCGGCGTTTGAAGCGTACAATAACGTGCCTGATGCGACGTTCCAGAAGGGCGGGCGGAACACGTTCCGGAACCCAAATTCGTTGTATGGAGCGGCGGAAACGAAAGATGGGTGGGTTTGTGTCGCGTTTTATTTGAGTTCAGATCGGGTGTGGGAAGGGTTCTGTGAGGTCGTAGATCGACCGGATTTACTTGAGGATCCGAAGTACGAAGATTCGACCAATCGGAATGCAGAGGCGGTGCGGTTCAGTGAGATGCTTGAGGACTGGATGCGCGAACGAACGTCGGAAGAGTGTCTCGAGGTGTTATCGGAAGCGGGACTCCCGGTGGCACCGCATAATACGGTACCGGAAACCGCGGAGATGGAACATGTAAAAGAACGAGAAGTGTTCCGTGAGGTTGAGCACCCTCGGTATGGGTCGTTCACGATGACGCGACCGCCGTTTCGGTTGTCTGAGACGGATCCGGATGTGTGGCGACATTCACCGTTTATGGGGGAACACACTACTGAGGTGCTTCGGGAGATCGGGTATGGTGAAGGTGAAATAGACGCGTTGGCAGCGGATGGGGTAATTGTCCAGGCTGAGGAGTAACGCGTCTAGACTCAGGGAATTCAGAACGCTCATACGCCCGGTCTGTGTTTTCATTGAGTATGTCAGTGTCGCGGATCGTTGAACTTGAGGGACACATCATCGATTCCGGGATGATGCAGCGCGTGTTCGGGATCGTGATGGACATGGACGGATCGTTCCATGTTGAGGAATTCACGGTGGGGACACGGAAGGACGAAACGTCGTATTGTCGGATGGAAGTGTCAGCGGATTCAGAAGAGCGGTTGCTTGAAATTTTACACGAGTTACACCAGAACGGGGCGAATATCGCGGATCCGGTGGATGCGTCGCTCGAACCGGCGCCGGCGGATAACGTCGTTCCGCATGGGTTTTATTCAACGACGAATCACCCGACGCAGATTCGGGTTGATGATGCGTGGGTTGATGTGGAGGACATCGAGATGGATTGTGCGGTGATCGTTGACGAAACGACGAAAACGGCGCGGACCGCCCCATTGAATGCCATCAAAGAAGGTGAGTTGGTGGTAACGGGGGAAGCGGGGATTCGTGTGCGGCCGCCGGAGCGACCACGGGACGCCGGTGGGCCATTTGGGTTTATGCAAGGCGGAGTGAGTTCAGAGCGTCCGTCGGAATCATTGATCGCGCAGATTGCAGAAGCCATAGTTGGAACAAAAAATGAGAGTGGCGAGGTCCTTGCGGTGCCGGGCCCGGCGTTGATTCACTCGGGGGCGGGGGATGATCTCGCCCGGTTGGTGGATGCTGGGTATATTGACATGTTGTCGGCCGGGAACGGATTCGCGGTCCACGATATCGAACGATCCCTCTACGGGACATCGCTAGGGATGGACGTTGAGACGCTAGATCACCCGCGGAAAGGCCATAAACACCATATGAGCGCGATTAGCGAAGTGATCCGAGCTGGATCAATCCCGGAGGCTATCGATGAGGGAATCATTACCGATGGAGTGATGTTCGAATGTGTTACGAATGACGTCCCCTATGTCCTCGCTGGGTCGATTCGGGACGACGGGCCGCTCCCGGATACAATAACGGACACGATTGAGGCCCAAAACGAGATTCGTGCGCAGGCTCAACGAGCCGATCTAGTATTGATGATGTCCACGCTCCTTCACTCAGTCGCCGTCGGGAACTGTCTCCCCTCAACCACGAGAACGGTCTGTGTTGACATCAATCCCGCAACGGTCACACAACTCCTGGACCGCGGGAGCGCCCAAGCAATCGGAATGGTGACTGATATCGGGATGTTCGTCCCGCGACTAGCAGAGTATATCCTCGAAGCAGACTAGGGGACGGTGAGGTGGTCGCGGGTGGCTGCGACAAGTAATGGGAACGTGATCGTGATATCTCCACGGACAGTGACGTTCCGAGCGGTCGGAGCGATCTTTCCCCACGACCGGGCTTCATCTAAGGAGGCCCCCGTTAACCCCGCTGTATGCTCCGGGTCCACGGTTAGTTGAACGCCATACTCATAGGCACCTGCAGAGACAAGCATTGTTTGTAACGCATAATTCTTCGGGACGCCTCCTCCGACAACGAACACCCCGCCTTCTTCAGCATCGTGCACAATATCAGATAAATACGTCATGTCGGCAAGTGCATCCAGTGAAAAATCACTGGTTTGTGACCACATCCACGCTTGTAACCCGAGTACGCTGTCCTGGATCGCGGGACAAAACACCGGGACATCATTCGCAAACGCCGTTCCCACGATTCCTGGATCGCGGGAGGAATCAGCTTCTGCTGCCGCGTGATTTGCCCGTCCAACCTCACGAACGAATGCCTCGATCGGCACAACACCGTCGAGTTCGGGAAACACGTTCTCGCGTAAATGGTGTTCGAACGCAGCGAAATGTTCCTGCGGCAAATACACGTTGTAAATACGATCGATCTCTGCATCTCGCAACGACTCATCGAGCTCCATCCGAGATTTCCCAACTGGTGGCGTTGCCGAGCCATGATGATGGTGCCCGCCGATTGCTTCGATTGAATCGTGAGTGATGGTCGCCCCAGTTGTCACGAGCACATCAATGAACCCATCCCGGATCAAATCGCTCACTATCTGTCGCATCCCACAGGGAACCATTGCGCCCGCTAACCCACAAACAATGAGGACATCATCGGACCGGACCATCTCAGAATACACCTCGACTGCCGTCGATATATCATGGGCGTTCCCCCCGGCGTTCCCGTACTCAACCACCAGCTCGCCGACCGTCATTCCGGGCGTCACCGACATGTGCTTGATCGGATCAGACTCGAATTCCTCCCGATCGGAATGGCCCTCGTCGCTCATACCCACACACCACGACACCCGACCGTTTGAACACCCCGTTTTCCACTAGTCACGCCCCACCTAGACCGAAAACTAATCGCGAAGGGGTATCACACAAACACGACAAGCAATCTAGATCATAATCCGGTCGGAGCAGAAATGAACTCGGTCGTGAGTCCCCACTCATCAATAAGTTCTTTGAGCGATAGGACACCGAACGTTTCGGTCGCATAATGCCCCGCGAGCACCACCGAAATCCCGAGTTCCTTCGCGGTATGATACACTTGTTGTTTACCCTCACCGGTGATGAACGCATCAATCCCTGCGTCTGCCGCCGCCGGTACCCAATCGGTCCCACTCCCAGTCACAATCGCAATGGTTTCGATTACCTGCGGTCCGAAATCGAGCACCTGTACTGACCCATCACCATGATCCAGAGTGGCCGATAACGATGACTCGATGGCACCCACCGAGACTGGATCTGGTAACCGCCCGTGTACCCCAATCGGTTCATCGTCCATGAGCCCGAACGGCTCGCGGTTCGTCACTGACAAAACATCCGCTATTCCCGCGGCATTTCCGAACTCCTGATGACCATCAAGCGGTAAATGCGACACGTACAAGCCGATATCGTGTTCAACAAGCGCTCGAACCCGATCGTACACCAACCCCGTCACTCGCTCAAGGTCACCCCAAATAATCCCGTGATGACACACGAGTAAATCCGCATCAGCCTCACCCGCCCGCTCTATCGTGTCAACTGCAGCATCCACAGCGAATGCGACAGTCGTTACCTCGCCCGATTCGTCCCCTAGTTGTAACCCGTTCGGACTTGCATCAACCGCCCCGTAGGCCTCAGTCCGCAACTGGTCATCTAATCGGTCAACAATGGTGCTGAGTTGCATGAGTAAACACAAATTCTCGAAGGAGTTTTCCCGCAAGGGCTGCCGTTTGCCCCGTATCCCGATCATTCACTTCCACGAAATCAATCCCCACCGCCTGTGATGCCATTCTTCGAACTACCTCACGAAGTTCCCCAGGAGCTACCCCAAATGGTTCCATGGTCCCAGTGGCAGGTGCGACGCTCGGATCGGCCACGTCAATATCAACACTCAGGTACACCGTCGTATCAGTATCGAATCCTGGTTCCCACGACGCCACCTCATCTGGCGTCACAACCGTCACCGGCTCATCGGATACCCGATCCCACTCGACTTCGCTTCCGGACCGCACTCCGAGGACTACTACCTCATCAGCCACTG
>CAZITY010000049.1:0-14966 GCA_964542445.1 uncultured Halobacteriales archaeon | reverse complement strand
GGGGCGGGGCAGCATGGCACGGCGACGGCGATGGTGGGTGCGTTGTTGAATTTGGATACGGAGATTTATATGGGGAAGAAGGATGTGGAGCGCCAGAAGATGAATGTGTTCCGGATGCGGTTGATGGGCGCGACGGTGAATGAGGTGACGCAGGGTGGGCAGGGACTCGCTGATGCGGTTGATGTGGCGTTGGAGGATTTAGTTGAGAATATCGATTCGACGCACTATCTGGTTGGGTCGGCGGTGGGGCCGGATCCGTTCCCGCGGATGGTCCGTGAGTTCCAGAGTGTGATTGGGCAGGAAGCTCGGGAGCAGTGTCTCGATAAAATCGGTGGGTTGCCGGATGCAGCGGTGGCGTGTGTCGGTGGAGGTTCGAATGCGATCGGGTTGTTTCATGCGTTTCGGGATGATGATGTGGCGTTTTATGGTGCCGAGGGTGGCGGGGAAGGGACTGATTCGTCTCGGCATGCAGCGCCGTTGTCAAGTGGAACAGAAGATGTGTTACATGGGATGCGGACGCGGGTTATCGAGGATGATGTTAGTGTGCATTCTGTGTCTGCTGGGTTGGATTATCCCGGGGTTGGTCCTGAGCACGCGATGTTCCGGGAGATTGGTCGATGCGAGTATCGGGGAATAACTGATGATGAAGCGCTGGAGGCGTTCCGGACGTTATCCGAGGAAGAAGGCATAATCCCAGCACTGGAGTCGGCGCATGCGGTGGCCTTTGCAAAAAAGCTTGCCGCTGAGCCTGCGGTTGATTCGCTTGTGGTGAATTTGTCTGGTCGTGGGGATAAGGATATGGAGCAAGCGGCTGAATTATTTGAGTTGTAACGCCTGAGCGATCGGTGTTTAGGTGGTGGTTAGTAGGTGATTGTTTCTCCTACGTCCGGAACGAACACTTCGGCGGAACTCACTGCATTCACGAAGTCCGTTGGGTCCTGTTCGAGAATGGGAAAGGTGTTATAGTGGAGGGGGATGGCGGCGTCGACGTCGAGCCAGTCGACAGCAACACCAGCGAATTCTGGGTCCATGGTGTGGCGGTCACCGATTGGGACGGCGGCGATGTCTGGTTGGTGAATCTCTCCGATGACGGTTTTCATGTCGCCAAATAACCCGGTGTCTCCGGCGTCATAGAACACTGTGGTTCCGTCGTTTATGATATACCCGACTGGTGTCCCGACTGTGAAGTCGTAGTCACCATTGAGCGGGGCGCCTGAGGAGTGGAAGGCTTTCGTCATGGTGAATGAGACATCATCATGTGTGTATGTGCCACTGATGTTCATGGTGATGACGTCGTCGTGGCCTTTTTCTCCGAGATACCCGGATAATTCGGGTTGGCCGACAACGGGTGTTTCAGTGAATCGGTGGGCGTCGGAGATGTGGTCGCCGTGGCCGTGTGTGATCGCGATGATGTCTGGGTCGAAGTCATCGATCGTTGCGTCATTCATTGGGTTACCATCTATCCAGGGGTCAATGAGGACGTTTGTGCCGTCGGCGGTATCGAGTTCTAGAAATGACTGGCCGTGCCAGGTAATGTCCATACTAGATGCATTTGTAAACTGTGCAATAAACGTACGGATACCGGCCGTTGGATGAGTGGATATCTATTGAACCCGCTGGGTTCGTGGGATAATTCGTGTGGTTCATGGATAGTGTAAAAAAGAGTTCGTTCTGAGGGGGGGTCCCGTTCGGGGTAGGTTTCTGAGATTGAACATTTTCTACTAGTGGTGTTTTTCCAGTACAACTCTTCCCTAGACCAGCGCGGTAGGGTACGAACTCCGGTTGTCGTTGGGTGAAATGGAATCGATTGGCTCGTCTGATCTGGTGTGTTACTGGTACGCTTCGAATTCTTGGCCGAATATGATGAAATAACCGGTACCAATAATCCCGATTACGGCGGCGATTGTGAACGCGAGATCGGGACTGACGAATTCCCATAAGTATCCACCAAGGAGGGCGCTTGGGATCACGATGGTGTTCCGTAGTAAATAATACGTGCCCGTAACACGGCCGCCAGCGCCCTCGGTGGCTGGGCCGACTATGAGGGCTTTATGTGAGGGTAACCCGGCGAATCGTAACCCGGAGAACGCGAACACTGCAATGAGTAATACGGCGTCTGGGGGTGTGTTTATGAGGATGATCGGGAAGATTGCATACACGGCGAATCCGATGGCGACAATAGGTTTGAGTCCCACGGATTCGGCGAGTTTGGCGGCGGGCGCCATAATGAGTAGGGCGATTACCATCTCGATGCCGAGGAGATACCCAAAGAAAGCGGCTGGTGAGAGATTGATTGATTGGGATATTCCAACAAGAGTAATTGTGGTGTTAACACCGACTTCGAGGAGTTGGGTAACGACGAGGACGAAAAACACGAAGACCATCCCGTTGGCAAACCGAACGAGTGTGTCACCCACGAGAAGTGGTCGGAGCGGTGCTGGCATATCTCGGAGATCACGTTTGATCTGGTGGAGGCCCTGGAAGGTATCACCGATTGTGTCCCCGGTAGGATCATAAAGGTAGTGTTGGGTGATTGTGCCAATGAGTCCGAATACGACGGCGACGGCGAGGACGTATTGGAAACTCACAGTGAACGCTGGGTGTAAATCGATCAGGATCGCAGCGGCGACTGGACCGATGAGGAATGCTGTGCGGCGGAATGTTTCAGTACTCGCGAAACCGGCGGCCAGTCGCGATGGTTCGGTCGCTTGCTTTACGACGGCGAATGTAGCACCGACCCCGAACGATTTCCAGGCTTGAGCGAGGAGTAACCCGACGAATATCCAGATCCACGGTTCAATAATCACACCACCTAGCGTAATCGTGCCGAGGTTGGGGGCAATTAGCCAGACTATGAAGCCAAGCGTGGAAATGAGTCCGAATAATGTAAGTGCGTATCGGGAGCCGATTCGATCAGATACGGCCCCGCCTGGGTATGGGTAGACGGCAGCAATGATGTTACCCGCGGTGCCAAAGAGCCCGACGATAAACCCGGTTGCTCCCAGTGCGACGATGTACTCTGGGAGGAACCGGTTCGTCATCTGGAACCCGAGGCTGAACGCAAACATTGCGAGGGATAGGACGAGAACGTCTCGTTCGAGCGCGAAAAACCCGCGGAATGCTTGAAGGGGTGATGGCTCGGTGCCCCCCGTGGATTGCTCCTCGGTCATGCTACCATGGCCTATCCATGCGTATGCCTACAAGTGGCTTAATTACTGGTTCGAGTGGTAGTGGAACAGTCAATAATATTTTAGGCGTCATCGGGATTAGGTGCGGCGGAGAAATGGATATTCAACCAGTGACGTTATCGGGGGAATTCATTTGGCTTGAACCGTTGTCGATTGAGGAGCATCTCATTGATTTACAGCGGAATGGCGATGATCCTGACATTTTCAGGTGGTTCTCTCAGGATGTTTCTTCGCCGGAAGCGATGCGTGACTTTGTTAGGACAGCACTCGCTGCGCAGGAAGCCGGGACAGCGCTACCGTTCGCGACAGTCTTAGCTGAATCGGGAGAGGCGGTAGGGTCGACGCGGTTCGGGAACATTGTGTCGGACCACCGACGAGTTGAAATTGGGTGGACATGGTTAACGCCAGAGTACCAACGGACGCGCGCGAACACTGAGGCGAAATACCTCATGTTACGGCACGCGTTCGAGGAATGGGAGTGTGTTCGAGTTGAATTGAAAACGGACACGCGGAACACCCGTTCACGTGAAGCGATTCAACGGCTTGGGGCACGGGAGGAGGGGGTTCTCCGGAAGCATATGCAAACGCACCAGGGCCCGCGCGATACGGTGTATTACAGTATTCTTGACGAGGAGTGGCCGGGTGTTAAAGATGACCTTGAAACGAAACTCGGTGCATGAGTATCTCGGTACCATGGTGATCTGCTCACGGTGTTTCGCGGGATTGTATTCGAGACGAATAGAGCACTATAGCGAGAAGTAGTAGTTAACGTGATTAGGGAAATACCACGTATCGTTGCTCTTGGGACCTTTTGATTTGAGAGGTTTTGTGTCGTTGGTTGAGACCGTATTTTTGTCGAAGGAATTTTCTTACGTAGCACTTTGGTTCGTTTGCGTCCATTTCTTTTCTACGTCCTCGTTTGCCACGACAACGAGATTATTGTCTTCTGTTCGGATCCTGGTTTTCCTGAGATCGATGGAAGTGATGGTCCCGGTAACTGACGCGGTGGTGACGGTGTCTCCGATATTGAAGTCGGGATCACGGAGCAGGTAGACGCCGGCGACAGTGTCAGCAATCATGTTTTTGAGCGCGAACGCGATACCTAGACCGATGAATCCGGCGGCGGTTCCGAGGCTGGCGGCGATTTCGCCCATGCCAATAATTTTGAGGAGGCCGAGTGCTGCTCCGAACCAGAGAAATACCCCGACGATAACTTGAATCAAATCAATAATAAGTGCCTGTTCAGGGGGATATACTGTGCTGAGACTGAGTTGGATTATTGTGAGGATGAGTTTAATACTGATATAGGCCAGAATGAGAAATAGGATCCCGGAGAGAACATTCGGGAGTGTGTTCTGGATGTCCGAGAAAAATTCGGTGATTACTGTCTCGACTGTTGATCCCATGGTTGCAGCAAGTATTGAATGCATACCCAGC
Organism: uncultured Halobacteriales archaeon; assembly: GCA_964542445.1. GTDB lineage: Archaea > Halobacteriota > Halobacteria > Halobacteriales > Hikarchaeaceae > CAZITY01. The sequence continues at coordinate 10,341 of CAZITY010000049.1, read as the reverse complement.
AGTTACTGGAATATCAAGTTAGGTTTTGGGTACTATGGGAAGAGAATCCTTGGGATTGGTTCGTGAAACAATGTGGATCGCGGGTTCGGCGTCCTGACTAGACTCCGATTTTCGGGAATGATTTTTAATTGTAGTTCGTTGGGGGCCGAAGGAATCATGTCAATGCCTATTGATTACTCGGTATGGACGAGGGGACACACCCAGAAACCAGTGATTCTGATGGTCTCGACACTACCGTCTCACTCGACGTCATTCCGTTGCATTCTACGAATTTACTCACTGTTCTTAATCCGGAGGGGATCGTGCAATATGAGAGCCCGTCTATTACTCGAATACTGGGTTTCGACCAGGAAGATTTGATTGGGGAACAAGTGGCCGCGTTTTTTCATCCTGAAGATCGTGATGACGTTTTGGGCGCGTTTGAGTCAGTTGTAGCCGCAAGTGAGTATGCAGAGACCTCGGTTGAATATCGCCACGAACGGGCTGATGGGAGTTATCGATGGGTCGAGTCTGTGGCAGCAGCCAATCCGACACCCGATGGCAATTACGTGGTGAATACCCGGAATATCGAGGATCGAAGGCGCCGTGAACAATCCCTAAAACGGTCGAACGAACGACTCGATGAATTTGCGCACGTTGTGAGTCATGATTTACGCAACCCGCTCGGGGTGGCTCGGGGACATCTAGAGTTCGCGAAAGAGGACTGTGATTCGGTGCATCTTGATCGCATTGAACACGCCCATGATCGGATGGAGTCGTTGATTGATGAGTTACTGTCCTTAGCGCAGGCAGGAGAAGTAATTGAATCACTCGAACCAGTGAATGTCGCGCGTGTGGCGAGTGAGTGTTGGGAAACAATCGAGACAGGACACGCCTCAATGAATCCAGATCTGGACGGTTCCATACGAGCGTCCCGATCGGGATTACAACAACTCCTTGAGAATCTCATGCGGAATGCGGTGGAGCATGGGGGTGACGCAGTCACGGTCACGGTCGGGGAACTCGATACTGGGTCCGGGTTCTTTGTCGAGGACGATGGCTCGGGGATTGAAGTTGATCAGGTTTCGTCAGTGTTTGAAAGTGGATTTTCAACGAGTTCGGAGGGAACGGGGTATGGGTTAACGATTGTTCAAGAGATTGCAGCTGCACACGACTGGGAAATCGCGTTGACCGAGGAGGATTCGGGTGGGGTGCGGTTCGAATTCCACGACGTCGAATTCAAGTAAGCGTCGGTGATTTTTCAATCCAAGTTAGTACCGGTTGCGTGACTCAATTCTGGTGGTGAACTGAACGTCGTATCTGAAAGAGGAAGAATCTTTACGCGGGCTTCCTATTCCTCGGAGGTGACCAGGAGTTCGACGTGTCGTGTCGTTGTGGTCAGTCTTCTCCTTGTGGGTATGGGGTGTGTCGGTGGGATGTCTGATAGTAATGATCTTTCTTTTGCCGCTGATCCGGTGCGTATTACTGACTCAGCGGTCACTGACTCCCCATTTACGATTGAGGCAGAACGAACAATCCAATTTAACCAGTCAGTCGCAGTCGGTGGTGAAGAACAAACTGTTGATCTTCGAGTGGGGATGGTGCAGGCGCAGCAATCAGGTGACACGCCGGTCCCGGCGCACCTTATTGTGCTGTCGGTCCCGGAAGTAGACGTGTTGGGAACTTCAGTGTCGGTCGCAGAGCAATTCGATCCGTTGTCACTGCTGGAGCGAAGTGGGGGGATCCAAGGTGAAGTTGAACAGGGCCGAAAGGTCGATGAACGGCAAGTCAGAATTCTCGGTGCGAACCGCACCGTTTCAGTGTACCGTGGGTCGAAATCGCGGGCCGGTTCGAACGCGAGTGTGCTGATCTATGAATCCTCCTTTCAACATTCAGAAGATACGATTATTATTTTGGTATTGTCCCGGTTGGGATGAACGATACGTTCGGGGCCCTGTGGACTCTCGTGAACCATATCGAGCATTCCTAACACCCAATGACTGTCTAGGTGCAGGGTGGAAAACGATGTGCGTGTTGTACTCGATATTGCCACAATTACAACTCGGCGTCCAATTTCGGGTTTAATGGGCTTAGTTTGGCCACGGAATTCGATTACGGATGTCATCGAGTATCTCTCCAGCGGCAAGTTGACAGAGGAATGGGATGCCTTGGACGGTAATCTTTTTGACGCCGTGGTTGTGGAGTTTCACGACTCTGTTTGCGACCTCCTCCATTCCATACGGGCCATATGGCGAGGTAGATCCTTCTGTTGGATGAAAACTCACATTCGACGCAATCACGGTATCCGTCTTCTCACCGATTTTCACAGCCTCATCGATGAACTCCCACCACGCGGGGTCATGATAATCAGGATGCTCCGTGTCAGTCACGACTGGAAGGGCATCACCAGCAGCCAATCCGAAAATCTTGATTTCCGGTAACTCGCACAACTCCTCCATCACCTCTAAGGATTCTAGTGTCTCTGCTAACGGGATAATGTAGGTGTACAATTCGTTTTCTTCCGAGTCCTCGCCGTACGGGTAGAGGTGACCGATTTTGCGGTGATTCTCGTATGCTAAATCCAAACACTCGGTGATTTCTTGTGAGTCGGCGAACGAAATCCTGATGTATTTTCCACCGATTCCCATGTTTCGGCTTGCGTCAGTAACGACTCGTCGATCATATCCCTGCCATGGATATGACTGCACTCGGATCGTCGGTGAAATCCCGACCGATTGGGCTGTTCGGATCAATTCTTCTGTTTTTTGCCAGTCAATGCCTGTGAACATTTGATCGATCGAGAAAAAGTCAAACCCCAGATGTGCCGCTAATTCGACTTCGTTTGCCGTCCCACCCCATACACCGAGGACCGTCTCACCATTCTCGAATAATTTTTCTTCGATCGGATCGCGAAACTCCCCGAATCCCCGGGTTTCGGTAGTCATACCGTTCGCTCCAAATGGCCACCCAATAAATCTTTCTTGATCGCTAACTCGCTGGTTTTCTCATGAATCCGTGCTCTAAGATTTTTGGCTGTTCGTTGAGAATTACCCCGAAATTACCAATGGCAACGATCACAGCGTATGGTGGCGTGGGGGAAATCGGCGGGAATAAACTCCTCGTTGAAAATTCTGGTACGTCGATATTGCTTGATTTCGGGTATGGGTTTGGGGCGGAAGCAGTATATTACGAGGAATTCCTCCAACCACGAGCAAACGCGAAACTGCACGATCTCATCACGTTTGGGTTAACACCGAAGCTCGATGGGATTTACCGACAGGACGCCCTTCGACCAGTTGGTAGCGAAGAACTCTCTGTGGGGCTGGCAAAGTCTCTCTGGAATACGGATATCCAAAGTCATGAGGCCGCCGAAACCGCAGGTAACTGGACCCCAGACGCCATGTTTCTCTCCCACGCGTACCTCGACCACGCCGGGTATCTTCCCTACCTCGGCGATATCCCACTCTACTGCTCACCGGACACAGAAACTGTTCTCGAGGCACTCGTCGATCTTGGTAGCCTAACAGGATTTGATAATGAATTCCTCGAAATTAACCGCAGAGAAATCGACGAATATTCGGGGGGCTATTTCCCAGGTGAACCCCAATTAAATCGGCAAGACCCACAATCTCGGACGATCAATCACACAACACCAAGTAACCGATTAAGCGTGGGAACTCTTGAACTGGAAGTATTTGACGTGGGGCATTCAATCCCGGGTGCATTGGCGTGCCTTCTCGTGTCGTCTGATCAGCAAATTGTGTACACGGGGGATTTACGATTCCATGGTCGATCAGGAATTGACCTGGGCGAGGCACTAGAAGGCCTGCAACCGGACGCACTGCTCTGTGAGGGGACGCGAATCGAGGAAGACACACCTGATTGACGAGGCGCAGGTCGAAGCGGAGATGACAGAAGAGCTAGCAGCCACTGAGGGTCTGGCGATGGTCGGCTTTGCGTGGAAAGATCTCGAACGTTACGAAACCGTTAAACGTGCCGCGAATCGCGCGGACAGAACCCCGGTAGTCGACCCCCGAACTGAATACTTGAAAGCCCGGTTCGGTGAGAATGTGTACGATGAAGGTGCGAGTGTATTTGTTGAACGAAGCGGAGGCATGCTGTACTCTCCAGGTGATTACACCCGATCCAAACACAAAGCCGGCACGTTGGCGTATTCCGAATGGAGTACCACCGACGGCGTCACTGACACTACCCATCTAGACGACGGAACCACGGCTGTAGACCTGCGCACCAACCCAGAAGATTATGTACTCCAATTAGATTATTTCCGATTCAAAAACCTCCCAGACATCAATCCACCATCAGGATCGACGTACATCCGCGCCCAAACCGAACCCTTCAATGACGAAATGAAAATCTCAGAAGACCGAATGATACACTGGCTTCAACGGTTTGGCGTCAACCAAGAAAACGACCACCATCCCATCCAGCTTCATGCGAGCGGCCATGCTTCCGGGATAGAAATCCAAAAAATGATCAACCAAATAAAACCCAAGATACTGATACCGATCCAGACCAACAATCCAGGAGCATTCGAAAACCCATCAGGGGAAGTTATTGCACCTACTACCGGGAAGCACATTACGATCTTGCAGTTATTCGCCATTCGCTCGTTAAGCTATTCCAGCCATTGTGACTAACACCCGGATCAGCCCCGACTCGGAATTTATGTGGATAAATTAAATACCTCGCACGGAGTGTCTGCGAGAACCTGTTGCCGTTCATCATTGGTAAAACGGGCAGCCAAATGGTCATCCAACGCACTTGGATGATCAAAATCCCAATGTGGATAATCCGTCGCAAACATCACCGAATCTACCCCAACCAAATCAATAACGGCCTCCATATCACTCGGATCTTCTGGCTCACCAATCGGTTGACTCGAAATATAAACAGAATCCCTGATGTATGATTCCGGGCTTCGCTCCAATAAAGGCAGTTCACTCCGACGCATCGAATACTCCTTATTGAGTCGATGAACCAAATACGGTAACCAGCCCAACCCGGCTTCTAGAAAAACGAAATTCAAATCAGGGAATTTCTCAAATGTCCCGTGCTCGACGAGACTCGTTAACGTTACCATTTGACTGAAGGGGTGTGCAAGCGCATGAACTGAGAAAAACTTCTCAAAACCAGCGTTCAAAATCGGGAATTCAGTTACAAACGACATCGAGGCAGCCCCATGATAAACCATCGCCAAATCATTGTCCGACGCAGCTCGGTAAATCCGGTCATATTGTGGATCCCCGAGGGGCTCTTTCGGGTGGGTAGTTGTAATGAACGCTCCAACAATGCTTTCCTCATCACCGAGTCGATCAAGCTCCTCAGCCGCCCGGTCGGGGTTCTGGGGTGCAAGGGAGGCAAGACCATAGAAATTGTCTCGCTCGTCAAGAAACCGGTCGAGGAGCATGTTATTCGCTCCTGTCATAACTTCTGAGGCGAGATCCGAATTGGTGATCGTCGAAAGCCCAGTTAATGCATTTAAAATCGGATAATCAATATGGAATTCTTCACAAAGAACCCGATACGTCTCCTCAGCATCATTCACAGACCGATCAGTTGTAATCTTTTCACCCATATACGGATCCCACCCTGCGGTTGGTTGAGGGCGACGACCCGTTTTCCCGAACCCACTCAACAACTGATCTGCTGGCGCGTCCATATATTCGGCAATCCGGTCTATCGGGGTATCCACGTGGACATCAGCATCAACGACGACCGAGTCCGCCAATCCATTATCTCCGTCTGACTCCTCTTGCGAGCTCAATGCATGTCGCGACATACCCACATGTGATCAATATAGATCCAAATAACTACCCACAATTAATTTAGCCCCAATTTCACACTTATGTACGCAGATACAACCAACTCAAACCCATCCTAACACAACAATCCACCACTGCGAATGAACGTTATTCAAACTGGACTCGCCGGGATTTGAACCCGGGGCCTCCCGCATGCCAAGCGGGTGATCTACCTCTGATCTACGAGCCCTTGAACATCCATTCGCGCCTGTTTTCTTAACTCCCTCGAATACGCATGCAGAGTACAACGTGATAGTTCAAATACTAAGGGGAGATTAGTTATGGTTGCACTCTAGATATCGAGGGCTCAATGGCGACGACAACTAAAACTTTGGAGGCTACGTTGGTAAGACCTACTGCTCATAAGGAGCAGAAGCTTATCAATCTCCTTAATACCTACCGAGATGCGCTAATTGCAGCATTTGAGGCAGATTGCAGATCGATGAGTGCTGTCAATGCATTGATCACACCCGTTGATCTTCCGTATCAAGCGAAAGATGCGCTCAAACAATTTGTGCCTCGTCTCAGACAAATCTATCATACTAAACAACTAGGAGAGAATCATCCAATTCGCTTCGTTAATAGAGCGGCCGTTTTTGATCACGACTCATCTAGAACCCACGAATTTTGCTGGCAAGTTCCACAATCAGGTCGAGGGACTAATTTTTGGATTCCATTACGTATCAATCCGGACCAGCGCAATCACTGGTATGAATTAGTGAATGGAAAAATTGATGCTGGTAAACTCCAATTGGAGTTAACTAACTCAAGTTGGCGGTTGCTGGTCCCGGTTACGTTTCCAGTTCAAGTTAAATTTAGACATTGTGTGTCCGAATCGGTCATTGGTCTTGATGTCGGTGAATCCATGTTGGTAGTAGGCTGTGCCCTATCGGCTGGATCGCCTTTGCGACCATTGCTAATAGATGGTAGGCGCACCAAACACTTGAGGAAAGAACTTTCTACGACACTCAAACGGCTTCGAGAACGGGAATCATGTAGGTGGCGAATCGCTGAACAAATAGATTATTTCCAGAATACATTAACTGATATCATCGAGAAGGCATCACGGAAAGTAATCAACTATGCACAGGAGTTCCAAAATCCAGTTCTAGCTATGGAAGATCTCACGTATATCAGAGAGAATCTTGACTACGGATCTTTCATGAATCGCCGTCTGCATTCGTGGGGGTTTTCTCGAATTCAATCGCGAATTGAGGATAAAGCACGAGAAGCAGGTATTACCATCTGTTATGTTCCGCCTAGATACACTTCGAAGACATGCCACGCCTGTGGAGTTATTGGCTATCGACCATTCCAAGCTATCTTTAAGTGTAAAAACTCTGAATGTCATATTACGGAATTTCAGGCTGATATCAATGCAGCAGCAAATATTGCGACGAGGGTAAACCCGTGGGGAGAGAGCGTTCCTTGGAAACCGGATTTGCAATGACTCGCCACGGGAAGGGAGCCCACGTGACAGGGCCAGCGCCCACCCAACTTAGTTGTGGATATTGGGCGCAAACCTTAACCAACACTATTGTTGGTCGCCTCTGTAGGGGCACTCCGATTGGAGAAGGATGTCGCGCCAAGGGAGTGATCTCCCATTTACTCATTCAAATGGTTACGGAATTCTTTAGCCTCGCTAACTACAGGTATTGTGTATGGAACAGCACAGCTACATATCTGACTAGTCATATCAGCATGGCTTGGGAATGTAGTAGTGTGTTTCACCCACCTGTTAGGGTAATTGGTAGGTTGGGTTCGTGTTGTTCTATAATGTAAGTGATTTACATATGGCACGAATGCATATTCGGCGGCGTGGGCAATCCGGGTCGGATAAACCGACCGTGGACGAACCACCAGAATGGAGTACAGTATCGGCAGAAGAAATTGAAGACCGAGTGGTGTCATTGGCGGAGGAAGGCTATTCATCGAGTGAGATTGGATTGAAGCTTCGGGACGAAGGGGTTGATGGTGTTCCGGTTCCTGATGTGAAATTAGCAACGGGGAAGAAACTCACGGAGATTCTTGCGGAGCGTGATGCCGATCCGGAGTTGCCAGAGGATTTACGGAGCTTATTCAAGCGGGCGGTTCGATTGCGGGAGCATATGGATGCGAATCCCCAGGATCATCAGAACAAGCGAGCGTTGCAGAATGTCGAATCGAAGGTTCGGCGAAGTGTGGCGTATTATCAGGGCGATGCGTTGCCTGATGATTTCTCGTACACGTACGAGTCGGCACGAGAGTTACTTGAATAACGGGATTTGATGACGGTTTCAGAAGGAGATCCACACGTCAACCAACCCGGTTCTGTAGTGGGCCTAGACGGGGTAGGGACGGCTGATTTTGTCCGGATTTATACCCGACGATCCCCGGATTCACTCGTGGCAGCTGGTTTACTCGCTCGGTTTTGTACCGATGAGGGGATCCCGTTCCACGTCCGTCCGCTAGACAGTGGGGCTCCGGTGCCGACAGTGGTGGATCCCGATGACGACACGATAGAAGTAGCCATATCATGTAGGGATTCAACTCCTGAGGAGCCGATCTGTCTGCTGGTTCACGACTTCCTTTCTGACCTCGGCGCATCACTAGATCCGTTGTACACACTGGCCGGGATCGATGCAGCCGATTATGACCCCGAAACGATTGCGCCAGAATTACTCGCCGATACAGGGTGTGCACAGGAGCCCGGGATCGGGATTCCCACATCGGACATAGTCACAGGGCTTGCGTCGAGTACGTTACAACACACGGAGTATTCTGGTGATGTGGACGCGACCCAACAGGCGCTCGACGCATTCGGGATTCCTGACCCTGCTAAGGCGACCCCCAAAGAACTCGCATCGTTTGCGGCCGTCACAAGCGTTACTTCCGCACGGTCCACACATCAGAGCGCTCAAGGCTTGACCAGATTTCTCCATCCTCACTTCATCGAGCATCCATACCAATCGATTGAAGGATACGGCGATATCATTCGGGTTCTCAGCCACCCAACCCCTGGTCACGTCATCTCCCTCGCATTACCCACTCCCGAGTATGATTTGATTCGATCACGGTGGCAAACTTATGCAACCGAGGCCCATGACGCCGTCCGAACTGCAACCCCCACCGCGACCAATAACTACTATCGAGCCAATATCAACACTGAATTTCCCTTCACGCCCGCGAGACTTCTCAGTTACCACACTACTCAACCAACCGTCATTACCGCTACCCCAACACACATCGCGCTTTACACCCGCGACCCCCCGATCCCTCCAGGGTTCACTACCGCCGTCGAAACCGTCAGCGGTTCCGTAGTCTCGACACACAACACCGCGATTGCTGTACTCTCGGACGGCACTAGGGATGACTTTTTTGTTGCACTCGATGAGGCTTATTAATGAAACGTGCCACAATCACAACCATCCACCCCAACGCAACCGACATAGCAGACGCCATTAAACCGGATAACACAAAAGACATGACCACCAATACCGACACAGACACGATCGTCACGACAATAACCCGCCCAACAACGGGCGGACTCCGAAATACCGTCGATGACTATATCGTTAACCTCAATGTCGCCCACAACACACAACAACTAACAACAAACTAACCTATGAGCGAACGATCAGTATCACGACAACGACAGCAAAAGAACTGGTACGCCCTCACGGCACCAGAGCAATTCGACCGCACGATCCTCGGGGAATCCCCCGCGGATGAACCCGAGAAACTCATCGGGCGAACCATCGAAACCACCCTCGGCGATATCACGGGGAACGCCAATCAGAACAACATCAAACTCACGTTCCGCGTTACCGACGTCGGGAGCGACGCCGCATACACCGAATTCATCAAACACGAGCTCACCCGCGACTACCTCCGTAGCCTCATCCGGCGTGGCTCCTCGAAAATCGACGCGATCATCACCGTCCGAACCACGGACGACTACCGACTCCGCGTCCATCCCGTCGCCTTCACCACAAAACGCGCCGACCACAGCCAACAACGCGCTATTCGCCGCACTATGATCGATCTCGTCGAAGACGCCGCCGAAGAACGCTCTTACCGCGAACTCACCGACAGCATCGTCGAAGGTCGATTGTCGAGCGCTATTTATAACGAAGCCAAAACGATCTATCCTCTCCGCCGCGCCGAAATCCAGAAAGCCCGCCTCACTGCGCACCCGGAAGAAGTGTACGAGGAAGAAGAAACCGGCGCGGATGTCGACGCAACTGACGTCGCCGAAACCGTCACAGAAGAATAACCCTTACTGCCTTTAATTCGCCTGATACGGTCGTTTCAGATACACTGCGGGTCCTCCATTCATTTCCGCTAAGCGGAATTGGATAACGCAAAACGTAAACCGGCAACCAGTGATCACCGTCGTATGCGCCCGTGGATTGTGCGCAACCTCGGCCCCGCCGACATCATTACGATAATCAACGCCATCCTCGGGTTCGTCGCAGTCGTCGCCGCCACCATCGATCCCGACACAGCCGCGCGGATCATCCTCATCGCCGCAATGGGTGACGGTCTCGATGGCGTT
>CAZITY010000048.1:0-15126 GCA_964542445.1 uncultured Halobacteriales archaeon | reverse complement strand
GCATGGTGAGTTACCGTCGCATGACTCCAAGGATTCCCATCAAACGATTCCCGCAAATCCAAATGCGCATCCAGACACACATATACATCTGGCTCGACCGCATTCACGCCAGCAACACTCACCGTGTGTTCCCCACCGAGCATGATCGGGACCGCCTCACCCGCAACCACCTCACTAATGATGCTCTCTAAATACGATAAATACTCACTTGCGTCATCCCACGCCCCCACATCACCATAATCACTCACCCCGCACGCAGAAAACGACAACCCGGTCCGATGGTCATAATCTTCGAACCCACGCGAAAACTTCCGAATTCGTTCCGGCCCGAACCGCGACCCAGGAAGAAAAGACGTAGACACATCCAGTGGCGCCCCGATGATCACATATTCCGCATCCGGCACATCAGCCGTCGCCCCAGGGAACACCATCTACCACGCCTCTCAGTCGATGATTTTCCGCTGATTCTCGAACTCTAAATACTCTAATTCTTCCCCCGATTCCACCACGGTGCCATCCGGAATCTGCATCGTAATCGTCTCATACGTCTCTAAATCCATGATTTGCGCGACGTTATCACTCTCTACACTCACTACTTGTCCCTGTTTTCGCTCAATCATCGGCACCCATATCTTCGCGTCAACCGGCTGGGATAAACTCCGTTTTTTCGAATCAAACACTCCCTGCGCATCAATCCGTGCTTTCGCACTCCCGTGCTTCCCGGGTTTCGCCGTACTATACGCCGTGATCTTACACGGCGAATCATCGATCATCACGTAATTACCCTCCTGGAGTTCCCTGACTTCCGTCTGTTCCTTAGCCATTACCGATACCAAACAGATTAACGGCTATAAACGGTTTGGAAACCAACCCTCACTCCCGATATTCCCGAATTCGTTACTTGTTCCGGTCCTCTTCTCGCCGCCGTTCCCGTAATGATTGCCGCGTGAATTGTGGCCGTGATTGAATCCCTTGACGATCTCGGAACGACAACCACAACCACACGCCCAATACCACCGCAACAACCACCCCAACGCCTGCTGCATACACATCCACGGTATACACAATCGCTGTCCCAATCATCGACGCCGCTAACAAAATCCCTACGACCACTCGCTTCGTCGCGGTCGCCACAACTGCATTACTATCCCGTACATCCGCCTGCACAACCAAATCGCCCCGATCCGCTCGTGACACCACCGAATCGAGTTTCGGTGGTAATCGTAACGACGCCCATGCCGCCTCCCGAACATCCGAACGGATCGACTCCACCGCTTGTCGAACCCCCTCCTCCCGGTAGCCCCGTTCCGTTAAGAACGCTGACGCTACCGCGATAAAATCAAACTCTTCATCTAACGTCACACAGACCCCTTCAACCACGGTCGCGACGCGTAATATCAACGCGAGATTCCGCGGTAACCGAAACGGGAATTCATAAATCGTATCTTCCACCTGTTGGACGATTTGCTGGATCCGATACTGCTCGATATCCCGTCCCTGGGCGTCCTCAATCGCGAGCTCCATCACGTGCCCCATCGTCTCCCGATCCGCATCTGGTCGCAGTGTTCCCATCTCAATCAACGCATCCAAAATCCCCTCGATATCCCGATTCGCTACCGACACGTAGAACGCGATTATCTTCTGCTGAATAAACGAATCTACATACCCACTCATTCCGAAATCATAGAACACGAGCGTCCCATCCGGTTGTACCGCCAGATTCCCCGGATGAGGGTCTGCATGAAACACGCCATCCTCCATCACCATCTGTAAATACGCCCGTTGTAACGACGCCGCTAACTCCCCACGATCTAGGCCCAGTTCATTGATCGTCGCTACATCCGTAATCTTCGTCCCCGGCACGTACTCCATTGTTAACACGCGCTCCGTCGAATGACTCGGAAGCACCTCCGGCATCCGAACCGACGAATCATCCCGGAAATTATCGCGGATCTCATCCAGCATCCGTGCTTCCCGTTCATAATCCATTTCTTCACGGATCGTCTCGGCAAACTCTCCCGTCACATTCTCTAACGAAAACGCCCGCGACGGTCCCACAAACCACTTCACCACCGGAACCACCCATCCTAACACAGTCAAATCAATGTTCACGATTGACTCGACGTTCGGCCGTCGAACCTTCACCGCCACTGCCTCTCCGTCCACTGTTGCCCGATATACCTGTCCGAGACTCGCCCCACTAATTGCTTCCGTCTCAAATGAATCAAATCGCTCATCCACTGGGCCTAAGTCCGCGTCAACCACATCTCGAGCCGCTTCCCATGGTTCCGGCGGCACTCGATCCTGTAACTCCGATAACACTGCAATGTACTCCGGGGGAAGAATATCGGGTCGCGTCGATAACAGCTGCCCGAGTTTGATAAACGTCGGTCCCAACCGGAGTAACGCATCTAGCAATGCGTCTGCTCGCGCTTCACGTTTTTCCTGAGTCACGGTACGAGACGACCCGACTACGACGAACCGCCGTCGATCCCGAAGATACCCAAACACCAACGGGAAAAATACGTACAACACCACGAAAAACCGGCCGATTGCACGGAGAACAAGCAGCCCCCATCACCCCTGCTTACGAGGTCCCAACCGGAACCCTAGATCGCTTCTCATATCACTCCCCTTACCCCACGATCGCGTCACCGAAATCTTCCCTAAAAAACCCGTAGTTATCCTCACTGCACGACGTGGCGCTCTTAATACCTCGCGCAGTGCGATCATCGCCTATCGATAGGGTCGCTTCGCCGAAAAACCCCCCGATACCAACACCATACCCCTAGATTACCAAACAATATCCAATAATCCGAATCTACGAGGAATCAAGTTCATCAGTATTAACCGCCAAATGCACTCGTCCTGCAATAATCCCACTAGCATCCAGAAGGGGTGCCTTCGCTACCGGAGACCCATCCCTGATCACTACCGGAATATGCTGCGATGACCGCTCAGCTGCAGTTCGAGGGACCTGAATTCGCCCCACCACCGGCAACGTCACCCCCCGAGACGACGCGGGCACCCGATCCGAAACCGATGGATCAAGCGGTATCCGCCCAACCACCGGGACATCGTGCGCCCCCGCAAGCATACTCCCTCCCCCTTCCCCGAAAATCGTGTGTCGCTCACCACACTCCGGACACACGAACTCACTCATATTCTCCACAATCCCAAGTACCGGGACATCATACCGATCGAACCCCCGAAGTCCCCGATCGGCGTCATCAACAGCAACGGCTTGCGGTGTCGTCACAATGACAACGCCGGTAACGGGAAGCGTTTGCATAAGCGTCATCTGTACGTCCCCGGTCCCTGGCGGCATATCCACCACTAGATAATCAAGCGCACCCCAGTTGACATCCCGAATGAACTGGTGCAATACATCATCAACAATCGGGCCACGCCAAATCACCGGGTCATCCTCACCTGCAATTGACTGCATGCTCACCGCCCGAACACCATGTACCTCCGACGGGAGGATCTCATCCGCCTGACTCGTCCGTAACGAAGCTCCCCCTCCACCGAGCAACGACACGGCGTTCGGGCCATAAATATCTGCATCTAGCAACCCCACGGACACCCCGGTGGTCGCCAACGCCACCGCAAGATTCACCGCAACCGTACTTTTCCCGACCCCTCCCTTCCCACTCCCAACACAAATAATATTCTTTACCGCCGGTAATTCCTCGATCCGCCGACCATCATCTGGTACCACCGGGTCCCACTGTATTGCTACCGCCCGATTAAATTCCTGGGTGACTGCCTCCGTAATCGCCGTCTCTAGACCCGTGCGTACCGGACCCGCTGGGACAGGCACAGACACCCGAATCTCCACTGCATCCGACCGTACCACAACATCCCGAATCCCATCAATCGAGACAAGATCCACACCAAATACAGCCGTCCCAATCTCAGCATCAGCTATGGCCGATACAACCGCGGCCGACTGACCCCCATCCGTACTCATACCCTACGAATCATCATCAGTTGGCGCCCCCCCGATCGGGATCCCACCGTGTCGACCGCCCAACCGGTCCATCACTATACCACGCATCACCGCTCTCACCACTCGTCGGGGGTGCCACCGGGCGTTTCATCCACTTCGGTCGACGCAACCCATTCGGCCCTGGCGCCGACTTCGTCTCCGCCAACCATTCCCGATAAATCTCCATCGACTTCTCTGTATCAACATACACATCCCCATAATAATCATCCGCCTCCGCCGGTCGAACCGTCACCGATTGATGCCAACAATGCATCCCAGACACCGGATCCGGATGCGGTGCATGCGTCAGATTCTGCGCCACCCCCCCATCAGTCCACCACACTCGCTCCGAATCAGGATCATCGCTCACAAACGGCTGGATCCCTTCAACCTGCCGCATCCCCCACTGACTCTCCTCATTATCCAACTCAACCGTCACCTTCCCGAACGGATCACCACCCTCTTTTTCACCATCAGTCTCTTCACGATTCACTTTCCACTGCCCCATATGATGCGACATCGCGACGATCCCTGGTTTAATCGACTCCGTCACCCACACTTCGTTCACAAAATACCCAATATCCGTTTCCACCCGGCACAAATCACCCGTCTCTAACCCAAGTCGCTCCGCGTCACTCGAATGTACCCATACCGGGTTGTTGTGAGAAATCTCCTCAAGCCACTTTGAATTCGACGACCGCGAATGAATTTGTGTCGGCAACCGGAAGGTCGGCACAAACACCAGTTCCTCAGACGAGTCACCGATCTCGTCAGGATGCACATGCGACCGTAAATAATGCGGGATCGTGTACTCAATCGAATCCCACCCCCACTCAGCCATCGTTTCCGAGTAAAACTCTTGCTTCCCGCTCGGTGTCGGGAACCCCCGCTTTGGCTCACCATCGACCATCACACCAAGTACCTCCGAGCCATCTGACTCAGAATCAAATGTGGGTTTTTCACCCCGGCGAATCGTCCCGTACTCATCGACCCACACATCCTCCTCTTCCAGCACCGATTGATCTACCGAATCCTCATGGCGCGCGTACTCATTCGTCGACGCCTCAAACGCACCATACTGCTTCATGTACTCCAACGGCTCCAATCCCTCCTCCTTGGCCGCCTCAACCAACCGATCCTCGTGCTCAAACACATACCGATAATACTCATCGACCGTCATCAACACCGGCTCACCATCATCTCCCGACCGATACGGCGACTCGAAATACTCACGGATGCCAAGCTCCCCGTCCGGATCAATCCGCCACGATAAATCCAACCAGAACTCATCTTCCTCCCACACCTCCCCCGGATTCGCCTCGTACGTCCGTTCAACCGATTCACCCTCCCGCTCTGCGAACTCCCGAAGCACCGGTTGTCGATACGTCACCCACGTCCCCGCATGCGTCTCCTGACTCTGAATGTCGTGGCGCTCCGGCGAATGCCCCATCGGCAAGACATAATCAGCGAAATACGCCGTCTCATTCCACGTCGGCGTCATCGCCACATGACACCCAATCAGATCCTCATCGAGCAACACCTCGACCCACGAAAACCCATCCGGATACGTATACACCGGATTGAACACCCGCGTGAAATACGTATCAATCGTCCCCCGCCCCTCCTTCAAGAAGTACGGGAGTAAGAAACTCATTTCATAATGCGCAAATGGATATTCTTTCGGTAACTGAATCTCGTCCCATAACCGTTGTCGCGGCGGTTCATTCGGTAATGTCGGCGAATACTTATGCCACGAATTCGGCGACGTCCCCCCTTTCGAGCCGACACTCCCCGTCAACACATTCAGGAAATGCAACGTGCGCGATACCTGCCACCCACCACGATTTCCACTCGCAGCCGACCGCCAAATATGCGTCGCGAACCGCGAGCCCGCCGTTCCAATCTTCCGCGCCACTTTCTCAATCACAGCCGCGTCAACCCCACTTTCCGCCGCCGCAAACGAGGGCGTGAACTCCGCGTACGTCTCTCCCAAGACGTCAAGGAATGCCTCGAACGTCGCTGGGCGGTCTGGATGCTCCGCCGCGAGGAACTGCTGCCAATTCACCCAATTCCGCATGAACGATTCGTCATAGTAATCTTCAGCTAAAATGACGTTCGCCATCGCCAGTAACACCGCAGCTTCACTCCCAGGTTGTGTCGGCATACAATAATCCGCCATCGCGGCCGTGTTCGACAGCCGGGGATCCATCACCGCCAACGTTCCACCCTCATGCATCCCCTCGATGATCCGTTGCGCATGTGGATTGAAATAATGCCCCGACTCGAGGTGCGCGCTCAATAATAAAATCACTTCAGCGTTCGCAAAATCAGCACTCGGTCGATCATACTTATGCCACAATCCATAGCCGGCCCGCGCACCAGCCGAACAAATATTCGTATGTGAATTATGCCCGTCAACGCCCCAGGCATTGATCACTCGATCCATGTAATCCTCGTGTCCCGGGCGACCGACATGATACGTAATCTCGTTCCCGCGATCCTCTGTGATCGCCGTCTGCATCCGTCCTGCAATCGCGTCGAGGGCTTCGTCCCACGAGATCCGCTCCCACTCCCCGCTGCCTCGAGGACCGTCTCGTTTCAACGGATACTTGATTCGCTCCGGATCAGTGAGTTGATTGATCGTCGCCGGGCCCTTCGCACAATTCCGTCCCCGCGATCCGGGATGCACTGGATTCCCCTCGATCTTCCGTATCGACCCCGTCTCCTTATCAATATACGTTAGCAACCCACAACCAGCTTCACAATTGAAGCACGCCGTCGGGACAACCGAATACTCCTTTGGAATCCCGGTTGAGTCGTACTCTGTCCACGCATCCCAATCATCGGGATCCGGGTAATCAGTGAGCTCGCCGTCCGGCATCAGACGAGAAACCTGATCAGTGTACGTCCCTTGGCGCTGCTTCCGAGTAGAAGTACTCCGATCAGAAATAATCCCGATTTTTTCAGCGAGTTTTTCGATCCGACTGAGTTCATATCCATGTCCCATGTAATGATTCCTCCGTTACGCAAGCGAGATCGTTTGTGGTGCCGTGATCCAACAGTATTCATACGCAAGCAATCCACCGAGCGCACACACACCAGCGAGGACACCCGTAATGGCGGTTCCACCAGCGAGCGCGACGAGGGGAACGATAATCCCGACCACGATCGCCCCAGCCCAAAACTCGCGTTTAAACTCACCTCGGATAATCCGAGCGGCGGCTTCCTCAGCGTCTTCCGTCTGATGAAACATAAACAATTCAGACACAACTAACCCAGCGTGAATCACTAATCCGCCACCGAGGATCCAACCCAAAAGACTAGCCGACAATTGTAGATCCCCGACCCCAATCGCCCCGAGGACGAGAAGTCCTGCTGCACCCGCAATGAGTGATTGTACCAACATATGCATCGGGGTCGCTGGACTCTGCCACAAATCCCGTCCTTTCGACTGCCCGAGCAACAACCCAGTGTACACAGCCGTTGCCGCAGCCAGCACCGATACCACGCCAAGACTCACCGGGTGAACAACGAACGACACCCCAAACAACCACCCACCGACAAGCGCGCCAAGCCCTATACCAAACGCCGAGATGATATAGGCACCTTTCACGAGCCACGACGACCAGTTCGGCCGAAGTAATACCCAATGAAACCGCCCAGGCCGTTCAAGATCAATAATTAATAAGTACCCGGTTAGCGCAAGGAACGCACCCCCGACCACCGCCGCCTGCCCGAGAAGCGACGGATCCGCTGGAACCAATCCGAGCATCATCAACAACGCTGGGAGCAACACGACACCCGCCGCAATCGATTTCGTCCACGTATACGAATACACTTCCCAGCCCCACGACCCAGCGTGATTCTCATCAACATCATACACCCGACTTGCCTCTTCTGTCAGTAACTCATACGCCGCGGCGGCCCGATCCGACCCAGCCTCCGTCGTCGATTTCGTTACGGTACCGCCATCCATAACGGCTCGCTCATCACCAGAGTCACCAGTTGTCTCCATCGATTCTTGACACCCACATGCTCCATCACTCGCACACCCACCATCCGTTCTTGCGTCAGATCTCGTTTCATTCTGAAACGACACATCAGACTCAGCGAGCGACTCCGCCGCCCTCGCTAGATCGAAATCTGGCTTCTCCCCGCCTCGAGTCTGCACATGCCTCGGAGCATCAGACCACATGTAATGCTCTGATCGACCCGTCGCCCCCGGTGTAAGACTCGCATCATCCCCATCAACATAGAATAATTTCGGTTCTGTCCCCTTCTCTGGTTTCCGAACCTGCACATCCTGCCGCGACACCGTCTCCGCGATTTCTGTCTCCTCATTCGCCACATCTCCCGAGATAATTGCGTCCTCCGGGCACACCGTCACACACGCCGGCTCCCGCCCCGTGTCAACCCGATGAGAACAATAATTACATTTCGCCGCCGTATGCGTTTCCGGATCGATGTATAACGCATCATACGGACACCCCTGCATGCACGCTTTACACCCAATACACCGCTCCGGGTCAAAATCAACGATACCGTCCTCCCGTTCCCACAACGCCGTAACAGGACAGACATCAGTACACGGAGAATCAGCACAGTGATTACACCGCATCACTGAGAACGATCGGTTCGTATCTGGGAACGATCCCTTCTCGATATACTTCACCCAGGTTTTATTGACCCCAATCGGGTCATCGTGCTCTGCTTTACACGCGACCGTACACGCGTGACATCCGATACACCGTCGATTGTCGATGACAAATCCAAAATTTGTGATGCTTACACCTCCCTCTTGAGTTCGTTCAGTCTATACGCGAATTGCGAAACACCCCTACTTAATCGTTGTGACACTCACCGTCAATTCATCCACCTGCACGTTACCTGATCCTTGAAATCGACGAATGTCAGTCGACAACAGAAGTGAGTGATCGAACCGTTGTATCTGCCAAGACGCATTGCCCGCGAAGCTCTGGCGAATGCCGTTCAATATGCGCCCCGTCTAGGCCCGCATTCCACGCCGCTCCGATGTCGTCCGGGGTATCGCCAACATAGATACCACGGGCGTTGGTTGATTCCAGGTTCAGCTCCTGCATGGCCCGTCGAACGGGGGCAGGATCTGGTTTCCACCCGATGTCTTCATCACAACACACGACGGTATCGAACCAATCCGTGATTCCGAGATTGTCAAGCACGGGAGCAGTCAAATATTCTTGACAGTGCGTTACCACTCCGATGGGAACCGCAATGTCCCGAATCGCATGGGCATCGTTATACACGAACGTCGCTGCAGCCCGTTCTTGCGGATCTTCTTCTGCATGGAACACCTGCCAGAAGATATCAGGGTCGATACCTATTTGGTTAAGGTAGCGCCGACGAGTGCCACACAACCCGTGCCATAGCGCGAGTATTTCTTGGTCTGTGAATGCATATTCGAGTTTGTGCCCGACCCGATCAAACAGCGAGCGGGCATACGTGAACTCGACATCCACAATGGTTCCATCTAAATCAAATAAATAAAAATCATAGTCAACTGCAGTCATTGGTATCACCATTCCGGAGTTCGATTATCATTCCCCCTAGGGAGTACGCGGTAAATATTCTTTTTGACTATCAGAGAGATGATAATATGGTCTAGTGGATGCGGTTCACCTCGGCGGAAGCCTCACGAGAGATAGTTTCCTACGGGAACGGTTCAATGGCCGGGGTTATATATCATTGAAAAGTTCGGCCATGTGAATATCTCGATCAGTAATTCCACCAGAATCATGCGAAGTTAATCGTACCTCAACTTCCTTGTAATCGATCGTGATTGTTGGATGATGGAATTCTTCTTCCGCGAGTTCTGCGCACACCACCGCGAATTGGACACCCTCTAGGTAGTCATCGAATTCGAAGGTCCGTGTTATCTCATCGTCCTCGACGCTCCAGTGCCGCGGGGCATTTTTCTCGAGTTCAGCGTCACTAAGCAGGTCCGTCATATCCATGTGTATTAACGTGAATCCCGTTAAGCGTACCGAGCAACCAAACCGGTCTCCATCTGACTCTGTCGAACGGAAACCGGGATGAGTAGGTCGCAAAACACATAGTGTCCGACTGTCTAATGGCAAGTAATGGGAGTGGGGCTGCTGGACCACGCGTCAAGGATCTACCAGAGATTGCTGCTCCGCGAAATCGATGGCGTACCAACGCATGTCGCGATTATTCAGGATGGGAATCGTCGGTACGCTCGACGGAACGATACGACTGAATCAGCAGGTCACGAAGCTGGCGCGGAAACCACTGAACAGGTGCTTCAATGGTGTGCTGATATCGGTATCGAGGAACTCACGTTATACGCATTTTCAACGGAGAATTTCAATCGGCCGCAGCGTGAACGCGAGCATATATTTGATTTACTTGAGACGAAATTGTACGAATTTGCCGATGCGTCCCGTATTCACGAGGAAGAAGTGTGTATCAGGGCAATCGGTGAAATCTCTCAGCTGCCGGAGTACGTGCAACATGCGGTGCGGTATGCGGAGCGGAAAACCCAACAATACGATAGGTTTCGGTTGAACATTGCGCTCGCGTATGGAGGGCGAACGCAATTATTGCATGCAGCGAAGGAAGTAACGGATGCGGTTATGTCGGGTGAGCTGGCGGTTGAAGACATTGATGTTGGGGAGATTGAGGATCGGTTGTATGAGCAGCCGGTTCGGGATGTGGATCTGATTCTTCGGACTGGTGGGGACGAGCGAACATCGAATTTTCTTCCGTGGCATGCCAACGGGAATGAGGCTGCAGTCGTGTTTTGTCCGCCGTACTGGCCGGAATTCTCGAAGATCGATTTTCTCCGCGCGATCCGGACGTATGAATCGCGGGAGGCGTCATGGCGCCAGACCAAAGCCCAACGGGCCGTTGCGTTAGTTCGGGCAGTGGCAGGTGTGGAACTCGATGAAGCGAAAGTCGTGGCGCGTCGGCTTCGCGATCATTTAGCGGGGAATGAGCAGGAAGTCAGTGTGGTATTGAATCAGGAAACGGAGCCTGCTGATTGACGCTAGACCGCGGAGTTACTTACCGTATCGTCGTTGTCGGTGTTTAAAATCAAGGAGGGCGCGTAAGTAGTCTCGTTTCCGGAAATCGCGCCAGTTTACGTCAGTGAAATAGAGTTCTGAGTAGACTGATTGCCAGATCATGAAATCAGAGAGTCGTTCTGCGCCGGTTTTGATCACAATATCGGGGTCTTCAGGGAAAATCAGTCGTTCTTCGACGTCACGTTCGTCGATTTCGTCGGGCGAAATGTGACCGGATTCAGCGAGCGTCGCGAGGGATTTGACTGCGTTTGCGAATTCGTGTTTCCCGCCCAATCCGATACTGATCCAGATTGGTGCGTCTGCGCGGGTTGTGTCGTCAGGCATTCGGATCGCCGTGTTTCGGGGGGTCGTGATGGTGGAGAATTGTTGTTCGAGTGTTTGGATCACGGCTTCGTCGAGAACGCTCACGTACACGGAAACTCGGGTAGCGTGGTAGTCGAATGCCCATTCGAAGAATCGTTCGAGTGTGTCGAAGGCGCCTGGTTCGAGGAGGTCTCGTTCGGTGATGACGAGAGCGATGTGAGCAGGGAGGTCACCTTCGGTTAGGCGCAACCGAAGGAAGAGATATTGATTGTAGAGGCTCACATTCTGGTATTATTTCTCCGGGTGTATGAATCACGCTCAATGAATCAATCTAGTTGCCAGCAATAATACCGTATTTAGGGTGGTTCGGGAATATTAAGTGTACTTCCGGGGAAAGGTGGGACGTGCAGTCAGATGTCCGGCGAGCGTTCGCGTTTTCGGTCATCGGGACAATCGTGCTTATAACCCCGAGTGTCGGTGCGCTTTCTGCTGTACCGTTCGCGTTAATTGCGGTGCTTGCCCGGTTGATCACATCGGGACCGGTGTTTGATTTGTTGTCTAGGCCGGCTGACCGGACCACTGGGCAACTCCACGGGTTGATTGGGTTCTCGTTAGGAGCGACAGCCTTGGTGTTGCTGACCGCGCTCATCGATTTACCGGTTCTCGTAGCGATGGGGGCGGTGCTCCTCGTTGGGTATGGGAATTTTGTTGAACGAGTGGTTAGTGCGGTCGATGATTCGGCAATAACTCGGGTTGCCGGGTTTACCTTCGGTGGTTTCGTGCTGTCATTCATTGGTGTCACTGGGGGGTTGTGGTTCGCAGGGAGTTCCATAAATCTGAGTTTTATTGGGTTTCTCTTATTGCTGGGCGCGTTACTCGCCACTACGGTGCGGGTTGTGATGGGGCGTGAGGACGATGTTTTGGTTATGATTGCGGCCGGGGTGTTTTTATGGGTAGTTGCGGGAGTCGACCCCACGGTTACGTGGTCAGGGGTCGTCCTCGCGTTTTCTGTTGCTGGGATACTCGGGTATCTGTCCTGGGCGTTCGGGATGGCATCACTCACGGGAATGCTTACCGGCATTACCATGGGGTTCGTCACGATCGTTCTCGGCGGTTGGGCGTGGTTCGGATTATTGATATCATTTTTTGGGATCGGAGGGATCGCATCGAAATATCGGATCGATGAAAAACGTCGCTACGGGGTCGCTGAATCGAATGCGGGAGCCCGGCGTAGTCGAAACGTCATCGGGAATGCGGCTGTGGCGCTTCTCGCTGTGTTCGGGTATGCAGCTAGTTCGGTGGTTTCTATACCCGCAACCGTATTTTTGTTTGCGTTCACGGGAAGTTTAGCCACCGCGCTCGCAGACACTTTATCAAGTGAAATTGGTGTGCTTTGTGGAAAGCCGAGACTCATAACCACGCTCAGAATTGTGCCACCAGGAACCGATGGTGGCGTTACCATCGAAGGATTTGTAGCGGGCATGATCGGTTCGTTGTTCATCGGGATAGTGACGTGGATACTGTTCGATATCCCTTCGATTGGGATGTTTGTCGTGGTACTAGCTGGGGTCGCCGGAATGGTGGCTGACAGTATCCTCGGCGCGTTGATCGAAGGCAGGGTGATTGGGAATCAAGCAGTGAATTTCCTCGCGACACTCTCCGGCGCAGTGCTCGCCGGGAGTCCAGTGCTCCTTGGAATACTCGGCTAGCGACTGGAGTACAACCCAATAAAACGATAAGGATCGCTCCGGATTACACTGAGGGATAACCGACTCCTCACCCCAAGTTTGCCACCTAGACTGCTGACCGCGAATCACGTAACCTGAGCAATGTGACTGGTAAGGGGCAATCGTTTATTGACAGCGCACAAACCACCATTCGAGTGAACCGTCAGGGATTCATGCAAACACACATCGTCCCAGTAGGATTCGACTACGACCGCGTTATCGCCCCACTCATCCGCGAACGGTTATCTGTTGACAAAGTAATCCTTCTCGAAGGAGCGGTCGGGAGCGAAGCAAACGTTGAGTACTCACAACGCCTTACGAAAAAACTCGAACAAGACTTCACGAACCTCCTCGGGGCCGAAACCGAACACTACGCTATTGAAGATGTCTACAACTATGACTCAGCGTTCGAAAACGCGTTCGATCTCATTAACACGGAACTAGACACCGGGAACGAAGTCTGGGTAAATATTAGTTCGATGCCGCGAACGGTGAGTTTCGCGTTCGCAACGGCAGCGCACTCCATAATGGTCGAACGTCAAGACGACCGGAACCGTATTCACACCTACTACACCGCTCCAGAAAAATACCTAGAGACGGAACTCGCCGAAGAACTTCGAACAATCGTCTCAATTCTCAAAGAACACGAAGAATCGGTTTCGGATGAGAGAGTGACTGAGCATATACAGGCTGGTGAACAACTCCTTGAGGAATTTGATGAACGAGGGACGACAATCGGGGCGAAAAAAATTAATGACAGTCATATCGTTGAACTCCCGATTGCTGCGTTCTCGAACGTTGAACCATTCGAAGAAATTATCCTGTTCACGCTTGGTGAACACGGTGAATTTGAGAGTGTCAGCGAACTCGCTGATACGC
Source organism: uncultured Halobacteriales archaeon (assembly GCA_964542445.1). Taxonomy (GTDB): domain Archaea; phylum Halobacteriota; class Halobacteria; order Halobacteriales; family Hikarchaeaceae; genus CAZITY01. Next base: position 1,147 of record CAZITY010000048.1, on the reverse strand, counting down.
TCGCGAGCGAACTCGGCGAAGAATACACCGATAGTTTCCGGTCGAAGGTAATTTATAATGTTGACCGACTCGGTCCCGGTGGGAAAGGCTACATTGAGCAAGAGGAACACGGAAAATCGTATCGGACGCGTCTTTCCAGAATCGGGGCCTTATGGGTTCGATCCCACACCCAATCGGATCCATAGCCTATGTGGGCTTGAGTTTGTGCACCCGGAACATAAAGGCCAACACCGTTGCGCCAAGAGTCAATAGAACTGCTGCAATAGCACTAAGTTGTAACACTGTCGCACCGCCCCACACGACGACATCACGAGCTACCGGGAGGGACGGGTGATGCGGATCACCAACAACCGGGATAAAAAATCCCAGTACGTCATTCACCCAGTACCAAATCACTGCCACGAGAATCGCACTGACTTCGAATTCGCTATACCGATAAATGAGGAATGCTTGAATCGCCATCGCAACATGACTCCATACTAAAAATTGATACATCGCTGGGTGCAAATACCCGAATCCGGAGCTGAAAACCACGAGAACAAATGGAGTCCACAAACCAAGTTTGATGCACCCGAAAAACGCAAGCGCATTCACCCACTCCGTGTTCCGACCGAGCTTCCACAGTCCCAAACTCAGCGCCATAAAGAACGTTGCCGTGGGGCTTTGTGGAACAACAGGCCAGACTACGAGCGGTTCAGTCGCTAATTGCGCTTGAATTACCGGGGTCGAGAACGGACGGACGCCATAAAACCACAACCCAAACAGCGTCCCGAGCAGATTAATGGCAACGATCCCCCACGCATACCGCAATGCAAAGTCCTCCACAGCTCGAGGTATCGGGGCGAGATACCGTGGGACGGCCACACCAGACGAAGTCATTACGCAATACATTTCATGTGAACCCATATGACAACCACGTATTCACCAGCAACTGTCCCCTCGACTGCTAATTAGTAAAGGACGCAGTTCCGGGAGATCGATACACTCTAGCCCCATTCCCAATCCTTGTTTGATACGCACACGCCTCGATGCCCTCCTCAGCAAACGCACCGACCGCCCGCAGCAGCGCCACTTCCGACTCGTGCACTGACACCACCACGCGCTCCTCAATCCGATCCCGCACCACCGCTTCCACATCATCAACACC
>CAZITY010000047.1:0-15299 GCA_964542445.1 uncultured Halobacteriales archaeon | reverse complement strand
GTGCGAGGGAAGGGATTTGAACCCTCGGACCCCTACGGGAGCGGATCTTGAGTCCGCCGCTGTTTCCTAGCTTAGCTACCCTCGCAACACTATTATGGTACCGGTGGTATGCCGGTAGTTCAGTGTGAGCACGTCGGTGAGTAAAGGTTGTACGATTATCCCAGCCTTTCCCGAAGCAGTATTCTACAGAAGTACCGACTCGTCTTCGTTACACTAAGCTTCTTGAGTCCGTAGTTGGTGAGTTAGTTATTCGTCGTCCCAGTAGTCAACTGTATTGTCGATATTATAGTATCCTTCGAGTGATCGGTCACCACGGCCACCAGGTGGTGCGCCGGTGTACACACCGAATTTCTCGGAATCTGGGTAGACAGTTATATCTGGGTCTTCCATGGTTGATACCATCAGGAATCGGAGGACGTCATCCGATGTGTTAGTGATTTTGTGTGCGCCGGCTTCCCCTGGCGGGAACGGGACGTAGTCTCCTTCTTCAATACTGAATGATTCATCTGTCCCGCGCACCGTTCCGGATCCGGCGAGGACGAAGACGGCTTCTTCGTTCGCTGCATGAAAATGATACGGCCAGGATTGCTTCCCTGGCGGGAGTTCGTACAGGCTACACCCGAGTTTCTCTGCGTCCGTGTCTTCGGCGAGTTGCTTGCGACGAAATTCCGAGTCGTCTCGTTCGGTGACTGTCCACTCGCGGTCAGATTGATTGAGTTTCCGCATACAGTAATCCCACCCACTGGTTCTCGCGACCCGTACTTTACTGTACTCCAATGCAGTAATTTACAGACCGTGATCGAGTCTAGGGATACGGGTGTCCTGGCGCGTCAGGGGTCGGCTCATACCCGAGTTCTCCTGGTACCGAATGGGCTCGGTTTCCGAAAAACGACTCACCAAAAAATAGGGGTTGCGATTCGGGAATGATGACACGCGTGACTTCTACCCCAATTTGTTCGAGATCTCGAGTCGTCAACCGCGTCCCGAACACGGTGAGATCCTGTGCAGCCACGCGATTAATAAGCGTCTCTAGTTCCTGGCGTCCCTGGGGTAACTCTGTAGGGCTCAGTGAGGCTGCAGTGATGGATCGACGGACAGAAACAAATTCACGTGCAGGCGCCGGAAACGACGCATACTTTGCGATGTTACTATGTTGTTCTTGTGCTCGTGATTCCCCCATTGCGCGCAATTCCATCCAATTTTGCAACGCTTCCTCAATTGCGCCAATCCCAGCGGTCGAGGGGTCTAGGTGCGCGTTTGATCCGACGGCAAAGCATGGCCACTCGTTCTCACGATGAACGCACGCCGTTACCACGGGGACATCGATGTCTAGGGTCATCAATAGCATAGTCACCGTTAAATTCTCGGCGTGGGCACGATTCCGCAACGTGTCGATCCGTTCATCATCAACGGTCAACTCGAATGGTTCAAACGATGAGTACCACCCGATCATTACAGCATCTCGTTCGATCACTTCGTACAACCCAGCCAGTATCGCATCCACAGTAGACGACCCAAGACCGAGCCCCGTTGTAATCGCTGGGCGGAACCGTTGTTGCGGCGGCGGGAACACGACGAACTCAGCTGGGACATACACGGTCGCACCGGACTCCAGATCGGTCCCACGAGTCCACTCTATCGATTTGGTTGGCTCGTAAGATTCAGCATGGCCTGATACCACGAAATCAAGTGGACTCACTGTCCCTGCCAACGCTGACTCACTCGCCTCTAGAAACGAGTCAGTTCGATAACAGGCAGCGCCATACCGTTCGAGCGCTTCTCCTGTTGCCTTCATAAAGGCCGATGTCCAATTAGCCGCCGCTCCCGCAGCTTGGTCAGGTGCTGCTGCGTCACTGAACGGGGTCGTATCCGTTATTGTCGACAAATAATACGCAAGCGGGAAGGAATGCGCTTCCCCGATGGAAGAAAGTAACCCAACAACCGGATCGATTGCCGGGTCCACGTGCGATGAAATCGTCTCGAGATCGAGGGTGTTGTCATCGAATTCGAGCCCCCGATTTGGTGAGTCATGACACGCACAAAACGGCACAGGAAACAAGGTCCGTTCAGTATATGGGAGCGTTACGATCGTTCCTCCGATCTCTGATTCAAGAGAGGCGAGTGCCAGATCGCCAGCGGCGCCCCCGGCGATCCATGACGTTCGCTCCGGGATTGATGCCGGACTACTCTCGGGGGCATCCGGATGGGATGCTGTGACTCGTTTCCGAAGGCAGTGGTAACACCCATGGTCTTCCCCAAAGGCCGTGACGCTCGCCGTGATATCTGGGACATTCCGCCCGCCGATCCCACCGAGTTCAACACACAGCCACTCCGTGACCCCCGCGTTGTGAATCTCTTCGAAAAGCGGGTCGCCTACCTCTCCGACTCCAACGAGCCGATCCATGGGTTCTGCTGGCACCTCGTCTAACGCAACAAGGGCGTGGCCCGATTCATCAAGCAGCCCACTCACTGAACGAACCCCCGGCCCACTCCCGATCACACCTATTTCACCCATTCATACCACTACTCACACGCCCCGAGACGGGGCCGTATTGACTCTTATGACAGTAACCCAAGCGCAATACCAGCTAATTCTTCAGCCGATGTCTCTTTCAATTCTTCGTGCGAAAACTTCAACCGTAATCGCGGCCGCCCGACCTCAATCGGGACTTTTTCCGTGTCAACGATCCCGAGATTCTCAAGTTCAGTTTTCGTCCGCGAAAACGTCGCTTTACTCGCGATCCCAACATCTTCCCCCCATTTGCTGATGTCATACAGTAACTCCTGATTTTTTGCAGCCACAAGCAAACAAATCATGACTTCATCTAACCCGACTCCACTGTCCCGCGCTGTATCAAGCGCATAGACCATCGTATTGAAATCTGCTTCCACCTCTGGTCCGATTGATTCACGGAGGGACTGCTGGATCTTCGACAACGCTGGCGTCCGTAACGAATACGATTCAGCGTCCTCCCACACGCCCGAAAAATACCGAAATGAATCAGGTACGAACGACCCGTCAGTGGTCGTGAGCGCTGCGGTATTCGGCCCAGCAGTTACAATAACTGACAACGCTGAATCGGAGAGCACCAACGCATTCCCCGGGACTGATTCGGTTGTGCGAATCTCCAATGTTCCTTCCGCAATCAAATCAGCGGTTTGACTGGCGAGTAAAAAATCCGAGAACGCCTCTTTCAACGCATCCTCTCTGGCCAACACTTGTAGTTGGGTTTGTAGATCGATTTCGGTCGCCGTCTCAAATACTGTCTCGATTTGTTGGGTTGTCGGGTCAATGAGGAGCAATGTTTCCGTTGTTTCCCCGAGCCGCCGTCGAAAAATCGCCTCGGTTCCCTCATCGAGGATAGTAGACATTTATTGACTACTCAAACAACGTTAATTCAACTATTTAGTGTTTGGCATTGAATGAACAAAACCTATTAATCACTTACCGTTTGATAACCATATATGTCGACCCAGAATCACACCCAATCACGGAAGTACATCCCCGAATTCCTCGAAAGCCTCCCCGCACTACTCGGTATGTTAATCTTCGCTCTCGGACTTATTGGGAGCGGGTTATTTGTCCTTATGCGGAGTGCCCCAGAAGTTACCGGGCAGCATGGCATGCCTGCACTCGGCGCCACGTTATTGTTTTTCGGATCGGTCACATTTGCCACCTTCATTCTCTTTTCAGCCGCTCGACAATCAAGAACATAAGCCGACGTATTGCTGTTCTACGTATCGCGCCCGCAGCATCTCTCGAACCAATCTCCCTAGTTACATTATCCACCAGTAATACCGGCGAACGCACCACCAACCCCGGCACAAATAATTGGATATAACAGTCCTGCCAACACGACGCCCGAGAGCAACGCCGGCCCACCAGTGACCTCGCCAATAACAACTTCAAATAAGAAGAGACTCCCCAGTACCCCTAACAAATACCCAGGAAATACCGAAACCCCCATGAACGCTCCTCGATCTATCGTCTCGGCAGCCTGATACCGGGCGATCCCGACCCCCGCCGCGACTAACAGCCCAATCGGAATTAAGTATAACATCGCCGTAAACCCATCTTCCCCACCAATGAACGACGTGGTTTGTCCACCAATAAACGGTACGTTCTGAAACACCGTATCGACGAAGTGAGCATTAAAAAACACCCACCCCACCATTTCATACGTTGCCGGATTCCCATTGAACGCTTCAATAATTCGTTGCAGAAACGATCCCTGAATATCTGGCGCCACAATCAAGTACGTGAACACGTACCCAAGTAGCCAAGTACCGAGCCCCATACTCGTACTAACAACCCACGGGATTCGCTGCAATGATGTTGAACTACGCGACATGTAGTAACAAGAACTGTCCCGATGAATAAAACACCTCGATGCTTGTATCACAAGTTAACCAGCGAGTGAACTAGACTTAGCGCCCCGAAGAAACGCTCATGCTTGATTCAACCGGATTAATAGTGAGTTGGCGACAAGCCTAACCCCCCGGACGGCCTATCGAATGTGTTGATTTGGTAGGGATCACCCGCATCAACTTATTTTTTATAGGGGATCATCGTACCAGCCTGATAATGTTGGGTATTGACGAGCACGTCCGCGAAGTTTGGCGGCGAACCATCGATCTTGGCTGGCCAATCGCCGTTGAACAAGTCCTGACGACGATGATGCGGACAGTAGATCTGATTGTCACCGGGTTCTTCTCACCGGCAGCTGTCGCCGCGGTGGGTCTCGCAGATCTCTATGCCCAAGTGCCACTTCGATTAGGCTTAGGACTTGGGACCGGCGCCATTGCCCTTTCGAGCCAAGACACGGGACGAGGAGCCGAACTGACACGAAACCGAGCCATCACCCAAGCGATACTTCTTGGGTTCATTTCTGGCGTTCCACTAGTCATCGTCGGGTTGTTATTCAGTCAATTTTTGATCACGGTTCTCGGCGCGGAATCCGAAGTCATCGCACTCGGGAGCATCTATTTAGCAATCGTGTTTGCTGCCGCCCCTATGCGGATCGTCGGATTGGTGGCGTCGCGAGCGTTACAGGGAACCGGTGATACGAGAACCCCAATGATTGTCCGCGGGAGTTCTAATGCGATCAACATCACGCTGACCGTGGGCCTAGGACTCGGTCTCTGGTTTTTCCCTGAACTCGGGATAATCGGTGTCGGCCTTGCGACCGCGATCAGTCGAACGGTAGAAGCCATAGCGATGACGGGGGCAATCGCGAGTCCGTGGACACCGGCTGCGTTGGTATTCCCCCGGAATCCCACCGTAACGAAACAACTAATTTCGGTCAGTCTCCCGAACTTCGCTGAGGGAATGAGTAGCTCTGTGGCAAACTTTCCGTTTAACGCGATTATCCTATTGTTCGGTACTGAAGCGAACGCGGCGTACCATATCGGTCGACGGTTATATCAACAATTGACTGGTCCGCTGTACCGGTCCCTCAGTGTCGTTGCGAGTATTATCGTGGGACAAACGTTGGGAGAAGGCGAATTACTGGAAGCCCGTGACTCCGCGAAAGCCATTTTGAGTTTCGGGATGATTACAATGACGACCGCTGGCGTCGTGATGTTCCTTGGGGCACGATTGTTAGTTCGAGTATTTACCCAAGACCCGACGACTGCGTTTTATGCCGTCCAGTTCACGCGGACCTTCGCGATCTCGACCTTCTTCATGGGAATATTCTTCCCATTGGCTGGAGCGCTTCGCGGCGCAAGTGATACCCGAACACCGTTTTACGCCCGGTTAACCGGTGCGTTCGTATTCATGGTTGGTGGGTCCTACGTCCTTGGGATTTGGATCGGATTAGGAATGCTTGGAGTCTACATCGGGATTGTCTTGTCGTATATTTGTTGGGTTATTATCGTGGCGGCGGGATTTGTATGGGGTGGTTGGCAGAGTTTAGCAGCAGGGATGATTTCAGAACGCGAACAATCCGAGCAATCCGGGGGGTAGCTGGTGTCATAGGGGCAATGATAAATTAATGTTGACAAGATGGAACTTGTTGTAGATGCCAGCGACATAGAGCACCCGATTTGGGGGTAGCAGTTTGTGAACCGGATCGTGTTACGTTCAGGTGGTTGACGATGTCCTTTCAAGGGTCCCTTTCTTTGGTGGTACTAGACAGGCGATATTCCTCATGGAAGAACACCGATGCCGGTTGTGCGGCCGACCCATCGCGGGTAACGACACAAGTCGAGTGACCGGCTCGGAGTTTTGTTCAGCGGGCTGTGAAGGAATAGCGGATTCAATCGGGGTTCCCTCTAAGACTCGATCGGGACAAATTACAGAACAGGCGAGCCGTGAACCCAGTGAAGAGTCGGGTACTGCTGAGACGGAGGTTGTTCGCACGCATTTCAGGATTGACGGCATGTACTCTGTGACCTGCGAAGAATATCTCGAAGCGATAGCGAACCGACAAGCCGGGGTCATCGAGGCGGAAGCAAGTTATATTACAGAATCAGTACGGGTTGTTCACGATCCTGATCAAAGTTCTCGAGAGGCGATTCGGGACGCGTTAAGCACACTTGGCTATACCGCGTTCGAGCGGAGCAATCCAGATAACGCGGAATCCATTGATAGCCCGGTGCAAATTGAACGGGAACGGACGGGGGTTCGTAAGCGGCGGTCGGAGCAATTTCTTGCGTTCCGGTATGCTGCAGGGTTGTTGTTCGGCGCCTTTTTGTTACTACCGTATGTTGCGATTATCTACCCGGCGCACTTAGCCGAGTTTTTCGATTGGACATTTCTCCAGGGATTTACTACCGCAATCCAGTTCGACAATCAGGGGATGTTCGCGTTTTTACGATTATACTTTGTCCTCACAGGGGCGATACTCATTTTCACTGGGTTACCGGTACTCCGGGGCGCGTATATTAGTCTGAAAATGCGACGACCAACCACTGATCTACTCGTAGCCATAGCAGTGCTCGGGTCGTATGCCTACAGTACGCTCGTGGTGGTCCTTGGTGGTACCAATTTGTTCTTCGACCTGACAATAGTAATGGCAGCGAGTGTTACCACGGCGGCGTTTTATGAAGCAGCGGTCAAAAAGCGAGGATTGCAACGATTAACGGATCTAACTGTCTCGTCAGTAACGACAGCGAATCGGATTGACGGGGCTGGGGCAGTCGAGGAAATATCAGTGACAGACGTGGTTGCGGGTGACCGGTTGGTTGTTCGCGAAGGTGAGCGAGTTCCAGTGGATGGTACGATTGTTGACGGGACGAGTTCGGTTGATGAACGGGTGGTGACTGGTGAATCGTTTCCGGTTGAAAAACACCCTGGTGATTCAGTGATCGGGGGATCGATCGTGCGGAGTAATGCAATCACTATCGAGGTAAACCCAGGTGAATCTAGTAGTTTTACGCGGTTAACACAGCAATTATGGGAATTGCAAAGCGTCCGTCACGGAATTCATCGCATGGCTGATCGACTGGCCGGGGTCGTTCTTCCATTCGTAATTGGTGGGGTCCTGGTAGTGTCATTGATTGCCCTCTGGTTGGGGACTGGCGTCTGGGTAGCTGTTACCTATGGATTACTTGCAATTGTCGTGGGAACTCCGTGGGCACTCGGTATTTCCACACCGTTGACAGTTGCGTATGGAATTCGCGCGGCTCTGGATCGAAACATCGTGGTTTTCAATGAATCACTTTTTGAGCGGGTGCGATCAGTCGATTTCCTCGTGTTTGACAAAACGGGGACGCTGACATCGGGAGAAATGTCCGTTATCGACAAGGATCTCTCTGCGGACTTATACGAGGCGGTTGGGCTGCTCGAGACGCGGGCTTCTCACCCGGTTGCCAGGGCGATCAGGCTCGATGTATTCACTGACGAACAGACGGACGCAATAAGGGCGAGCAATGGGAACGAATCCGAATCAAGCCGAGTCACTAATGTAACCACATATGGTGCAGGTGTTGGCGGAACAGTGGATGGGGAGGATGTCTTAGTTGGTGCCCTATCGGTTTTCGACGACCAAGGCTGGGATGTTCCGACGAGCATTCGTGAAAACGTCACGGGCAGGGAAAATCGCGGGCTACTTCCCGTGGTCGTTGGGAAAAATGGGTGGGCAGAGGGGATCGTGGTGTTGGGAGATGAACCGCGGGACGGCTGGGAAACCGCCCTGGCCGATATCGAAGCATATGGGATTGATATCGTGATTCTCACAGGCGACACAACGCCAGCTGCTACTCCATTTAGTTCGGCTCAAAATGTAACCTATCTATTCACTGGCGTACCACCAGAAGGGAAACGAGCCGCGATTGAGCAGCTTCGGACGAAAGGGACGGTGGGTATGGTTGGTGATGGCACAAACGATGCGCTGGCACTGGCCACCGCCGATCTCGGTATCTCCATGGGGAACGGAACCGCACTCGCCGCAGACGCCGCTGATGTTACGATTGCAGATAACGATATTGCATCCGTAAAGTCGATATTCCGTGTTGCGCACACTGCTCATGACCGATTACAACAAAACAATGCCCTTGCCGGACTGTATAATATCATCGCTATTGGAGCGGCGGTGACTGGCGTATTTAATCCACTTACGGGAGCGATTAGTGTGGCTACGACCATTGGGGTACTCGTGTGGAACGCGTCTCGTTCCTACGGCTAACGCCCGAAACAACCAACCGATTTTCCGCTCTCCAATTCGTTTCAAAAAAAGCCGGACTAGGGATAGGTCGAAATACTTCTACTACTCGAGTAGTTTCTCTGTTTTTACCCGAGCACCATTGTGATGATTCCCTTTGCGGCCAATACGGCAAGAAGACTACTGAACAGTGTTCCAAGCGCATACCCGATACTGCGAAACCGATTTGTTGATTCCCATAACTGTACTGTTTGCACTGAAAACGTTGAGTAGGTTGTAAAAGACCCACACATCCCGATCCCGACGAATAACACGATGTGATCTCCAGCTGAACTGAACACAACAAGCCCCAAAACGAAACTCCCGACACTATTCACAATGAATGTATGTAACGGGATCCCAGTACTAGGGACAACTTGGCCGACAAGGTACCGGAGGACCGCGCCTAACGCACCGCCGGCACCAACTAAATAAGCCGGATCCATTAGTCTCTCACCACCGGGAAGTCCGACCATCTATTCGCGGTCTGTTTTGCAGCCATCCGACCAACTATAACCGCTAAGAACCCGAGCAAATAACTCGATCCGATATACAAAACCCCGATTAACGGGGTGGCAAGAGCAACATCAACAATAAATGTGCTATACGTCGTGAAAGACGCGATGACGCCAGTAGTGAGCAGTGTTTGTCCTGCCCGGGAGAATGAGTTACTGAAGAATCCTTGGTAAAAAACAAACCCAAGTGCGAAACACCCGATCACATTCACCAATACAGTTGCTAGCAATGAATTCGGCACGAGTAGTTCGATGAAGTATCTTAGGGTCGATCCGGCAAATCCACCAATCCCAATGACAAAGATGAGTTTTAGTTGTTCAGCCGGGTGTTTTGTCGTCATAGTGATATATTAAGACGGCTCAATGTCAAGTAGAACAATAGTGGCTAGTAACAAACCAGTAACTAGGTGTCAAGAGAGAATGTATTGAGTACTTTTCGCATCATGGCTCGGTGATAGTGTTCCAAAATTGCCTAAGCACTTCCCCACCGTTAGTTTGCGATAGGATAATGAGGGCATGCTCAATTCATTAATTTCGTTGCGACGATCCCAACCGTTCAACCCCGTGAATGGTCTCACACGATCGCTTATGAGTAACTTTCGTTCGTAATCATTGACCATTCGTTCAGTATCAGTAACCGCGGGGTCGATGTACCGACTGGTGCTGACAACCGTCTGGTTCAAGTATATGGATTTGAAAAAAGAGGAAGGACTTACTGGAACACGAATCTTTCAATAACCCCACCACAGTAGAGGCGGATAAGAAGCCCGTGAAACGCGATGATGTAGATGTGTCCGCCCAGGCCCGCAAGATCGGTCGTGATCTTTGGCGTGATGGTAATGGGTGGATTCTGTTTGCGATAGGGACTGGCTGGTTCCTCTCAATCGGTGTCCGCGTAGTGTATCCAGCAATTTTACCGTTTCTCCAAGAAGAATTCGGGATTTCACTTACGTTAGCCGGGTTATTACTGACGCTTGTCTGGAGTGCGTATGCACTCGGTCAACTTCCTGGGGGCCTCCTTGGTGATTGGTATGGTGAAGGGAATATCCTCGTTGTCAGCACGTTACTGTCGGGGGGCGCTATCATGGTTGTCGCCAGCGCACAAGCGGTTGAAACGTTGTTTCTTGCCTCGATGATTTTCGGGTTTTCAACCGCGTTATTCGGCCCGATACGATTTACGGTGTTCACGGACGTGTATTCAAAGCGAGCGGCCACTGCGGTGGGATTAACAATGGCTGCAGGAAACGTTGGGAATTCAGTCCTCCCGGTACTTGCAGTGTTTTTGGCTGGTATCGGGACGTGGCGTTGGGGCTTTTGGGTTACTGCACCGTTGTTTTTTTGCGTCAGTTTGTTTCTCCGATGGAGCGTCCCGGCACGGACCGCTGAGTCGACGGCGTTATTGGACCTTTCTCCCAGAATGATGATTCGTCGGTTGGTCGAAGCGATACGCAAGCGGGATATCCTCGCGTTCACATTAGTGCAGGTTTTTATGGGGTTCACGTTTCAGGGATTTATTGGGTTTTATCCGACGTATCTCATCCAAGTGAAAGGATTAGCGCCAACAACTGCGGCATCGGTTTTTGGCGTGTTCTTTTTATCAGCGATTGTCCTCCAACCGCTCGCTGGAATCATTCAGGACGCCGTGGGAGCGAAGCGAACGCTTAGCGTCGCGATTGGGTTATTCATCGTTGGCCTGTTTGCACTGCCCGTACTGTCGGGAGTTGTTGTCCTCGTGCTGATTACGATTGTCCTTGCAGCTCGCACTGGGAATGGAGTTATTGTGAATACGTATCTCGCTGAAGCGCTCCCGGCCGATGTCAAAGGCAGCGGCCTTGGGTTGTTACGGACCGTTTGGATATTAATCGGCACGACTGCTCCGACGGTGATCGGGGTATTCGGTGATCAGGGGATGTTGCAAGAAGCGTTCTATTTACTCGCCGTGCTCGCAATGGTTGCACTGGTTATCGTGTATTTTACGCCGGTGAAAGATTCAACGTGACGGATACTTTTCCACGAGATTCCACACTAAGGACTAGATTTTCAGCTGTGTTTGAGGAGGGGTTCCACTGATTCTTGCATCGATAACGATTCGCACTCCGCAATAATCGCGTTTTGTGTACTCGGTGTGAGTTCTGTGTCCGTTACCGCGGTAAATTTCTCGTGTAATTCTGTGTGACTGAAGGGATTATATGGATGGCCTGATGGGGTCGACACTCGTTCCGTGTGCGTTTTGTGGGGACCCGTTATGCTGACTTCAGTGGGAAGTTCTCGGGGATGATCGTGCTCATATGTGGTTAATTCGTCGCTCCCAGTCACACTTATCCGATCCATTAACTCATATACAGTATCGGCTTTGAGCCAGTTGTCTCCGTAGTGTTCAGGGTACACAGTTCCCGCCTGGAGGGCAATCGCGACGCAGTAAGGAAGGCTATGATCAGCAGTTTCTCGAGTTAAGTCAGGCCCCCATTTTTCCGAACTCCCATAGGTCTCAAGCAACCGGTTCACTACCCGAACTTCGACCGCTTCGACATCAGTAACAGTTAGGTTTTGATTGGTCATTATTCGTGTTGTTGCTTCGACAGCTGGAACCGCACCATACCCACAACAATACGGTTTAATCGCCGTTTCGGTGATCCGCCACTTCCCGTCTTCTCCAGGCCCGTCAAGTAGGACGGGACCCGTTGCTATCGAATCCAACACGCCTCCAGGCACTCCTTCGAATACTTTCTTGGGCCCAGTGATTCCCCGAGCCGCCATTTGGACCGCTTGGATTGCATTGTGAATCGCGTATGGTTGTGAGAGGCCTTTCCACATCGATATCTCTCCACTCCTTACGACTCGCAGGCCATTATTTGAATTCGCTGCAATCCCCAACGCGTCTCGGAGCTCATTGGTTGATAACTCGAATAATTTCCCCGCACCAAGCGCCGTCGCGTACGCACCCCACGCAGCGTAATCGAAGCCGTTGTTCCAGAAAATCCCGGTATCGAGCCCGCGACATTGGATTTCATACCCGATGACGATCGCTTCAATTACTGCCTGGCCAGATGCCTGCGTTACCTCGGCAACCGACAACAATGCAGGAATAATGTCACTCGGGTGTGTACCGGTGTGTTGATTTGAATAGGTGTCATTGAAGTCCAACCACCGCGCCATCGCTGAATTCAATAACGCTGCGTATTCCACGCTGGTCTCTTGGTGGTTCCCGAACACACTGGCTTGCCGGTTACTCGAATCAGCCCCAAAGAGCGCTATTAACTCCGTAATTTCCTCTTGGGAAGAACTCGCGATACTCACCCCAATCGTATCCAAAATACGGTCCAGTGCGGTGTCTACAACATCGTCAGGCAAATCGTCAAATCTAATGTTCTCTGCAAACGAAACAAGATCCTCACTGGTGAATTTCATGCCCCCACCGATGAGACCCTATCAGTAATGATTACCGACAGCCCCAGGAGCAATCGGTAGGAGTGCTACAACAGCCTGATTCCATCACCAAAAATAGTCGAACTCGGGAATCTGATATTACCATCCGTTTCCCGAACGCGAAAAAAATTGAGCGACGTAATTCCCCATCAATCCGAATTTACATTCAAAAAACTAATACGATACTACCCGGATGTTTCATGCATGGAAAAGTCGCCTACACGCCGGCGATTTTTCCGTTATATCGCGTCCGTCCCATTATTAATTCTCGGTGGATGTACCACCCGATCAGAACCCAGAACACCCCAACAAAACCAGACCCCTGAACGATCCCCCCAGGTTCCCGATCGGTTGGAACGGTGTACGGATATCGCCGGTAACCACCGGGAACCAGCCGATCTCGCGACAAAAGCGGAAGTCGACTATCAATTCCATCCAGACGGAGCAGAACAGTGCTCGAATTGCCGGTTTTATTGTGAAGACCCAGCTGGTGGGTTTACTGGAGCATGTTCGGTTGTCGAAGGCGAAGTACGGACCTCTGATTGGTGCAACTTATACGAACCAACTGATCGACTTGATGGCACCCCAACAGTCGCTGGAACACATTGATTACCAATTGAGCCAACACGGTTGCATACCTGTACTTTTGAGTAAAATTCGCCAACGATGACCGTTACCTAAGACCCGTTATTTCTTCGCCCTCTAGCCGTCGGTATTATTCCAAGAGTCGTACTAATCAGACACCATCCATATCAATACTGTGAAAATCCTATGGGCCGGCGCGAATTTGAATCGCGGTTACGGCCACCCGAAGGCCGAAGGATACCAAGCTACCCCACCGGCCCGCATCTAGACGAGATGATTGGGTGATTGTTAACGGTTCCGTTAGAATACAACTCAGTGATGATTCACTATGACTTCTGGAGTCAATCCAAGTATATTTTCAGTTGGGTTGGGAACCCAAAAGACACTTCTACCGACCATTCTTAGCAATGAATAGTTGATGTCCCGTAGCCCCTCAATTCCAGATCGCCCCCGGTTGGAATTGGACCCGAATATGACCGATTCTGAACGGTTAGATGCCCTCAGAGAGCACTATGCACAGATTCTAACCGTACACGATGAATTATCGGACCGGCTAGAACAAGCCAAAGAGCAACGAGAGGGGTTACAAGAGCGGGTTGAGAAGCTTGAACGAGAGAACGAAACCCTCAAAACAGCATCGTTATACATCGCAACCGTAGAGGAAATCCTCGATGATGAACTTGTGGTAAAACAACACGGAAATAATCAAGAAATCGTGACACCGATGACGGACTCGATCAGTGAACAGATCGATCCGGGTGCACGCGTCGCTGTTAACGATTCGTTCAGTATCCAGGGCATCCTTGAGGATGAAACTGATTCACGCGCGCAGGCGATGGAAATCACTGAATCTCCGGACGTTCGCTATGAAGATATTGGGGGACTTGAAGAACAAATCCGGGACGTTCGGGAAACCGTAGAATTCCCACTCGAATCACCTGATATGTTTGCTGATGTTGGTATTGAACCGCCAGCTGGCCTGCTACTGTATGGCCCGCCGGGGACAGGAAAAACAATGCTTGCAAAGGCGGTGGCGAACCATACTAACGCGACGTTCATCAAACTTGCTGGGAGTGAACTCGTCCATAAATTCATCGGGGAGGGAGCGCGGCTTGTTCGTGACTTATTCCAACTCGCCGAAGATCGCGAACCCGCCATCGTGTTTATTGATGAGATCGATGCGATCGCGTCGAAACGCACGGATTCGAAAACCAGCGGTGACGCCGAAGTCCAACGGACTATGATGCAGCTCTTAGCGAATATGGATGGGTTCGATACCCGGGGGAATATTCGGTTAATTGCGGCGACCAACCGATTTGACATGCTCGATGAGGCCATCTTACGCCCGGGCCGGTTTGACCGATTAATCGAAGTTACCCTTCCAGAGGAAGAGGCCAGAAGCGATATTTTCAAGATTCACACGCGGAATATGAATATCGCTTCGGACGTCGATTTTGAGAAACTAGGGGAACTCACCGAGGGGCTGAGTGGGGCTGATATCAAAGCGATCTGTACGGAATCAGGGTTGTTTAGTATCCGCGATGACCGCACCGAAATCACGATGCAAGATTTCCGGAACGGCATTCAGAAACTCTCAGATGAAGGCGGTCCAAGTACGATCATTTCAAGTAACGGTACCCCAGCGTTCTACTAGAACGAGCTCATGGGAACTGGTCGCCGGAAGGCAATCCAAGTGGTTTGGGGAACGGGGAGTGGGCCAACTGAACTCGCTGCGTACGATACCGCCTTGGCCGACGCAGGCGTCCATAATTATAACCTCATTACGCTCTCCTCAGTCGTACCGCCAACCTACCGCGTGGTTGAATTAGGCACTGCACAGGATCTCGGACCGATCGGCGGGCAGCTCCGGGTCGTTGAAGCCAAAACAATCACCGCCGGGAATACAGCTACGGCCGGCCTCGGATGGGCAGTCGGTGAGAAAGGCGGTGTGTTCATCGAAACACACGAAAACGAATCACGAGAACGAGCGAAAGCTGAAATCACGCAGGGCTTAGATTCGGCGATCGACCTCCGAGACTGGGAATTCGATAGCAGAGCAAACCGAATCGTTGAAACCGACGAATTAGGCGACTACGCTGTCACCGTTGTTTTCGCTATCTACGACACA
>CAZITY010000046.1:0-15609 GCA_964542445.1 uncultured Halobacteriales archaeon | reverse complement strand
TCGGGATATGGTGCAACTCGAAACCTGGATCAGTATAGAGATCCTGTTTCTCGGTGCAGCGACGGTGTACGCCATGTTCATCCCGTTTGGTGGCGGTTTCGGACGCGCTCGACGCGAATATTCTGATTAGCCTGTACGCTGCTTACGTCGTTGTTATCCTTCGGGGGGAGACGACCCACGAACCCCAGTTGGGGGGTCCCGGGGTATTTACAGGGGTTGTCGCGGTCACGTCGCAGTGGTGCGGTGCTCGTAATGTTCGCGTACTCGGCGTTCATAATCTTGATCGCCGTGAAGCCGTTTGCGAAGGGGCTGGAGACCCTCCGAGGTCCGCGAAACCTGATGAATAGTGCTGACACGCTGAACTGAGTGGGGCATGATTCGTTCTGAACCCCGCCCGCAACTTGCTTTCACTGAACGTACTGAAACAGGGTTATCTAAATCCCCACACAATACCTTGTGATGGGTCCATCGCGCATATAGAGCAGACGATCAGACTACCTGCTGTCTCAGCCGATTATTTCCACCCGTCGGAAGGAATTTGTGATTGCAATTCACCTTTCGCCTGCCGTTGCCACGGCCAGAACGTGAGCAGGAGTGCACTCCCATAGACCAGCCCGACAATCAGCAGAATGACTTCGCCGGGTATTCTACCGACAGCAGCGGTTCTGACGACTCCGGATGGCGGTGGCGTAAACACGGTGAGTCGGATGCCCCAGGCGCCACCCAGGATGGATAACAAGGGGAAATAAACGCGTCGGAGCCGGCGGGCAACCGCTTCCATCGTCGGCGTTTTGAGTGTCGGCTCACGGAGATCTTCACTCAGAAGTTCACGCCAGTTCGACTGCTCGACACCCACCGGCTCAAGTGCGTTTGCAAAGACGTTCTCTTCCAGGAGTCGAACCCGTGAACGCCAGATATCGTACATGCGGTATCGCCGCGCCTCGATCCCTAAAAAGACGGTAACCATCCCCATCCCTCCAAGCAAGACGTAATGCGGACGCGAATCTGCTGAGAATGCCCACGTAAGTAACGTCGCGGTCAACACGACCGCCCAGTTCGTCGTCCTGTCGATTCGAGTGCGCCAAGATGTCGTCCGACCGAGTTCACCGCGATAGAGGTGCCCCATAAGTGAGAGGAAATCAGACCGATCTCGCGCGGCCTCACCACCAATCTCGCGTTCTTCGGGTGAATCTGGTTTAAAGTCGTCTGGAAGCTCTCCCATGCAGGTACATACGGAAGTAGTAATGTAAAGACCGTTACCTGAACCGGGGTCTGTTAGGCGATAGTGACGCTCATGCTGCCGGGCGAAAATCCGCTCCTTAACAATGAGGCAGAGAATCACACTAGTCAGTATCTACTGAATATATCAAATGAATAATACAATGGCTCGCGGTGCATACAACGTGCATGTCTTGCACACACCGCTCCTTGGATCAGGGGAAATTGAATCGGTCAGTACAGGTTGCAGAGACACCGTGAGTTAATTCCAACCAGCCAGCGGGAAACTCGTTTTATCGTCATCCAGCAGTTAACGCAGTGGACTAATCTCGTCGGAGTTCGGCCCGTTCATTACCTCGTGGTTTTCCTCATTCCACTCAACAAACCCATACTCGGTTAACTTCGGGAGGTGGGAATGCTGCATGCCCCGAGGCGGTCGACGGCATCAGCTTAATTCTCAGAGTCAGCGATAACGACTGGGCATTGTCTTGCGGATTATGTTCCAACAACGCGACCAAAAGTTTGCGTCGCTGAACGTCAGCCAAGTAGTGGGTTGTTACTTCGAGATCAGCCAGAATTTCCCTACTCAGTACTCAATCGCTATTGTTAGCTAGAATCCATGGTTTCGCTTGAGCTTCGTATTCGCTGATTGGGCCGCTGTGACTCCGTGTTTCCGCGGCGAGGATTCCAATGTGTTTGAGCTGTTGGACGAAATTAAACAACACATTTGTCCGAATGATATCTTTCCAGACGGCTTCCTCTTTGTAGATTCGTGTTGTACGGCCGGCTTCGATTAGTTCACGAGCTCGGGTTCGGCCTGATCCGGTACAGAATGTGTTTAAGAAGACGTTCGGGTATTCGTGCACCAATCTGCGGAGCAAGTCCGGGAAGTGAATCCGCGGGCCTTCTTTCCGTAACGCATCAAGCAGCAACCGAATTTCCGGGTGCCGCTCATAACAGTTCCTCAGCAGAATCGCAAGCGGTTGGTGCTCCTCAACCACAGTAGACCGGCCAACCGAACGTTTCCCCGCAGCAAGCTCTTGTAACGTCGTAATCCCGAACCCATGAAGTACCGCTACCGCCAGCTCACCCTGATCCGTCAGTTCATATCGGTCACCATTGAGTAACAACCCCAACGTCGTTGCACCTTGCCGGGCGCTGTTTCCAGCGCCGAAGCCGTACTCGTCAGCCAGTAAATCTACTAGTACATCACCAGCCAACGGTCCGTGCTGCTCAACAGCGATGACGGGGGCAAGATAGTTCAGCGGCTGCACTAGCGATAAACTTGCAATATCCCCACCAATATCGCTCCGTCGAAGCCGAACTGAAAGTTGTCCTTCAATATCGACGACCTGCTCGTGGGATTCAGAGACAGGCGGGCTCGACCACGTCATCACGCCGTTCTCCGTCGCCCCGATCACTCCAACGCCCTTCGACCGCAGTAAATCCGAATGCTGCGTCACGGTGTCCTCAGCCGCCGCAAGAAATGACACATGAGCTCCTTGCTGGTACGTCAATGCCTGTCCAATCCCTCGAAGCAACCCGCCCGACCCCTTCACTTCGACCGCGAACACACGATCAGCATTTGTGAACCCAAGAACGTCGGGGTACCGACCCCCGATCGTAATCTGATGCGACTCACACCGGTTCAGGATATCCGCATACGTCTCCTGATGTGATCCCGGTACATGGACGAGCGGCTGGTACCCGCGGGCATCGAGTTCATCGACAACATGCCCAAAGACAGCCGATTCATCCATCGTGAGGGCATGCTTCGCACCGATCTGGTTTGAAGTTATGGCACAACCACGACAGATCGGCGGTCGCATATTTTGGCGGCAAAAAATCTGTCCCCCGTCATTTCCATCAATTGCTAGCTGATCGAGAGAATCCCGCGGACCGTCAAGTTGGGGAATGGTTTCTTGGTTGGTGAGAGTTGAAGTGGTATCGAGCCTGAATGGTGTTACATGACTGATCTTGATAATCTCCCAACGACTGATTCTGGGCATGTCCGGAAACGCGATGCGATGCAGTGGTTGGAGAGTCTCGAGAAAGCGAGTGACAACGAGTTAAAGGAGGCTGTTGTTGAGAAACCAGCTGGGTTTACTGGGAGTACGTATCCAACTGAAATCTCGGACGTTCGGCTTACCGGTGGACCCGATTTTATCGAAACTGCCGGGAGTCTATTGAAACCCCTGCTTGATTTTGAAGATGCTAATACTCGAGTGGAACTCAATTTGCAACAAACCGAAGACCGAGAAACTGAAGAACTAACTGACAATTACGCTCTCTATATTTCGGTTGCTGAACGGAGCTAGATAGTAACCAGTATTTGTTTTTTGGCTAGACATGAGGACAATTGGCGGATAGACACTGCCAATAAAGAGGGGGAATCCGGGCACATTAGATTGGTTTCAGGAAGAATTCTTATTGAATGGTTGAAATAAGTCCGTTCAAATACCCGCATGCATACGCCTTTGAGCGATGTTGGAATGCGGTGTCGCCTTCTAGAACGGGGTAATGATTCGGGACAATAACTCCGGAATAACCAACCTCATTCAGCAATTGAATCATTTTCTGTTGATCAAAATTTGATTCCGGATCGTCATGGAAGGTTTCGTGGAACGTAGGAAAGTTACCCCGGACATCCCGGAAGTGAAGAAACAGGATTTTTTCGTGCTCCGCAAAATACTGAACGACTTCATAGACATCTTCGTCAGGCATTTCGGAAAACACGCCTAGTCCTAATCGGAGTCCATGGTGGTCGCTTGGGTACAAGTTTAGCGCCTTTTTGTGGGATTCGAAATCTCTGAATAAGCGGTAGGTGCCGCCGAGTTGTTCGACGACTGGTGGATCATCGGGGTGGACACCCAAGTAGACGCCTGCGTCTTCGGCGATTGGGATTACTTCGTTCAGGAAGTGTTCGTAATTGTCGAGTAACTCGGATTCGGAGTATTCGCGGCCGACGAAATCAATGGGTTCGGTGTAATCGTCCACTGCGGTCAAGTCAACACCGGCGCCGATGGCGCCGCCGCGGAGGATGGCTTTGAAGGAGGCGTTCTCGATGAAGATGTCGTCTTGGCCCATGTGATCAGCAGCGAAATCGAGGGAATCTGGGACATCAACTACATTCCAGAGTAACCCGAGAACGGGGTAGTCGGCTTCGCCCATATTCTTAATGAGGGTTTTCATCATCTCGAGCTGCTCGTCAGCGCCAGGCCTCCCTAAGAGAATTTTGTCGTGCCGCCCAACGCGGTCTAGGGAGTTGATGCCGAGGAGGCGGAGGTTTGCATCCTCGATCCGGTGTTTCATTTCGAGTAACTCATCCACTGACGGCGCGTAATCACCCTGTACCGTGAGCACGTCGTCGTTGTTTTTCTCCGTGCCCGGGGTGATGAGGACATCATCAACCCCGATTTGCTTGATATATCGTAACCGTTCGGGCGTCACTTCGTGCACCCGTAAGGCGACTCGCATCCCGTGCTCATCGCCCATCGGCGAATAGGTTGCTGCGTCAGTCATACGCACACACAGTTGTCACAACTATGCATTAAATTTGTTATAGCGACACTCTCGCCGAGTTACTGCCCGAATCGAGAGAATGTAATCAAATTACTAGGGACTGGATCGTACGGTAACGATTAGTTTTCTGTGATACTGCGTTCGGTCATGTTGGCAGTTCGACGTAAATGGTTGAATTTTCAATTTCAACATTATATGTGGGGACGGAGTAACGGTCGTTATCGATATTTTGGCCGGTAGTGATATCGAATTTCCAGGCGTGCCACGGGCATTCAATAATGGATTCGGTGTCGTCGTATTGCCACATCCACTCTCCCTCTGGGATTTCTAGTCGCCCAGTCACTGGTCCTTCACAAAGCGGGCCAGCTTGGTGGATACAGTGATTGGCGATTGCATGAAACTCATCGTCTAATCGAAAGACCGCGATTTCGATGCCTTCAACCTCAGTTATAATTCGAGAGCCATCACTTGGGAGTTGGTCGGTCGTCCCGATTTCATAGCGATTTAAATTAGTCATAACCCGAAGACACGAGCTGCATTCCCGCCCATAATGTTGTTTAGATCATCGCGATCGAAGTATGATTTGATTCGATCAAATAACTCATTCGGTGGGTCAAAATCAACGTGGGGGAGATCAGCCGAGTACATCACCGATTCCGACCCGACCATGTCGACGAGCCACGCAATCTGTTGCTGATTCTGCTCCGTATGCCCGAGTGGTTGGGTCGTAAACGAGAACTGCTCTTGCATGTACTCGCTCGGGAGTTTAGTTAGGTAGGGGATTTCTTCTGCGCGTTCGAGGTAATGATCGTCAAGCCGGAGCTTCATGAACGGCCCCCACCCGAGTCCAGCCTCCTGGAATACGAAGTTCACTTCGGGGAATTTCGCTGGGGTGCCTTCGAACATGAGGGACGTGAAACACGCCATATTCGAAAACGGATGCCCCATCATGTGTTGAATGGTTTCGGTTTGACACCGCCGATAGAGATTCGGGAAATCCATCGCCATCGCTCCAGACGAAGGGTGAAATACAACCGGAAGATCATTGTCCCGAGCCGCTTCGTAAATCGGATCATATGAGTAATGTCCGGGGAGGTGAGTAAGCCCCGACGCCGGAACGCCCGCTGCTACCATGTCATCGTGATCGGCCCAAGTGTCGATTTCTTCCGCTGCCAAATCCGGTCGTTGCGGCGCCACCATAATCCCGCCCTTAATTTTCTCATGCGACAGATACGTATCAACAAGCCATCGATTATATCCCCTGGCGAGGCCCACTGCGATTTGATCGTTATTCACGGTATTAAGGCTCAGAAGGTTGGTGAGTGTCAACGCGTAATCGAGATCAAAATCCTCGAACTCATCGAGTTTGTTTTCCAACGAATAGTGTTCGGGCTCATCCGGCTCAAACCCATATATTGCCCCGTACTCAAATCGACTCGGGGTTGCTTTCGACGTAGAAAATAACCCAAATGACGGGTTGCTCGATCGGTCCACGAATTTTTCCACACCATCGTCGAGATACGGAGCGATATCAGTGATATTTTCTCGGACATGCGCATCAGCATCGATCACATACTCAAGTTCATCCAGCGAAATCCCACCTGTCGCTTGTTCTGTCCCCATACCCCCCTGATTTGCTTATCGCTCTAATAAAAATATGGTGTGCTAATAACACGCACATTGCTCAAGTCTAATCGGAACAAACCGTTACAAGCTGGGACCGGGGTCATGCAGAGCATACCCTCCACTATCAAACGTCCCATCATGGAAGAGGTTATACTCTGAGAATTTTCACCCGCTAAACACCCCCCGTTGGAGCTAGGTGACCACTCCTACCTCTCTCGATGACCCAAGAGTAATTTATTATCTGATTATTTCTGTAAACTAGATGACCTTGGTCCGCAAAGAAACCATTTTTTCATGACAACATGATTATTAGGGGATATCGAGATTTTCGTGTCGTCTGATGAGGTAAACTGCGCCGAAGAGTATATTCAGAAACCAAATCGCGAGGGCGATGACCCAGAGGGCGATATTTGGTTGCCAGTTGCTGTGAGTTCGCACATACTGCATGTCGAAATAGGCTGCCAATGGTAATCCGATCCAAGCGAGCACTAAAAGAAACCCAAGAAAGGCATCATACGGTGGGCTTGGGTCCACGCCGACGAGCACCACGAGCAACACCCACAGCACTGTTCCGCCAGCGACACCGTACCACCAATTCGAGGAAACTGAAGCTGCCTGTTGTTGACCCGATTGCCCACTAGAACGTTGTGACTGAATTACATTTTTATTTCGGACACCACAATGCGGGCAAATCTCTGCTTCTTTTTTTATTGGTTCACCACACGAGGTGCAAAAAACCTCATCCGAGTCCTTACTTCTTGGCATGGTAATTTAGTCATTCACATACTTCTGGTAGAACTCCTCATCGGTTTTTGTCAGATAGAGAATTCCCTCAATAAATCCGACGAGCGCCGGCACAAGCGTCCACGAGAAACATAAATACAGAATACCTAATCCGGTTTGACCGAGATAGAATTTATGGGCCCCTATCCCGCCCAGTAAGAGTGCGAGGACGCCCGCTGTCACCCGGTCTTTCGACCCGGTTGGCCCGCCTGGTGCTGGTTTTTGGCGAACGCCACAGTGGGGACAGATTTCTGCCTCTTTTTTGATGATCTCTCCACAACTTGAACAATATTGTTCATCGGGTCCCGGATCATCATTCCGTCCAGTAGTGTCATCAGGATCTACGGCGTCATCATCGTTAGTTGACATGTATACTCGTGCACCACCCATCCCATTAAATCCACCGTACCAAACAGAATCAGCTATTATCCAGCAACCTATCCCGGTAAAGATACAGTAAGCTACCCGCCGTAACTCCATACAAGAGACCGACGCCGAGAATCCAGAGTTCACCTTGCCCCAAAAAAATCCCGAGCCCAAGACCATAGGCAACCCCAAGGAGACCTCCGGTTAACGTACGGAGAGGATTCCAACCCTCAAATAAACCCGTAATTGATAGCCACCAATCAAACAATGCCGGAACTGGGAAAACCAAGACCACCAGCCAATTCAACGGTGTCAGAAACCCACTTAGGTAGGCGATGATTCCGAGCAATATGCCGGGATAAATCCCGGAACACCGTGCGCAAATATGAAACTGTCTTCCATAGATAGTAGGAGCGTAACAACAATCCCACTCTTCATCAGGATGATGAGATAAAACGTACCGTTGGGTTTCCATGATCCCCTTTCGAAATTCACCCCAATCGATACGATCCATCTCGTACACCAAAAATTCGTAGAGAAATAATAAATTGTTCCCCCTCCCGCAGCACCGAATGGAAGCTCGGCAGTGTGGCAAGTTGTTTATTAGTGTTTTATTCTTGGTTTGTGCGTATTTTTGGATGGTAGAGTGAGTGATCAAGAACGCGATTTTTGGAGCAAGGTGGATCCGGTGGCTATTGCCACAAATGATGGCATCGTGTTACAGTAGAGCGCGAGCCGTTCACACGGGATCGAAGGAGCAGGACAAAGCTAGATGTCTCTACTGGACTTACAGAATTTGATATCACGGGGTTCTTCCAATCGGTCTAAGAACAAGACCGCAACGAGGGAACGTATTGTCAGGGTATTGGACTAGACGGAGTTAGGTTGGTGAGGGGTCGTTTTCGACGGTCCCGTCAA
The DNA here is from genome assembly GCA_964542445.1 of uncultured Halobacteriales archaeon. Taxonomy (GTDB): domain Archaea; phylum Halobacteriota; class Halobacteria; order Halobacteriales; family Hikarchaeaceae; genus CAZITY01. The sequence goes on along the minus strand of CAZITY010000046.1, from coordinate 7,176 downwards.
ACCATGCGTGGGGGTTATCAATGCCGCCTGATTTAAGTTCACCCCAGAATTCATACCAGCCGTCCCGCGGGATCGTTCCCGACAAACTATAATCAAGTTCTTCGTTTCCGTTCTGATAGAGTTCCATCTCAATATCAATAGATACGTCAGCGTTCGGTTGCCATTCAAGATCCATATGGATCTTGCCCGTGACTTCACCGTCGACCGTCTGGCTCCAATGGAGTGATTTCTCATCTCGTTGCGGGCCCATCTGGACAAGTTTCGGGGTTAACGGTTTCTTTTGTGTGGGGTTGTTACCCCAATCATCATCCAATAGTTTCATCGTCCCGGACGCGCCGATTAACCGGAACATTTCATCAGGTCGCTCAAGATCAAGCGTCACCGATTCTGCTGCTCCGGGGTCGAGATTCACTACTTTCTTCTTCGAAAGATGCCACCCGTCAACCATCTTCTGGGCATGCACGTAGTACTCTCCTGGGTCACGTTCGACAGAAGCTTCGCCCGACTGATCCGTTTGCGTGGTCTCCCCACCAACATCAACCGTCGCATAATCGACGGTATCACCATCATACGTTACCGTCACATCTAACGTTGCATCTTCCGGCTCAACCCGTTTCCACCGGTGCACCCGGCGCTCCTCAATCCGGCCTGGCCGATACACCAACCGCTCATGATGCCCATACAATCCTTGGAGTTCACCGTCCTCGATCGATGGGGCATCCCAATAATTCCGGATCGTATCCGGGCTTACCGCGTTCCCGCCACCCGGGGATTGCCATTTATCTGAGTCCTTTGAATGATCACCAGCATCATTCACACCACTCCAATCAGACGCGAAGGTATTCGTAATCTGATTCGCGACATCATCCGGCGCATCCGTTAAAACCTTCCCCAGAAATCCGCTTTCCTCCTCGGCAATCCCATAAAAATGATCGTACAGCCATTGAGCCGCGTTCTTCCGCTCGTCCGCATAGTAATAATACAACCCATCCTCAGTATCGTCAACCACAGTCGCACCATCATCATCAGACTCCAAATCAGCGCTCGTCAAAGGCTGGTCTTCCATCTCCAGATTCGGGGGATCCTCCAACTGTCGGACTGCCCCCCAAATAAGGGACGAACAAACCGTCCCGTACGTCTCATCCCACCACGCATCTTTATCATACGGTTCATCCATCCAATCATCAGTCGTTGCAAGAGTGAACGCCTCAGCAGCATCCGTATACGCATAGAACCGATAATGCCCATCAATACCAAGCGCCTTGTCAGCAACTTCATTCAGCGTATCCCGGAGATTCGAGATCTCATATTCCCGTCTCGGATCCGGTTTGACGACTTCAGGCCACACATTCCCAGTGGCTTGCGTGGAACTGATCTCACTCGTAAACCCACTGACTTCATAATTCTCCCCATCAGGCCCCTCCATCGAACCGCCCTCATAGGCATCCTCAACCGACTGCGTAATCGTTCCCGGCCACGCATACTTCAACGCAATCGGATCCAACCCCTCAGTCCCTTCGTTCCCAAGGAACGAGCCAGCCGTCTGGTTACCCAACCACTTCGAGGATGCCGTCGAGTGCCGGATCTCTAGGTGATCCTCCGTCATAATCCCACTGTGCGAGTAAATTTCCATCGGGTCGACTTGTTTCAATAATTCAGCGATTGCACTCCCACTCCCGGGCGAAAGAATCACATCGCCTTTCCGAGCGTTCAAAATCCGACCAGGAATATAGACCTTCTCGAACTCATCAGTCAACTGGCACGCCATCCCCTCTTCCGGCGGATCTTGGAATGGCAAGCACATATCGCCCTCCGACGCGTTCTCCGAATCCGGGATCTCAGCCGCAATCCCGCCATCGCTCACCGGCTTCCGCGTTGAATCTACGACCTGGTCCTCACGATGCGATGACACTTTCGGGAGTTTCTCGAGAACCGCATGCTTATCAACAGCATCGAGACTCTTCCGGACGCGTGGTTTACCCGGCGGCGGACACCCATCAGGCAACACCGATGTATCCCCAATGAGATCCGGGATGGATACGGGGGTATTCAATAACCCATCCGGCAACACCGCATCAACATTATCAAGCATATCGAGCAAATCCGGATCCTCTATCGGAATCGCCAACGGATGGTTATACCGACGCTCCGCGTACACATTCCCAAATACTTCTAGCTCCGACACGCGAATTGACGGCCCATAACTCGCCGTATTGCTCACAGTCGCCGTTCCATAGAAATGGAGCCCGATACCAAACATATCCGGAGGTGCATCACTCACCGGCACCTCGAACTCTCGAGTGACTGAATCACCAGCTGGAATGGAAAACGACACCGGTTCGGGTTCCCGAAGCGGCGAGGGCTCAGGCCACGCGATCATCAAAAATGCCGGTGACGACTCATCATCGTTGACGGTCAAATATTCGAGTTGTCGGGACTCGATATCAACCTCGACAGAACCAGGATTTTCTAGTTCATACGAGAGCACAAAGTTGTCCCCCTCACGGACGACTTCGGGTGTCCCAACCATCGTGAGTTCAATCACACCCTGAAGTTGATTCAAATGATCCTGATTCCAATTGCCAACGGACCGTTTCCCGAGATTCGCACCAGTGACAGAATCGGACTGCACCTGCACACTGACAGTATCAGTGGTAAACGGTGAGTCCGCCTCAAGACTCTCACTAAAATCGTGTTGAAGCCTGGGTGTCTCTGTCACCACCTGTTGCTCATCATTGATGTCCCACACATACACACCATCATCTTCTGGATAGTCATCGGCGTTCGAAACAGAAAATTCAACAGAAAGCCCCTCACCGGGGACTTGCTGGGTTTCAATAATCGGCTGGAATGCCTCTCCCGTGTCCGCCACCGCTTGGTCATCGACATCGACAGTGATCGATCGATGATCAATTGTTTTTTGCTGCCCCTCGTGGAGCGTAAACGCCGCAACGTGGATTCGTTTTTCACCTGGTTCAGAAAACTGCAACGTATGCGTCGACCCAGGGACCCCATTGATTGACGGAACCGTATCCTCGCCGATTTCCTCAGGGTCGAGAACAACGGTTACCGAAACAGGAGTACCGACCGTGACATTCGGGGTACTCAACTTCACGAGCTTAATCACCCTCGACTCATCCAGGTATTCAATCTCCGTAGCCGGATCGAAAATCGAGGGTTCATCCGTTGGAAGAGTGCTGCTGGAGTCGTCTCGAGTAGTATCTTCGGGCCCGTGCCCTGGAATCGTGACATCAATAGTGGCTTCACGATCGACTTCTCGAATGGGAGCATCTTTCGTAGTTTTCAGAAGAGAGCCGTCTTCGGTTCTCACCTCTACATAGATATCCGGGCGGCCTTCGATCACGCGATCCAAGTGTTTCTCTGCAATATCCTGGAAATCCTCCAAATTGTACTCAATCCGATAGTCCCCCGATTCGTCAGTGATCCCACTTGCTATTGGGTCATCAATGAATAGATCATCGTCAATAATCTCAACGATCACGCCAGTGACTGGTTTGCCCGTTTCCGCATAGGTTACACTACCGGTTACAACGTTTGTGCTATAATTAGAACTCACGAATTCCTCTATACAGACTACCACCTGTAGAAAAAGGATTTTTATAAACATTTGATACAAGCCAACCGAAATAATCACCCATTAAATTGAGTGCTCGCCAATTACCATCGAATGAAATTACTCTAATGACTCGTTATTGGAGCCACCAACGGGTAGAAGTAACAAATAAGTTACAGGAGATCGTTGGCAAAACCCCGCGAGACCACTATTAAACTTGAATGTGATCGGTGAATAGTGGCTGGCTGCTTCGTGCGTCGAAAAGAACAATTACGACGTGTTACTCGATTGGTTCGATTGATTCGTCACCGCAATGGGGACAGTACTCATAATTCTCTTGTACTCGTTCCTCGCAGGACCGACAGACGTACTCCGATTGGTTCCCAGTCATGAACGATCGTTTCGTTTCTTCGAATTTCTTCCCGGCTTTCCGGAACAGAGTCATTACGTAAAACAAGCTAGCGGGCTGAATAAGCATTGGGCTGCCCCCACTCCCACTAGTACTGAATTCCCACCCCGAGGAAGTGGAACCCCGGGCGTGTTTCGGATCCGGTCTACCAGCGAGGGTATTGAGCGCCAAAAGTCGTATTAGTTTTCGAGATTGTCTAGGTCGATTTCGTAGGTATCGACGGCGGTCTCTTTCGAAACGATCCCGTCCTCAACGTCACGTTTAAAGAGAGTATGTGATCGATCGGTGGGATCACCGTACCCGCCACCCCCGGGTTTGTGTGTAATGAGGGTTTCGCCGGGAGCGAGCGTGACCGGATGATCAGAAGGATCGTCAAGGGAGACGACAGTCCCATCGGAACGTTGTTTTTCTAGTGAGGCTGGTGCACCGGATTGGCCACCGAGAATGCCAAGAGGGGGACACTGGTGTCCGTCGCCCCACAGATACGTAAATGTGACCGGATCGGAACGCGCATGATACGTGGTGCAAACACCTGGGGCCCCGCGCCATTTGCCGGCGCCGGCGGTGTCGGGTGTGAATTCGTGTTTGCCAATTAGTATTGGGTATTTTTGTTCGGCGAGTTCAATGCTGTCACGTCGAGTGACCGCTGATGAGACGTTCGAGCTGTAAGTGAGCCACCCATCGTGACCGTAGACACCCGGTGCGCCGCCAGCGGAGAAAATGAGTTGATTAACGAAGGAAGAATTGTTGCGGCGTGAGTCGGTCCCAGAAATAACCGGACCGCAGCCACCAGAGTTCGTCGTCCCTTCTGCCATGCCAAATGGTTCTCCGAGTTCGCCGAAGCCGGCTTGGACAGCGTTGAGGAGGACGCCCGCGATGTTCGTGGTGGCGACTGCGGTCCCAACCGGGTAATCGGGTTCGCCGACTATCCGTCCGGAATCCATGGTGATCTCGATCCGTTCGATGCTCCCGTGATTATGGGGGAGATCAGAGCTGAGGTTATGGAATATACCGCCGTACACGGCAGCGATAGTGGTGGCTTTCGAGAGATTATACCCACCAGCGATGGTTTCTGGGTTATCAGTGAGATCCACCGAGATTCGTTCTTCACCGGGGCGAATAGCGAGCTTGACCGTGATGGGAATTGGTTCGGTGGTCACGGTCGGGATGGGATCGTGATAAGACGTGTACGTTATATCGTCATGCGGGAGTTGCGCGATTTCGTGGCGCATCATCGCGTTCCCGTACGCGATCCAATCGTCTGCAAATTGCGTGATAGTCTCGATGTCGTATTCATTGGTGAGATCTTGAATGGCGTTTTCGCCGGCGCGGACGGCGGCTACTTGCGCGCGGTAATCTCCATACCACTGGTCGGTCCCGGATCGGAGGTTGAGTTTGATCATCCGGACGATATCTTCATTGTCGGCGTAGTCGCGTTGGATCCGGAGAGCGGGAAAGTGCGGGCCTTCTTCGTAGATGGTTTCTGCGTCACCGAGATACGTGGAGGGAATGGGAGCGCCGACATCGGCTTGATGGGCACGACTAATTGTCCAAAATACCGGTTCGTCGTTGATGAACACAGGAGCATGGAGGGTGTAGTCCGCGTGATGCGTGTTCCCCGCGTACGGCGAATTGGTAAGGAAGCAGTCCCCAGGCTCGATGTCGTCGAATTTATCGAGCGTGTATTCGGGAATGAGGTGGACGTTCCCGACGTGGATCGGGAGCCCTTCGTCGATCATGAACTGCCGGCTGTCGTAGCGAGTGATGGCCGATGAGAAGTCTCGGGCGGTATTGATGACGCCCGATCGAGCAGATTTCAAGAGAACACGCGTCATTTCCCGGGTAATCGATTCGAATTGTTTCGAGAGGACCGTCATATCATATGGATCGGTGTCGAATCGATCGACCGCCGAGGTAGTCATTGAGCGTGATCAATACGGAACGGCCTCATGGGCGTTTCGGTCCACTCGAACACGGCGGCTAGGAGGGTGCGTTTCGTAATGGCTAACTGGCCAGTCGCGGGAGGACAACTCGATGACGTACGAGATATGCGTCGATATCGGGGGGACGTTCACGGACGCATATCTCGTTTCACGTGATGATCGGTCAGTATCAGTGAAAGTCCCCTCGACGCCATCCGCCCCGGTGGACGGGTTTTTTGCCGCAATCGAACAGACCGCAACCGAACTGGGGCTATCTGTGGAAACAGTATTGGAACGAACGGATCGGTTGATCCATGGGACCACGATCGCGACGAACGCAATCATCGAGGGCACAGTCGCAAAAACAGCCCTAGTATGTACCGAGGGGTTTCGAGATACGCTTGCCCTCAGAGAAGGCGGGAAGGCAAATCCCTACGAATGGGACAAGGATTATCCGACACCATATGTCCCGCGGTCGTTGACCTTCGGGGTCCCCGAGCGAATGACAGCGGAAGGCACAGTTGAGACACCGCTCGATGAGGACGCGGTCCTTGAGGTAATCGAGACCATCACGGACCGAGGAGTGCAAGCTGTTGGGGTGTCGTTGTTGTGGAGTCAGATGAACGACGCGCATGAACGGCGAGTTGTCGAGTTGTTCGAACAGCACGCCCCATCGATTGACGTCTCGATGAGCGCTCACGTGTGCCCCATCATCCGTGAATACCGCCGGGCGTCGGCCACAGCGATCAACGCATCGCTGTCGAACCTCGTAGAAAGTTACCTAACCGAACTAGAAACGCGGTTGAACGCACGGGGATTTTCGAATGACGTGTTGGTGATGACGGCGAACGGCGGCGTCATGCACATCCCGGAAATCATTCAGATCCCGATTTGGTTAGTCGATGCCGGGCCGACGATGTTTCCGGTCGCTGCTGCCGCGATTACGGCGGATGTGCTCGGTGAGAATGATGTGATTGCGTTGGACATGGGCGGGACAAGTCTCGATATGGGTGTCGTCCAGGATGGCACTATCGCCCGGTGCCGAGAAAGCACGGTTGAAGGCGATCACATGCTCGGGATCGAGAAAATCGATATCACGAGTATCGGATCGGGCGGCGGGAGTGTCGCGCGCGTCGACCCTGGCGGATTGATTCATGTCGGGCCGGAGAGTGCCGGCGCTGACCCTGGCCCGGCGTGTTTCGGGCGAGGCGGGACAGCACCGACCGTGACCGATGCAACGCTCGTCCTTGGCTATCTGCGGGACGGGGCTG
>CAZITY010000045.1:0-15694 GCA_964542445.1 uncultured Halobacteriales archaeon | reverse complement strand
TCCAACGCCCCCCGCGCCAACCCAATCGCCCGCGCCGCCGTATGCACACGAGCAACCTCAAAGCCTTCCATCACATAATAAAATGCTTTCCCCTCCTCCCGACCAATTAGGTTCTCTTCTGGTACTCGGACGTTATCAAGGTTGAGTTCCCATGTTTTCCAGCCTCTATACCCGATTTTATTGATTGAATTGGCTGTCAAGCCCTCCACATCAAATTCATCTCGAGATTTATCAATAATAAACGAGGAAATACCGCGATGTGGCGGCGTTACGTCAGGATCTGTCTTTGCATACACAATAATGATATCTGCCCCTTTTGCGAACGTACACCACATTTTCTGCCCGTTCAACACGTATTCATCACCGTCTTTTTCTGCTCTCGTTGTCATGGACGAAACATCGCTTCCTGCTTGAGGTTCTGAAATAGACGCTGAATAAATACAATCGCCAGTCGCCATATCATAGTAATATCGTTCTTTTTGTTCTTCAGTTGCCCCTGGAATCCCGCGCGTTCGAGCAATAATACTCGCGACGCTCATCCATCCTCGAGCAAGTTCCTCGGTGACAAGAGCGTAGGCGAGGGGGGATAGCTCTAGGCCACCGTATTCCTCTGGGATTAACAACCCAAAAAACCCCATTTCCGCCATTTTATCTCGGAGCTCATGGCTCATCCGTTCATTTTTTGGATCTCGTTCATTCGCTTCGGGTAACACTTCGTTCATCGTGAATTCCCGGGCCTGATCCCGTATCATCCGGAGTTCGTCAGTAAGATTACTCATGCCTGCCTCGAAGGATTGTTGCGTGATCAGAGTTCCGCATTCAATTCACAAACAGATATTGTCAATCAACGAACTTGGTATACTTAGCCCCGATTTGGAGTGGCCATGAAACTAGCGCGATTACTCCTACTAGTCTCACAGTTCAATCTCTTCCCAGGGTATAGAATTCAGCATTCGGCCGCATATCTGCTACTGTGGCCATCCGATTTGAGAGATTATAATATGATACCACGCTTGCTATGTCCCAAATCTCCCGCTCAGAAAAGCCAGCGTTTGACAATCGCTGAATATCACTATCCCCAATTTGCCCGGGGTTTCGAGTTAGCTTCTCTGAGAAATCAAGCATTTGCTTATGACGAGTTGATAAATCAGCTGATCGGTGGTTCGTTGCTAGTTTATCTGGAAGTTCTTCGTCATCAGCATAAATCCGAAGTAAAGCGCCATGCGCAATCACGCAATACAAACAGTCATTTATCCCGCTCACAGTCACGACGATCATTTCGATTTCTTGCCGGGACAAATCGGTGTTTTCGGTTAATGCATCGTGATATTGGAAAAACGCTCTAAAGTGAGATGGACGATAAGCAAACGCAAGAAACACGTTTGGTGTGAATCCGGCATCTTCAGTTTCTTCAGCTATCCGTGCTTGGAGATCCGCTGGAAGTGAATCGATTGCCGGTACCTCGAATCGGTTCATAGGTGCTTCTGACATGTATCTACCCAATGAGCCGATTTCAAAAGCTATTCCCGGATTCGGTTCAAGAAAACCCCATAACAGTTCTGCTGCTAATATGGTCAGGAGGCAATATCGCGGCAGGCAATTCGGAAGTTATTCTCATCAAACTCATTCACAGTTTTTGTTAGTTCATCACGAAGTTCTTCGATATCAATGAGGAGATCCATGTATTCATTATCGATTTTTTCGTTTGAAAGATCAGAGGATTCAAGGATCGCTTTCCGGCGAGCTAGCGAGAAATATTCGCTGATTTTTTCCTCATATTGCGCTTGCTTAAGGAGCCGTTCGATGGTGGAGTGTAAATCGTTTTGTGAAATTGGTTTAGTCAAATAATCATCAAATCCATGTTCGAGAATATTCTCATCGGGCTCAACTGCTGATACAATTGCAATACGACAATCTAGTTGTCTTTCTCGAATTTCATCAATTAAATCTGCACCGGTCATACCCGGCATTCGTCGATCAAGGAGAACAACATCAATATCAGCGGTTAGTTTATCTACAGCGCTATTGCCGCCGTGCGTGATGATAACTTCGAAGTCGTCCCGAAGACGGTTGGCGTATAATTCAGCGGTTTGTTCTTCATCTTCAACGATGAGAATCACTGGTTTATTGTGTGAAGTCATGATGCACCATCGTTAACGAGTAGTTATTTTCGAGTACGGTTTCCAGCCACTGATTAATCGTACGTTATAAATTTGTTAACCACTGATTTATACTTAATGGTGCGGCGGGAATAATGAACGAGTCGTCAGTTGTTGAGATGTTGCCACACTTTTTCGGGAGTGAATGGTGGGCTGATCGATTCGGAGGGGTGTACTGGCCCAATGGCATCATAGACGGCGTTCGTAATTGCCGCTGGGCTGGCGTTCGTTCCACTTTCGCCGATTCCCTTTATCCCGCGGATTGTACTCGGTGATGGTGTTTCAGTTGTTTGGACCGAAATTGCCGGGATATGGATGGATTTTGGAATGGCATAGTCTTGGAATGACGAGGTTAGTAAAGTGCCAGCGTCATCGTATCTCACTTCTTCGTATAACGCTTGGCCGATACCTTGGGCTACTGCTCCATGGACTTGGCCTTCAACGACTTTAGGATTAATTTGCGGTCCACAATCCTCAACAGCGATATACTCTACTATGTCGATTTCACCAGTTTCGGGATCAATTTCAACAAGGGCCGCGTGGGTTGCAAACGAATATGATGAGGCGGCATCGGTAATTGCGATTTCTTCAAGCCCTGGTTCTACTTCTTCCGGAAGGTCACTCGGAGAATACGCGAGTTCAGCAATTTCAGTAATATCGATTGCTCGCGAAGGAGCGCCTCGAACCGCAAACGCCCCATCGGAGTACTCTAGATCTTCCGGAGTAACTTCTAGCTCGTATGCGGCGATCTCCCTGGCTTTGTCTCGGAGTTTGGTAGAGGCGCGTCTAATCGATTCTGACGCGGTAATTGCGCTTCTACTTCCTCCGGTTCCGCCGCCAACTGACAAATCATCGGAATTACCTTCAACGATTGTTATGTTGTCCATTGGGATACCGAGTTCTTCTGTAAGCAACTGTGCGAAAGTCGTTCGATGTCCTTGTCCGGTGTCGAAGGTCCCACAGTATGCGGTCACATGTCCCGATTGATGAATCCGAATTCGAGCGCTGTCGGTGGAACTACTGATTTGGTCAACCGAACACGCGATTCCTACACCACGTAATTTATCCGCCGTGGAATCCCCTGATGGATATTGTCGTTCATCATATGAAATATGATTGAGCGCTTTATCGAGGGTTTTCTCGTAATTACCGGAATCGTATTCATACCCAAGGGCGGTTTCAAAGGGGAATTGATCCGGTTGAATGAAGTTGTTTCTTCTTAATCGAGTCCTATCCATTCCTAGTTCTTGAGCTGCTTCGTCAATCAGCCGCTCGACGAGGAGAATTCCCATAGGTCTGCTCGTGGCTCGGAACGCGGTAATAGGAGTCGTGTTTGTGAACGTACCGGTGACGGAACAGTAAATATCTGGTATTGTGTATTGCCCGGACAGAACACTAGTTAATGATTTTGTGTGGATGACGGGAGCCGAGCCAAATACGTAAGCACCGACATCCGCTGTGCTGGATACCCGTAAACCGAGGATGTTTCCTTTGTCGTCGAGAGCCATATCAGCATCCGCGGTGTGACCACGACCATGTGCAGATGCGAGGTGAGATTCCGTGCGTGTTCCCTGCCATTTGATGGGTCGTTTGAGTTCCATTGCGGCCCATGTTGTGAGTAATTCAGCGGGGTGAGGGCGACTCTTCGTCCCGAATGAACCCCCAACTGCGGGGGATTCGACATGGATTTGTTCGTTTGACATACCGAAGGCCTCCGCCAGATATGATTGTTGACTGTGGGGGCCTTGTCCTGGCAACCGGACCGAAATTTCGTTGGCACCGGAGGAATAGGTTGCATAGCAGGCGCGTGGTTCCATTGGGTTTGAGATGACTCGTTGTCGATCGAACGCAACGGAGACTGTATGTTCCGCGTCGTCAAATATCGCGTTTGACGCTTCTTGTGATCCGATTTCCCACTCAAACGCGATGTTATTTTTTCGGTCGCGATGAATCGTCGGGGCGTCGGTACCGAGGGCAGTCGGTGGATCCGTTACCGAAGGTAGTCGATCGTAGTCGACATCGACGCTGTTTGCTGCAGCATGGGCAGTGTAACGATCATTTGCAATGACGATAGCAACGGGTTCACCGACATATCGGGTTTTATTATTTGCCAAGAAGGGTTGGCGGAATTCAGGTAAATCGGTCCCAATGGTAATCGGCGCGTGTGATTTTCCAGGATTATAGAGTGACGTAACAAGTGGCACTTCACCTTCGCAGGTTGATTCCGTGATGTCACTCGATGTGAAGACATTTAGAACACCAGATGTTTGTTCAGCAGCTGTTGTGTCGATATTTGTTATCGTTGCGTGAGCGTATTGACTCCGAACTACCGCTAAGTGAGCGGTATTTTGCTCGGAAAAGTCATCGGTGTATTTACTTGAACCGGTGATAAATTCTCGGTCTTCTTTGCGGGGGACGTTTTGGCCGATAGGTGATTCGGTGTTTTCTAAGGAGATTGTCATGTTTCGGGGTAGGTTGGTTACCTGGGGTTTCTCTTGGCTATGGTATTCGTATTGCTATATGTGGGGACTTAGTTCTAATGCGAAATCAGGGGGTGAAGTGTCGTGATTGTTGGTGAAAGAGGTAAACCAATTCGTCTCGAATTTGAAGATAATGACAAAGTATTCCACGGGATCCAGTGGGCAATCGGATGAGGGTGAGTCGTGTGAACTTTGTGGTAAAGATTCAGATGAGTTGGTCACTGTTTCAGTAGCCGGTGCGGATTTGGCCGTATGTCCGGCGTGCCGACGGCATGATGAAAACTTCGTTGATCGTGATGGTTCCAAAGAGACTAGTAATCGTGATGGAGGTCAGGGCCAATCAGAATTTGATTCCCAGCGGAGCAATTCGGGGACCTCACCGTTGTGGGATAGTGATACGTCTCGATGGGAACGCGACGGCGCTAATTATGATTCCGACCAATTGCCGTATCTAGTAGACGAGTATGGGACGATAGTTCAAGAAGAACGGGTTTCGTTAGGATTAACCCTCGATGAGTTAGCTGATGAACTAGATGTGAGTCAGAAGGATTTATTTGCTGTTGAGCAAGGGAATGCAGCGACGATGGGTGTCGGCGGACGGGTGATTCTAGAATTAGAAGAGTACTTAGATGTTCAGTTAGTTGCTGAAAGCGAGTGACCAGGTTTCGCAGGGGGAAATCAAGATTGTACTATCGTAAGGGAATGGTAACTAGACGGATGCATCCGGCAATTCTCATCATGTTTGAAGTAGTGATCGCTATCCTGTTTTTTATCGCGTTTTATCATCTTGTCTTACCGGCGTTGTTTGATCTCATCGGGTCGTTTTCTGAAGTTTTAGGGGCACTCACTATTTCTTCTTATTCGCATTGGGAGGTATCGAATTTACTCGGGCGGCATCCTACTTGATTCGAAGGGTATTCGTTGATCTACGGAAAGGTATAGTATGCGAATGGAGTTACGGGTCTGCAAACATTGTTTTGAAGGAGAGCATCCTGATGAATTCAAGACTGCGGTAACTCGTGATATGGTGGCGTGCGCAGAACGAATCGATGAGTACCGTGATCGGATTCAATTGGATGAAGTGTTTATCACGAAAGTAGAAGAAGGAGACGCGCAAGGAGCAAAGGGTCTACCGGCTTTTGTCGCTACGATGAATCAGGATAGAGTTCAACTCACAGATACACAACTCGTCATGGAAGATCAAGAAGGCAACTTATTGGTATACCCTGACCATCAAGATATCCTCGATATTTTAACTGGGAATCTTAACGAAATCAATAACCAAGTGCCGTCAGATGTCTCCGTTGACCTCTGTGAAGAATCCAATCAGTTACTCGCAGCGTAGTGACGAACCACCGATTGTCGGTGTCGATCACTCCGGTCTCTGGACTCGACGAACGGCAATTGTTGTTGATTGTCTTTCGAGAAACCACTCGTGAATTCGGACGATATAGTGTATCACTTGTTGGGAATCGGGTGTAAGTATTTTCCACAAGGGTCTCACTGATGACACGTTGATACGTTATTGACTGGCTCGAAGTACCTGACCGGGACGGTTGTCCGTCACATTCCCATTGCGGACGGCGGATTCACCGTTCACGACCACATGCTTGATACCAATTGGGTGCTGCGTGGGGTTCTCGAACGTCGCACGATTTTTTATTGTTGCAGGATCAAACACGACTAAATCCGCATCGAGACCGGGCCGAACGATTCCTTTTTGATATAATCCCATTGCTCTTGCCGGGAGAGCAGTCATTTTTCGGATTGCCTCCTCAATCGAGAGATGATTGTGTTCGCGGACATACCGACCGAGGATGCGAGGGTAGGTCCCGTAGGTTCTCGGGTGTGGTTTCCCGCCGAGGAGCCCATCAGTCGCGATACAAACTAATTCACAGGCCATGATCTCCTTGACATCGTGTTCATCCATTGAATGAGAGATCACACCGGCTGCCATATCCTCTGCAATGAGGATATCACAAACGACGTCCACCGGATGTTGGTCTCGGTTTTGGGCTATCGTTGTGATACGCTCACCCTCCACTGATTCTTGTGCTTCACTCGTGAGATTTGTCACGCTTAGCGCGGGCCAGTCCGGGCCACCAGTGGTATATTCGTCTTTAATTTTCGTTCGGACCTCGGGATCCGATAAGCGAGCTAAGATGTCTTCTTGATTGCCCCTAAATATCCAGGAAGGTAATCGAGAAGAAAGCATTGTGTTCCCAGCTGGATAGGGGTATTGTTCGACTGTGATATCGACCCCTCTATCCCGTGCTGTTTCTAATAGGTGTATCGCACGAGTTGCTTTGCCGTGTTGGGGTTTTCCAGCGACTTTGAAATGCGAGAGGTGTAATGGGACCTCTTCGGTTGCTCCGATATCAACGAATTCGTCGAGTGCGTTCCAGATGTCTTCTCGTTCGTTCCGGATGTGTGCGACGAATGGTCGGTTATAGTCAGCTAGGGTACTGGCAAGGGTCTGTATCTCCTCAGTGTTCGCGTTGAGCTGCGGGGTGTATACGAGACCTGTTGAAAACCCAAGCGCCCCTTGATCTAGGGATTCTGTGATTAACGCCTGCATTTCTTTGAGTTCCTCAGTGGAAGGCGATCGATCTGCCATTCCCATAACGTTGAATCGAACCGTCCCATGGCCGACGTGCATACCGAGATTAATGGCCGTCCCGTTTTCTTCGATGGCATCAAAGTACTCTTTCGTTGACTCCCACGTCCAGTCTATATCGTGTCTTCCGGCGAGGCCGGCTAGGTGATCTTGCCATTCTGAGGGGCCGGATTTCCGATACATTGGAGCCATAGAAAAGCCATCCTGACCGAGGACCTCAGTTGTGATACCCTGGCGTAATTTTGGTTTGATTGCGGAATCATTGAAGACCGCTAGATCAGAGTGGCTATGGGTGTCTATGAAGCCAGGAGAGAGAACGTGGTTCGTGCAATCGATTGTCCTCTTACCATTGAGAGTTTCGTTTTGTTTTCGAGTCACGGTCTTGATCTTGCCGTTAGCAACTCCCACGGTTGCACGATACCAGGGTGCTCCGGTACCGTCGATAATAGTAGCATTCCGGAAAAGGATCTCATACTCCATGCGATGATACACTCATTGAGGATTACTAAGTCCTTTTCTAGTGCGGTTGGTTTGGAGGTAGAAACCCACTGTATTTACTAGTAAATAACAGGTATAGATTCAGGCTAACAGAGTCCGTTTCTACACAAATCATTAGATACAGTCATTATTCACAGTCCAAGTATTCGGAGTAGAATCTCGATATACCGACACCCATAATTAGAGAATTTCCCTACGGCTGCCTCTGCATTACATAGTATTACCGCGGGGAGGATTAAATTCAGGAGTAAACTCACAACGCCAATTAATATTGGAATTGTTATGGATCTATCTTCAGCCATTCATTACTACTTAGCACTTGTAAATAGTGCTCGAATTGTTTGTAAATGTATAGGTTCATACTTCGGGCATTGGCATCGAATTGACTGATCACAATAGTGTTAGATCATGTAACCGGCGAAAGAGACTCAGTGAGCATCACCAAGAGTTACCTCAATCATGAGGTTAGATTTCTTGTGGATGTCGATCGGATTCGTTTGAGTCTATCGGTATTTATTTATATGGAAGATTGCGGGGTCATAATACGATGACCGGGTCCAGCAGTGAAGCGAGTTCTGGGCATCACAAGGCACTACTGACAGATCCACGATTGTTGTCTATCATTTTTGTCGCGTTTATGGGTCCGATGAGCGTGAATGTCGTGTCACCTGCCCTTCCGACTATGGCGAACTCGTTATCGGTTTCCGATGCACAAATCGGGCTCGTTATTACAGCAATAACGCTCCCCACTTTGTTTTTGGCGCCAGTGTTCGGGGTCGCAGGAGATATTTATAGCAGACGGAAAATCGTACTCGGTTCGCTATTCTTATTCGGAATTGCCGGTACGTCAATCGCGTTTACTGATGCGTTTGGCGGCATCCTGGTTCTCCGCGGATTACAAGGAGTTGCGATGGCCGGGATTGCCCCAATGGCAGTAACATTACTCGGTGATTTATACACGGGACCGATTGGTTCAACGGCTCAAGGGCTACGGAACAGTTCTTCGGGTGCGTCTTCTGCGTTAATTCCATTGATTGCTGGGGCGCTTGTTACCTTTGGGTGGTACGTCCCATTTTTCCTTTATGGTCTCTCGTTTGTCGTCATGATTTTCGTTTATATTTATGTGCCAGAGACAGCTCGCGGCATGGACGGAGACTCCACGATTGTGACTGAATTGCAAATGTATGCTCGATCCATGCGGACTGAAATCGATCGAGATTTGTTCATCATGACGACTGGCGGGTTTATTCGGTTTTTCCTCTTGTTCGCAGTATTGACGTTTATGCCATTGTTTGCGGCTCGGGAACTCAACGCAACACCTGTAATCATCGGGGTATTGCTTGCCACGAAAGCAATTCGGATTGTTGTTTCCCCAGTAACCGGCTTGTTAGTATCGTGGATTTCACGACGATGGGCAATTTCCGGCAGTCTCGGCATAATGGCAATAACGACATTCGCAATGCCGTTCTCACCGTCTGTCATTTGGCTCGGGGTTTTTATGCTCATCAATACGATTGGAGATGCGTTCTTTTCGCCATTGATTGATGATACTGTTACTGGGTTTGTCCGAGACGAAAACAGGAGTGGGACAGTAAGCATTTTGCGCGTGTTCAAAGAAGCCGGTAAAACGATTTCACCAGTGGGACTTGGGATTGTTTTAGCATTCGCGAATTTCCAAGCGGTATTTGTTGTGACAGCCGTGCTTACGGCGAGTTATATTATTCCTATTCTCCTCTACATTGATCCACCGGAAGACCGTTTAAGGGAAATGGCTAGTACGTGAGTATCGTTGCGTGTAAGGCGAACCTTGGATTGCTGTGGAGTCAAATAACGACAAAATGAACTAGTTGATCATGATGCCGGCCGGGGTCTTCGCACGAGTTCACCATCACAATTGGGGCACGAATATTGCATACCCTCGGCGCATTCGTGACAGAAGGTGCATTCGTAAGTGCAAATGTATGCGCTTCCCTCTGCAGGTATGTTTTGGGTGCATTCTTCGCAAACAGATTTCATCTCTAGAGCCATGCATTGAATCCACACATCGTACCGGGATATACTAGATGATAATACTCGAATCCATTGGTGCTAATGATCAGAGTGGTGCGGCGTCGACCAATATCGTTCCGTCATGATATATCCGGTAGACTAGCGAGAACAATAAGGAAAAGCGATCGTTAGGGGATAAGGTGTTTTATGGACTGATGGCTTCCTGTGCAGTAATTACCATGACTGCTCAACGATGGTTGGTTAGAATCGTCGCTGGATGGCTCGCCCGAGTCGATGGTGTCTCAGGAATGATCCAATTAGCAATGCTCGGATTGACCGGGCTTTCGACTGGGACCTTAACACTTCGCCAATATGGCCACGGTGAATACGCCTGGCCATTTATCGGTGTCACGTTGTTCGGTTCGCTCGTGTTCACTTACCTCTACACAGAAGGCGGCGTATGGAACCAGATGTCCCGGGACCGACAAGACCTTTCAACTAACTTTGCTGGCCCCTCGATGCGAATGAGTAACGAATTGATTGCGCGAGGGATGCTAGCTGCAGAAGAACGTCGAACGCTGACCCAAGCGGAAGGCACGGCGATCAAGGATGAACTGGATGAGGCATTTATGGAGTATCGGGATGGAATCGAGCTACATGAATAATCCCTCCTTGATGTGTACAGCGAACTATCATCTAGGTGAAGATTATGATGCGTGCTGGCAGTAGAGTATTCCCCACAAAAAGTTAACACAGATACAAACAAAGCATTGAGTATGAGTCAGACGACCCTTGATGACGATGAACTTTTCACTGAAGCCGCATCCGAAATTCGTGACGATATTGAGGCAGCACTAGCCTCTACGCGACAAAACATTCCGGATCCTGATTCAATCTGGACAGTCGAATCGGAAAACACATTAGGCGTGTTGAATGCGCTCCGGTCTGCGTTGTCGACTGAAGATGCGGTGGATGATCTACGGGATGCGAAAAAATGGTTTACGATGGGCCAACGGGCGGGAGCCTTTGATGACGCCGCAGATCTTGAAGCAGAAATTGAGGAGTTGGAGTCGCTCTTTAGTGAAATTGAACAAACACGTGAAGCGGTGAGCGAGGTCACGCGGACGCTCCCTGACCTTCGATCAGAACTCGAATCCCAAACTGACACGGACGGTTAACCGGACTCAAAGCTGGTTTTCGCTGCAGACAAACTCTGTCACTCGACCTCGCAATTTTTCGGGCTTGTTCTATCCCTGCAGGACTTTTGGGGTAACGTAACAATGGGCAATCGCGCAATACAGTTCTTACCTCGAGTTCTCGAACGGTAGTGACCGATTCTCTACGGCCTCTAGTAGCTGGCCAAGCGAATTGCTCGCCGATTCTGTCAAATTCTCCCCAAGCTCTGTATTTCCGCGGGAGGGATCGCCGACCACTCCATTGTCGGTAAATTCAATGGTATCGTAAGCTAAGTTTGTCCCAGCAATCCACTCACCCCACCGCTCGGCACCCCCCTCACGTGCGTCTGTAATCCGATGTTCATCAATCAATTCAGGAAAATGATGTCGGATCATTGCGGTTTCGATCGGACCGGCATGACCCATCGAATGATCATCACGGTCAATCGATTCAAACCAGGTAAAGACACAGGCATACGCGATTTCGTCCCGGTATAATTCCGCTGCAATTTCCCGGAGTGTACTCGTATTCCCACCGTGACCATTGACGATGACCACTCGATCGAACCCGTGATGGGCCAAACTGGTGGCGACATCACGGATATACCCTCGAAGCGTATCGGGTGTTATCCAGAGTGTACCAGAAAAATGACGGTGTTCAGCGGATACACCGACCTGTAGAGCCGGAGTCAGGATGACCTCATCGTCGTACGATTTAATGCCTTTTTCCGCGATGATTTCTGCGATTAACGAATCCGTGCCGAGTGGTGCGTGCGGCCCGTGTTGCTCAGTGCTCCCCACGGGAACCACCGCTACAGACGTGGCAGCCTCATCCACGACCGGCCACGACACCTCCGCAATTTTCATATATTCACCGATGTGACGAAATGATTTGTACCCACCGCAACCGACACACGACACGGAAGCAACCTGTTTATCTAATCGTCGAGTTCGGTTCGAGCTTGTCGCCTGGCGGCGCGATCAATGAATTCCTGGGGCAAGGAATCTATTTCTCCCGCCTGAACACTCCATAAATGCGCGTATAACCCATCTTTCTCGAGGAGTTCGTCATGTTCACCTTGTTCATGGATATGGCCGTTTTCGAGGACAATAATCTGATCGGCGTCGCGGATCGTCGATAATCGATGCGCAATCGCGAACGTCGTCCGATTTTCTGTCAAATGCGTTATGCTTCGTTGAATTAACATTTCGGTTTCGGTATCGACATCACTTGTCGCTTCATCGAATATCAAGATATCTGGGTCTTTGAGTATCGCTCTCGCAATCGCAATCCGTTGCCGTTGCCCGCCGGAAAGTTTCACTCCCCGCTCGCCCACCATCGTTTTGTACCGGTTAGGCAAATTCATGATGAAATCATGCGCCTCCGCTGCTTCAGCAGCGTCATGGATTGCCTCTTCACTTGCAGTGAACGATCCATAGGCAATATTGTCTTTAACTGACCCATAAAAAAGGAAAGTGTCCTGGGAAACGTATCCAATCGCGTTACGAAGACTTTGAATCGTTACATCACGGATATCCGATCCATCGATCCGGATACTCCCTGAATCAACGTCATACATTCGTAACAGTAACTTGAGTAGCGTGGTTTTACCGGCTCCTGTCGGTCCGACGAACGCGACTGTTTCTCCGGGGTTTGCTGTGAAGGATATGTCTTCTAGTATATTGTCAGAATCGTACGCGAACGACACGGACTCATACGTCACTTCTCCCTCAGTCACTACTAATTCTTTAGCGTCCGGGTTTTCTCGGATGCGATTTGGCTCATCCATTAACCCAAATATTCTGGCTGCTGACGCCCGAGCGCGCTGGTACATGTTAATGATCTGCCCGAACTGGGCCATGGGCCAGATAAACCGCTGTGTGTAAATGATAAATAAGACGAATCCCCCGATTGTGAGCGTACCAGAAAAGGGCCCCGGGGGGCCTGAAAACACCCATAACCCACCGATAATGAATGTTAAGACAAATCCAAGTCCAGCGATGAATCGCAGCCCAGGGAAGAATTTTATTCGAGTGTCGATTGCATCCCAATTCGCGTCGAAGTAATCTAGCGAAACGTCATTTACCCGGTCTGATTCGTATGTTTCAGTGTTTGAGGCTTTGATAACCTGGATTCCCCCTAAATTGTTTTCTAAGCGTGAATTCACCGTTCCGACGGTTTCGCGAACGTGAGCGTATTTCGGCTGAATGGTCTGAATAAAGATATACGTGAATATGGCGATAATCGGAACCGGAAGTAATGCGATTAGGGCTAACTGCCAGTTAAAATACACGAGCACGGCACTGATTGCAATCACCATGACGATCAGTCGAAACAACGAATTCATACCATCGTTCAGGAATTGCTCTAGCCGATTCACATCGTTCGATAATATTGACATCATCTCTCCCGTTTGCTTATCGGCAAAGAACTCCATATTCAGCCGTTGCATGTTGTCATAGGTGTCCGTTCGTATGTCGTGTTGGATATTTTGCGCGAAGGCGTTGAAGCCCCAGTTCCGGAGCCAATGAAATCCGGCTCCGAAGATAAATGCGCCGGCAATCACGGCGACAGTGAACCAAAATTGTCCTGATCGCGTGACTGGTATCCAGCCGGACGGGAGGAACAAAATGGGGAATTGCTCTGCATACGTGCCGGTCGAAAATATCGCATCGATAGCTACGGCGAGCATTAACGGGGGGAGTAAATCGAGGATCCGGGCGAACATGCTCGAGAAGATTCCAATCGTCACGTGAGCGATATTCGGAGTACCATATTCAGTGAACAACCGCTTCATTGGGTTATCGGTGTGTTCGCGGAACTCCGCGAATGGATCGTCTTCAGCATCCAAGCCAGCGGCCATTACGGGGTGTGGAAGGGAGCGGCGATGAAAAATATTCCTCTCTCGGTGGAGTTATCATTCCCAGTGGATTTGTATTCGATCACCGACAGTGATATTGTGGTCAGTAGTCCAGTGGACATTGACTTCGATAACGTACTTCGCCCGCCCGGTGTACGTCGCAGTGGAATTCTCAAGAGTGGCATGATGGATTGTCGTGATGTCCTGTTGCTCGTCAATAAAAATGATATCAATTGGAAAAGACATTCCCCGCATCGTGTACGTATACTGATCTACCTCGGCGTGAACGAACAGCATCCCTTCGTTCCGGCCTAGTGAATCGTGATCCCCTAACCCGGTATACATCTCATCTGGAGTGGAAGAAACTTCAACATCAATGGTATCGACTTCTTCTCCATTTGCTTGAACAAACGTCACCGATGTACGGTCCGGATACGAATCACTGAGGGACCAATCTATAGCGACAGGAAGCCCGCTAATCACTAGGAGAATCACTACTATGAGAGCCACCCTCTTTGCCCGAGTTTCCATCATTTCAAGTTACGCACCAACCGTCTTACTGGAGCAACGTCACCGCAAGGGAAAACTGTTATTCGCACAGAGGTCATCGCCCCGACTAGGGTTCGTGGTCTAGTGGTTATGACGCGGCCCTTACAAGGCCGAGATAGCAGTTCAATTCTGCTCGAACCCACTTCCTCTTAAACTACCGACATACTTACTGACAAGTAGTTTACACAGTTTGTGGGGGTATCATGTCGCTTTAAGAACCCCAAGAATATCCGATATGCAAGTACTGCGGGTGTTTTATCAAAGAATTCGAGCAACAGTGCCCTGCCCGTGATGACGGCAAGGTGTGTTACCCATGAACTCACACCAAAAACACGCTGTTTAAAATAGTCATAAAATTGGTACAAATCTATCAACCATCACGAACTATCAATTCAGTTACTCCGTACATATCAATAAAATTATATTGGATTTTGATGTGGTTTTCATGTCCTGCTGGATCGCGCATCATACTGTCCCATCTAGGGGTGGTTCTGGATGACGGACTCCTATGATTCGGATAGATTCATTCTGCTCACACGGGAGTACGAAAACACTCGCTCGAACATTATCGCCGCTCTGATTCGCGGTATTCAGGATCGCGATCGCATCCAACGGATGCTCAAGGCTGAGATCGACCACCAACAACGCCAAGACGTCATTGCCCACCTCAACCAGCAAAAACGCCGTCTCCGAGAATACCCCGAACTCATCACGCCGATCGAGGAGCTCGAACAACTCCCCAACCCCACCGACCGAGAAGAAGCCATCGAGGTCGCCCTCGCCGCCTTGACCGGCTACATAAACGGATTAATTTCGCTGAGGGCCGTACAGGCTGACGTCGACATCGACGATCTCGAGATGACCGTAACGGTTGAGTTCGATCCCGCAGTGTTCCTCGGTCTGGAACCATCGAAGACGACAATGAGTTTCACTGCTCCAAATGCGTTAGTTGTAATCAGCTATCGTGTCTTCCTGGTCTTGGGTCTGCGCCTACGAAGACGGGGACTCCAAGGACTCGTCCAACTCCGGTGGGTCGGAATAACTGATCGTCCGTTGGGGGAACGGGATCTCGATACCCGCCTCCTCGAACCGAGCGTAGACACGCCGGTTCACCTCGTTTCGGACCCGGTTCTCTCGGAACGGATGCCTGGTGTATACCCGGAGCTCCAGGTTCAGGGCGGAATCGCCGAAT
Source organism: uncultured Halobacteriales archaeon (assembly GCA_964542445.1). GTDB lineage: Archaea > Halobacteriota > Halobacteria > Halobacteriales > Hikarchaeaceae > CAZITY01. Next base: position 174 of record CAZITY010000045.1, on the reverse strand, counting down.
TCCAGCAGGTAGATCCGAGGTTCGGGTGTGTCTTCGATGGTCTCGACCTCCCCGCACACCGATTCGAGGATGTCGTCGACCACGTCGAGGTCCGTTCCATACGCCACGGAGATCGGGATCGTGATTCGTTGTTTTTGCTGCGGAGCAGATTGATTCACGACCTGCGTGTTGTTC
>CAZITY010000044.1:12236-16086 GCA_964542445.1 uncultured Halobacteriales archaeon | reverse complement strand
GTCAACAACGCTACTGCCGTTGTATTCGGGACCGGTTCAAGCGACACCGTCGCCTCTGTAATTACGCCAAGCGTCCCCTCACTCCCCGCCAATAACCGCCCGATATTCACCGTACCGGACTCAGCGTCCTCGACGAGCCGATCGAGATTATAGCCGGACACATTTCGTTTTAATGCCGGAAACCGCTTCCTTATTTCTTCTGTATCATCATTGAGAATTTGATTCACCGCGCCATAAATATCGCTCACCCGATCCGATCCCGCTGCTAACTCCCCCAACTCATCCACAGACTCATCACTGAACGTCGCCACACTCCCATCAGCCAGCACAACCTCTACCGATTCAATATACGCATCCGTCTTCTCGTATTTCAACGAATGCGACCCGGTACTATTGTTCCCAATCGCACCACCCAACGTGCTTTTATCCGCCCATGCTGGATCAGGTGCAAACTTCAATCCATCACTCGCTAACGCCCGATTGATATCACCCAAATACACCCCCGGTTGTGCCGTCACCGTTTGAGCCTCTGTATCAACCGTTACCATCGAATCCATATACCGCGTAAAATCAAGCACTACCGCTTCATTCACCGCTTGCCCCGCCAAACTCGTTCCCCCACCCCGCGGTAACACCGGGATCCCGTTCTCCGCACAATACGACACTACCCGCCGCACATCCGCTGTCGACTGAGGAAACACAACACCAATAGGCGTCACTTCATACGCACTCGCATCGGTCGCATACAACTCCCGCGAATACGAATCGAACCGGACATCCCCACTCACCACTTCGCGTAACTCCCGCACGAGGGACGAATCCCCATCGTCCGTCCGATAATCATACTCCGCTCGCTGCTCCGACGCCGGATCCTGCGAACCAGCGGGATTCACTGCCATATCAAAAACCTCGCCTAAACCAGTATAAATCGACCGAACACCTCCGTCGACCCCAGCCTACCGGTATCATTTAATAACGCGCCAAGAATGGCTACGTACCCAAATGGCGCCACCCCTCCTATCGACCTTCAAACACGCACTAGATGCTCACGACGTAACCGTTAGCACAACAACACATCAAGAATTTCACTCACACCTAGACGACCAAATCACACCACCAGTCGTTGGATCGCCACTTCGATACGACGAACTCTCACTCCCCGAGCACATCGAAACCCACCCCTCGCCGAACGAACTCCGCGCTGCCACAACCGGGATCACCCAAGCCGGCTTCGGTATCGCACCCTACGGCACCCTCCTAATCGAGTCATTCCCCGCCGGCGACGAATACATCAGCCTCTATCCACCAACCCACATCGCCATCCTTCACGAACACGACATCCTCCCTGACATGGAAACCGCAATGACCAACCTCCACGACAAACTCACCACTGGACTAGACTCATTCGTATTTGCAACCGGCCCAAGCGCAACCGCTGACATGGGAAAACTCGTCCAAGGAGTCCACGGTCCAGAAACCGTCCATACCATTATTGTTACCAATGAGTGATTCCCGCGACGCCAAAGCCGAACAAATCCGATCCCTCCTCGAGAGCGAAGGCCCCGCTGTCCACGATAACACGACTGGTTTCAATGAGAACCGGTATGCAGCCTATGAATCCTACGGTGACATTGACGCACTCCGCGAAACGGCTAGAACCACCAAAGAAACCGCTATCACAGAACTCCCCGAATTACTCGAAACACTCCGCGACGCAGTGACTGCAAACGGCGGTTCCATGTATATAGCTGAAGACGCTGCCGACGCGAACACCTACATCGAACGAATTGCGACCGAGAAAGACGCTGAAACAGCCGTTAAATCCAAATCGATGACCACGGAGGAAATCCACCTCAACGACCACCTCGAAAACTGTGGCATGTCGGTCTACGAAACTGATCTCGGAGAATTCGTCATCCAAATTGCCGACGAAGCCCCCTCTCATCTCATCGGCCCTGCGATCCACAAATCTCGAGCAGACATCGCGAAGCTTTTCAACTCATATTTTGACCTAGACGAACCCCTCGAAACTGCAGAAGAACTCACCCGATTCGCCAGAGACTACCTCGGTGAAAAAATCATTGACGCAGACATTGGGATTACGGGGGCGAATTTCGTCCTCGCAGAGTCCGGAACCATCGTTCTCGTCACGAACGAAGGAAACGCTCGGAAAACAGCCGTAACCCCAGATACTCACATCGCAGTTACAGGAGTTGAGAAACTGCTTCCCTCGATTGCCGAACTGGGTCCATTTATCGAATTGATCGCGCGTGCCGGTACCGGCCAAGATATCGCACAATACATCACGATGCTCTCACCCCCAGTCGATACAACCCCAATCGATTTCGACCAGCCGGATACCCCTAATTACGGGCACGGAACCGAAGCAGAAATCAAATCCCAACGTGACTTTCATTTGGTCCTCATCGATAACGGCCGCCTCGAAATGCGGAACGACGATCAACTCCGCGAGACACTCTATTGTATCCGATGTGGTGCCTGTGCAAATTCATGCGCGAACTTCCAACACGTCGGTGGGCATGCCTTTGGCGGCGAAACCTATACAGGTGGGATCGCAACTGGATGGGAGACAGGAATTAACGGACTTGATTCGGCCGCTGAATTCAACGACCTCTGTACCGGCTGTACTCGTTGTGTAAATGCGTGCCCGGTGAAAATCGATATTCCATGGATCAACACGGTTGTTCGAGATAGAATCAACAAATCTAGCTCCCCCTCCCGATTCGATTTCCTCCCTGACGGATTACGCCCAACCAATACTACACTCGGCACGCCCATCGAAAAACGAATCTTTGGGAATATCGAGACGCTCACGAAACTCGGCAGCTCGCTCGCACCAATCACAAACTCATTGATGAGGAACAACCGAGTACGAAAGTTACTCGATCGCATCGCTGGTATCGACGCAAGACGACCCTTCCCTCATTTCGCTGCGCAAACACTCGAGGAATGGTTCAAAACCAGACCACCAATCAACGAGCACGCTGATCGAACCATCGTGCTTTACGCAGATACATACACCAATTACTTCGCTGTCGAACGCGGAAAAGCCGCCGTCCGAACACTCGAAGCACTCGACCTAAAAGTGCTTCTCAGTTCACCCACAGAAAGCGGAAGAGCCCCCTTATCACAAGGAATGATTGACAAAGCAGAATCACACGCCCATACCACTTACTCTACCCTCGAACCACACCTGACCACTCCCAACCCAATCCTTGTACTCGAACCGTCAGACCTCATGATGTTCCGCCGAGACTACGAACGACTCCTCCCCACTGAATCCTATCAAAGACTCGCATCTCAAACCTACGACGTGTTTGAATACCTCCACGAGGGACCAATCCAGGATTTCTCCGTACTTCCCCAAGGGAATAACACCTCAATCACGGTTCATACTCACTGTCAACAACGCACCCTCAACCTCGACTCCCCGACACTCACTGTCCTCTCATCACTTGGCTATGACGTCACCACCACTGACGTTGAATGCTGCGGCATGGCCGGAAGCTTCGGGTATAAATCCGCCTACTATGAGCTCAGCAACGCAATCGGTGAAACCCTCGTTGAGACCCTCCCAGACTCCGATAAAACCGTTGCGACAGGCACCTCGTGTGCAGAACAACTCAGCCACCTCCTTGACACACCTATCAAACACCCAATACAACTCATCGCCCCACCAGACCCCGAACAATAGGCCTATCCTTATCTGCGAACAATTAAGTTAAATCCCATCTTTCGAGCCAACATGGAGGGCGAACCTCAGGAAATCACGACTCTGGTTGGTCGAGAAGTATACTCTAATAACGGAGTTTTTGTCGGCGAAGTTGAA
>CAZITY010000044.1:0-12165 GCA_964542445.1 uncultured Halobacteriales archaeon | reverse complement strand
TCCTCATCAACGACATCGTCGAACGCTTAGTTGACGTCGAAGAACGCGACGAATTAGTTTAACTCCCATTACTACTTTCAATCCCAATCGCATCAAACAACTTCCGCTTAACCGCCTCATCAGCGAGATGTAACAGCGTTTCACGGTTATCATCATTCGCATTAATTCCCGTAAAAATCCCGAGTTTGATTTCCGCGCTCGCTTGCGTCGAATGCCCAACTACCTCACCACTCTCCCCAAATGCGTCCTCAAGCGTGCTCTGTATGTTCAACCGGATGTCCTTCGACCGAGCCGCAATATAAATTATTTCATCAGCAATACCAAACACGGCCGTAGTAGTGATACCTTCGAGATCGAGTAAATGCTGCGCTGCTTGCGTCAGTGCATCCCGATCTCTAATAAATCCGGCGTTGGAAATCAAATGACTACCTTGGACTTTCCGATTCTGAATCGCTTCTGCCAACACATCCAAGGTCTCAGGAGACATCGACGGCGACTCGACTTGCTCTAGCGTGTCGTGATTCGCGAACGGGTATAGATACGCTGCGGCCGTTAAATCAGCTGGCGTGGTTTCCCGTTTAAAATCAAGTGTCTCCGCTCGAATTCCATACAACAATGCAGTCGCAACTTCTTCGTTAGGTTTGATATCGTATTCCTGAATGTATTTCGTCAGGATTGTTGACGTGGATGAAATATTCGGTCTAATATCAGTAAACGTGGCTTCCCAGTCCACATCAGGTTCGTAATGATCGATGAAAATATCGATATTAGCAGAAAATCCTTCAGCGTCAGTAGAATGATCGATTAACCCCAATAAATCATATTCAGTTAGGTCCTCTTTATCGTCGATCTGGACGAGCTCGATCCCGAGGAGGTTCGCGAACGCGCGGTTTTCTTGGTGCCCGAGTTCTCCGAAGTACCGGATTGTTGCTTCGACTCCAAAGTGCTCAGCAATGGCTTTTAACGCTATAGCACTCGCGATCGAATCTGGATCTGGGTTGTCGAACGTGATTATCCCGAGTGAATCACCGGCGCTAATTGTGTCTGCGAGTTTCGCGGCTTTGTATTCTAGTTCGCCTGATTCAATAGCCCGAAGTGCAGAATCGGCAATCACTTCTGAGGGGTTAATAACAACATCAGTTCCCAATTCAGTGAGTTCATCGCCTGAGACGGGATCGCTAGCCCGCGCGACAACAAATTGTTCGTCGTTTACCGCCCGGATTTGTTCGACTGCCGCTTTGTTGGCTTCCACGTCAGAGGCGAGAATCAAGATTACGTCTCGATCACTGACGAGTTCAGCCGCTTCTTTTTCGCGAATGTTCACTGCTTGGGCGTTGAGGTCTTGATCGCGGAGTGATTCCACCCGGTCTTCGTCTTTATCAAGTATTAGGACGTCTTTCCCCTCGGATGCGAGTTCTTCTGCTACGGCGTGTCCGACGCTGCCGCATCCAAGAATTGCGTAGGTAGACATCGAGGAGATTGCTACCCGCCGCTCACTCATGGTATCCGTGATTCTCGTGCAAGTGACTTAACGCTCCCGAAGGCTTGTTTAGGTCTCTGGTATACGTGAAAATATTTTGTTGGTTCGTTGCCGTAATTTGAGGAGGCATCATGCGTCGTTCAGATCAGTACTGATGTTTCTTGGTTTATAGAGTTGAGCTCGAAAGTGCCCGAAGCGATCTAGATGTAGGTGGATGAATTTGGCGGAAACCGGGATACAAGAATTGTGTTTGGGTCGGTATTGTTCGGGGTGGATCATAAGAATGATTAATATAATCACTGAATCACTCGGTACGAGCTATGGGAGAACACATTCTAGTCCCTGTTGATGGGTCTGATTATTCAGAGAAAGCATTCGAGTATATCTTGGAGAAATTAACGCCGAGTAAACTTACAATCGTCCATGTGATTAATCCCGTCGGTATCTGGGAATATGGTGACGAGGAATCGTTTGATTATGAGAGTTATCAGCGAGAACAAGAACGGAGACAACGACACGCAGAGGAGTTATTGGCGTCACTTGAAGGTAAAGCGGAGGAGGCTGGGATTGAGACGACCGTAATTTTGACCTCGGGAAAACCGTCGAAGAGAATCATCGAGTTAGCAGAGGAAAAGTCCGTTGATCATATCGTGATGGGGAGTCGGGGTCGCTCAGGTGTTGGACGGGTGTTATTTGGTAGCGTCGCGGAAAGTGTTACTCGTCGGGCACCGGTTCCCGTGACGATCGTTCGATAAACACTGCAATCTAGTGGATGGTTTTATTGCCGTTCAGTCAGTCATGTGGAAACGAATACAGAAACCTTGTTAAATAGGGAGCGAACAATCATATACATATGTTCCCGTCGCCCCCCCGCATCCTCGAAACCATCGGGACAAGTGGTGGGATATTTGGCCTCCTCCTAATCGGCGTTATTTCAGGCGTCGATTTCATCGTCATTACCCTCCAATTTGTGTATTTCTTGTTTGAAGCTGAGTTCTACGGTGGGAGTTTGACCGTGATAATGTTCACAATTTTCATCCTTGTAGCGGGTGGATATATGTGTCTCGGGGTTTGGCGTAGTGCTGATGAGAGCGGGAATCGGAAAACGTCTGGTCCGGAGATTCAGGCGTTAATACCGGCGTACCGGGAGGCGAGGATATTGGACACAAGTGTGAAAAGTTTACTTGCGAGTACGTATTCGTCGCTTCGGGTGGTAATTGTTGTTGAACCGGATGATGTCCGGACACGCGATTACGCTCAGGAGTTGGCGCGAAACTACGAGGATGTTGAGTGTCTTGTGAATGCACAACCGGGGTCGAAGGCACGTGCGATTAATTATGCGGTTTTGGAGAGTACGGCGGATTATTTTGCCGTGTTTGATGCGGATGAGCGGATCTCACCTGATTTCATTAGTGGGGTTATGGAAGAATTACGTGGTGGTGCGGATGTGGTGCAGGGTCGGCGGCTTCCACGACCCGAGGGTGTTGTTGAGACGCTGGCGTATTGTGAACGGTTTATTGTCCAGGCTGGGTATGCGTGCGCTGAGTTACTTGGGTTCACGCATTGTCAAAGTTCATCTACGGGGTTTACTCGTGAGGCGTTTGAGGCGGTCGGTGGGTACGATGATCAGTTGACTGAAGACATTGGGTTTTCGCATAAGTGTTATCGTGCTAACCTTGAGGTAGTGAAAAACAGGCGTTTGACAAACACGATGGAAGCACCGCATACGTTATTGGATTTGTGGGGCCAGCGGAAACGGTGGCGGATGGGCCATGTGCAGGTATTTGATACTCGAATTCGCGAATCGGTTAGTGGTGATTTCACTCTGGGGGATGTTCTCTCGTTGAGCCGGGCCGCCGGGGGTATCCTTGGTGGAGCATTTTTGCTGATTTTCTCGACGCATGTGTTTCTCCTTGTGTTGTTTGGGTTTGAATCGGCGTTTTTGATTCCGTATGCATCGTTGTTATTGGTTATTGGGGCGATGTGGCATCATGATTACCGCGATGGGTATATTACACGCCCGTCGTGGCATATCACGCTGGCGCCCCTTGTGTTATTGTTACATGGTATATTAACGGTGAAGTCGCTAACGGAGTATTATTTGACGTGGGAGGGCGAGTGGTATCGTGTAACGAAAACTGGTGGGTGACTGGTCGTTGGCGTAGAAGGGTAGTTCCAAAAATGGCGTTATGGAACCGGGGATTTGGGTGTCGGTCGTGAGTGATTCTGCTGCGGGGACCTCGTGGGAGTTGTCGAGGCGGACGGTATTGCGAGGAGCGGTTGCGTTTTTGATTGCGGTTGTTTTAGTGTATTTACTAGGTCGTGTTATCGGGTGGGGGCAAACGATGTCGGTGTTGGAGCGCGGAGATTTGGTTTGGATAGGGGTCGCGTGCGTCTCGACAATGCTGTGTTTGGTAACGTGGGCGAAAACATGGCAGATAGTGCTGTCGTCACTCGGTGTTGGGGTGTCGTTTCGACGGTTAGTGGTCACGTTTTATGCGGCGTCGTTTGCGAATTACGTTACCCCAATGGGACAAGCAGGTGGCGAACCGTTCATTGCGTTTATTTTATCGCGGGATACTGGGGCGACGTTTGAGCAGAGTTTGGCGAGTGTGATTGCAACGGATGTCCTTCGGTTATTTCCGTTTTTTAATGTCGGGATTATCGGCGCGGTGTATTTGTTAGTGGCGGGCCGGTTACCAGGGGATACCGTGCTGTATATTCTCCTTATTGTTGTGTTAGCGGTAGCGGTTCCCGTGGGTATTGTTGGGTTGTGGATTAAGCGATTTACTATCCGTCGAGTGTTTTTACGGTTGCTTCAGCCGGTAGCGGATCGAACAACTCGAGTTGATTTATCGCAGACTGCGGGTCGGATAGATCGGTTGTTTGGTTCTATTGAGTTGATTGCGAATTCGCCGAAATCATTGTTGGTTGCGATCGTGTTTGCGTATGCCGGGTGGATTTTGTTCGCGTTGCCATTGTATTTTTCTGCAATCGCGCTCGGTTTCTCTATTTCATTGTTGTTAGTTAGTTTCCTTGTGCCGGTGACCGTTATCGCTGGCTCGACGCCGTCTCCCGGTGGGTTAGCTGTGATAGAAGGGACGCTTGTTGCCTTTTTAGTGGCGCTTGTGGCGTTATCCACGTCTGAAGCGCTTGCTCTGACGTTATTATATCGGGTGACGAGTTATTGGATCGTTATTGTCCTTGGTGGGATCGCGGCGATGTGGGTTGTCAGTCGGTCGTTATGAGCGAGTTGATCTCAATGACAGTACGAGAGCGTGGGTTTGAGCATAGTATTTTAGGGCTGGGTGGGTGAACGAGGTTGTATGAGTGTGGGGGTCGCAATTGTCATCATTGGGTTGTGTTTAGGTTTATTGGGTAGATGACTAGTCGGAGGGGACTAGTTGCGGCCGTTATTACGTTCGGTATTGTTGGGACGATTCCTATTGATGGTCTTGCAGCGTCGGCACAGTTTGCGCTTGCAACGATGGTATTTGCGGGGATGTTGTGGGTGACTGGTGCGTTACCGTTGCCAGTAACTGCTCTCATTATTCCTGTTATGCTCACGGTGTTTGGCGTGGTTCCTTCGATGTCTGAAGCGCTTTCTGGGTTTTCGGATCCAATTTTGTTTTTGTTGTTAACAGGGTTTGTGCTTGCTGAGGCGTTGAAAAAACATGGTACAGATCGGCGGGTTGCGTATCATGTGCTTGCATTTGTTGGTACGTCTCCGCGGTTGATTGTGTTGGCGGTTATGGTGGCGACAGCGCTGCTTTCTATGGTTGTGTCAAATTCTGCGACGACGGCTATGATGATCCCTGTGGCGCTTGGGTTGGCGGATCAGGTAGTCCGACAATCAACTGAACATGGGGGTTCAGCAAACCCATCAGTCGATTACTCGGCGAGGGCAGTCCCGGCTTCTTTGTCACGCCGGCGTGATGGGTATTCGCCGTTTAGGATATCGATGCTACTCGGCGTAGCGTATGCGGCCAGTATCGGTGGGGAGGGGACATTGATTGGGTCGCCACCGAATGCAATTGTTGTTTCCCAACTTGCAGAGCAACTCGATTTCACGATTACGTTCCTCGATTGGTTAGCGATCGGGATCCCGTTTGTCATCGTTGGATTGCCTATTACGTGGTATGTTCTGACGGTTGTAGTGTACCCGCCAGAAATTGATTCGGCGGACGCGGCAAGGGAAGAAGCAGAAACTTATCTTGATCGGGTTGGACCGCCGACCGGGTCCGAGCGGTGGGTGATATTTATTACGGGATTGACGGCTGGGTTATGGCTGTTCGGCGGGCTAGATTTTCTAGTAGAGGGAGTGATACCAGCGCGGTTGTACGTTACGTTGTTTGGTGGGAGTGGGCCGCATTTGTTTGGGACTGGGACGCACGTTGGCGTGTTGTATTTTGTTGCGGTGGGTCTCGTGAGCATTCCCGCATTAATTGGGACTGGTACAGTCGAGTGGGATGATATCGAAGGGATCGATTGGGGGACGATAATTCTGCTGGGAGGTGCGATTTCACTTGCCAATACGTTATCGGCAACAGGCGCATCGGGGTGGATCGCCCAGGAGACTATTCGGGTGATTGCTGATGCGCCATTATTGGTCGTGGCGCTTGTGGTAGCCGCGGCGTTGATTGGGGTGTCAGAGATTGCGTCGAATACCGCGATGGCGGCGATTTTTGTTCCAATTTTGATTGCGATTGGTCCGGAGTATGCAAGTTCGTTTGGTGGGTCACCGGTGAATTCGAGTGTGTTCCTTGCGGTGACTGGTGGGATTGCCGGGAGTTTTGGGTTTGCGCTCCCCGTTGCAACCCCTCCGAACGCGATTTCGTTCGGGACGGGGCATATGGAAAAAGACGATATGTTGAAACCGGGATTGATTCTTGATGGGATGTTTGCTGTGTTGACCGGCGTATTTATGTATGGGTTGTTTGTATTCGTGTGGCCGGTGTTGTTTTAGGTGGGTGAGTATCCATTGTCGGGAGTGGGGTTGTTGTTATAACAGACGCAGGCTCGGCGTTGATCACTTTCCCGTTTACGCTTGGTTGAGGTGTGGGAGGATGGTTTTTGGTCAGTATGTTTTTTGTACTGTCCGTCGACGTAGATGTATGCATCCCACACGATTCCTTCGAATTGAAGGATTCGTTGTTTTCGTTGGCGCGTTGTGGTTATATTTCTGGCAGGATGGGTCAGTGTGGTTGTTGATTCTGCTGGGGCTCGCACCGGATCTCTCGATGCTTGGGTATCTGCTTGGCCCTCGACGCGGGAGTATTATTTATAATGTATTCCATACTTATACCGTGCCGGTCGTACTGGCTGGAACGGCAGCGGTTTTCTCGAGTCACTACGGGGTGTCGGTGGCGCTCATCTGGATCGGTCACATTGGTGCTGATCGGTTGTTTGGGTACGGGTTGAAATTCCCGTCTGGATTTTCGGACACGCATTTGCAATCGTAACGACAAATCAATTGATCAGGGAACGAAGTTGGCACGAGAATTCCAAGTTATCGTGTCTGGATGTCTGTTCAAACATTCAAGGATTCTTAGTGTGTCGTTGGGAGTACACAAGACCAATTGTTTGCCCCTGGTCGGACCGTATGCTGGGGTTCTATAAAAATCTGGTTTCGAGAAATCGAATAATCGCGCTCACTGCTAAGCGTTGTGTGGTGATTGTTGGATCTAGATTCGGGGCAACTTCCATCAAATCAAGCGCCCTAATAGCGGAACATTCACCGAGGCGATCTAAGGCCCTGAGGAACGTTCGTGGCTCCATTCCCCCTGGTTCAGGGGTTCCTGTCCCCGGTGCGAATCCTGGGTCGACCACATCGATATCGACGGTCAGATACACTGAATCAACATTATTAGTCACGTGGTCGATAGCCGCTTCGATGCACGCGTCAATGCCATTATTTCGTACGTCTTCCATCGTGTGGACCGCTAATCCCTGGTCGATGGCTTCCTGATAATCACTTCCTTCGTGGCCGCGGATACCGATCATTGCGTGGTTTTCGTAAGAACCGTATGAGGAATCGTTAATACGGGCCATCGGTGACCCGTGATAGTGTTCTCCAAATAATGAACTCGATGTGGAGGTGTCCGAATGCGCGTCGAGATGGAGTAATCCAACGTCTTCGTCAAGTGATCGGGCTACCCCGACGAATGAGGGGTAGGTCACGTAGTGGTCACCACCGAGAATAATTGGGAATGTCGTATCTGTGACGGCTTCTACGTAGTGTTCGATCTGGTTTCGAGTCCGCGTAATGTCATTCGGAACGATTGGGACGTCCGAATAATCTTTAATATCGATTTCGGTGTAATCGACCTGTCGATTGGTGTCGATGTTCGTTAACCCATCGCCTTTGGTGCCCGTGTAATATGCGTATACACCGCTGGTTTTGCGAATGCCGGATGGCCCGAATCGAGCGCCCGGTTGCCGCGATACCGCCCCGTCAAACGGCACGCCAATGATACCGATATCGCTGGTTTCATCGGTCGTTGGATCGGCTTGGTCGACTCGCATGAACGTGTGAATACCGGCATACGATGCTTCGGGAATATCCTCCCAGGAATGTTCAGGCATAGCCTGCTCAACCAAAGGAACGGGAATAAAAGTATCTCAGTAACTGTCCAGTTTACTGTTGAAGGATGGTCAAATTAAGACTTTCTTCAGCCGTACTGCTGTTTGTTGAGTATATATTGAGGTGAGTGGTAATTAGAAAAATAGTTGGCTTTAGGGCCTCTATGTTAAAGAACAGTCAGATGCCTTTTCAGTTGTCCAGCGGAGCTATATTTCTTGCGTATCTCGGCACGTTTGGTGTTGCTGCGCTTGCGTGTTTCGTGAGCATTCGACGAGCCAAACGAGTAATTGATCCGGATACTCGCCGGGGAATCATTGCTCTGCTTCTCACAAGTGGTGGATGGGCAACAGCTCACGTCTTCTTCTTATTGGCCCCGACACCAACCAAAAAACTGTGTTCTACGTAGTCGGGCTCGTGGCTGGGTTCGCGGCGGTGGGCCCTTGGTTATACTTCTGTTCGGCTTACACTGGTCGGTCACTCCATCGGAATCCCATGATCCGCCGGGTGGCTGTTGGTGTGTTTCTCCTTGTCGTTGCGGTCAAAGTCACGAACCCGATTCATCATCTATACTTTACGACAGAAGTCGTCACCACGCCGTTTGTCCACCTCGCGATTACGCACGGGATCTTCCACTGGATTGTAATGGGATTATCCTACGCGCTTGCCACCGTGGGATATTTCATGCTCCTAGAATTGTTCCTGAAAGTTAGTTATGACACCAAACCGTTCATCGTGCTTGTCTCAATCACTGGACTTCCAATCGTCCTTGATATTCTTGGATTCGCCAGTCCGTATTTAATTGATATCACCTATGAACCGATTGGTGTTGCAGTCTTCTCGGTTGGCGTGTTTTATGCATACATCGATCGATTTGAAGCAATCCAATTAGCAGGTGGCCGTAAGGATCCAGTGATCGTGTTGAACGCCGATGATCACATTCGCGATTATAATGGAAATGCCGCTGGGTTGTTCCCAGAACTGACGGAATCCGATGTGATCGGGACTCCTATTGGCACAATTTTACCAGAAATATTTGACGCGCTACAGTCGGATTCAGAAATCATTTCTCGTGACATTAATGGAAGGGAGCGATATTATCGATTAACACAGAATTCCTTTGGGACGGATCGCGCCCACTTGGGTCGTTCCATTACGTTGTCCGATATCACCGACCGTGAGCAATATCGGCGTGAATTGGAGCGACAGAATGAACGACTGGATCAATTCGCTAATATGGTGTCCCATGACCTTCGAAACCCGTTGAATGTTGCGACTGGTCGGCTTGATCTCGCCCAAGAAGAATGCGATAGTGAGCATTTACCAGCTGTTGCTGCTGCGCTCGATCGAATGGAGGAACTCATCGAAGATGTGCTTTCGCTCGCGCGACAGGGGCAACCGATTGACGAAACCGAGGTAGTGCACTTATCAGCTGTGGCCGATCAATGCTGGCAGTTGGTTGCGACGACAGATGCTTCCCTCAGTATTGAAGACGATGTGTCATTTATGGCGGATGAGGATCGCCTCAAGCAACTTCTTGAGAATTTGTTTCGAAATGCAGTTGATCATGCTGGTGAGGATGTGAATATTCGTCTCGGTTCAATTGATGGAGCTGGGTTTTTTGTTGCTGACGATGGCCCCGGTATTCCTCCGGACGCTCGGGATGATGTCTTTGAATCCGGGTATTCGACGGCCGATGATGGAACGGGATTCGGGCTCGCAATCGTGAAAGAAATCGTCGAGGCACATGGCTGGAGTATTTCGATCACTGACGCGGTAGATGGTGGTGCTCGTTTCGAAATCCGGGGCGTTGAAAGGGTATAACTACTGAGGTTTCCCAGTAGGAGTGTTGTTTGGTCGGTAGTATCCCTCGTTTCCGTTGTCTGTGTGGGAATAGAAGGCAAGTTACGGGGCTCCCCGGGGGGAGTGTGTGGAGTTCGGTGATACTGAAATTGTGATTGTAGTTTCCGGTACTGGTTATTGGTAGTTGGACAAGCTGGTAACTATGAACCGGCGGGGATATCTCGGTGCTATTGCAAGTTTCGGGACAGCGATGCTCGCGGGTTGTAGTGTTCCGGGACAGTCACATACACTCTCAAACCCAACTACCGAGCGGGGAACGGATGGGGAAACTCGTCTTTTCTATCAGGCTGAACCTAGTCGGATTGCTACGGTGTCGATTCTGCCTGGGAAAGAACGGTACTCCGGACCAACTGGCGATCAGCTTTCTATTGACATCACAATCGAACACACCGATGGGACGAACATCACCGGGGTGATGCTCAAGCTCCGCACGCTCCCGGCGGGAGGAAACCCACCAGCAGATGCTGCCTTACTCCCGCCGTTCGGTACTCCCCATCCCGCCATTGACCTCTACGACGATCCAGATGACGGTGGGACGATACTGTCTATTCCAACCGCTGAAGCCATCGGTACGGGGACAGTGACCCTCGGATTCATACTGTCATCGATTGACCCGTCCACCACTGAAATGGCAGTAGAGGCTACGATCGAACTCACAGAAATGAGTGTTATGGGAACCGACTATGTGCTCTCAGCACTCACGATAATTCCACTCCCCAATCCAACAGCCCAGTAAAACGAGTACAAATCGGTGACTACTGGGTTATCGAATCGATCGATACCACATTTCAAAGGGAATCCGTCCAGATCCGACACTCCATGAGCGAGCCACCAATAGGTCGCGTTGACCCGGTTCCATTCGAAATGCCATTGGCCTATTGCCTCCACAATGAAGCTCTTTTTCTCCAAAAATCTTGAAATGGTACTTGGACCAATCGGTCGGTTCACCAGTACACTGTAACTCTTACCCCACAACTGCCCCGAGGCCATCTTCTGGTGAGCAACTTGTGAATTGTCAGTTACCTATCCCTAATCGTATCGTAAATCGACGTTCTTCCGGACTTCGAGGTGCGCCGGATCGTTCTTTTTGACGATGTGGGATACTACTTGGGCTCGCGTCCCGTGATACTCGCATGCGTCTGCAGGACAGTCAACAATATCATTCGCGTTTCTATCCTGGAACATGCTTACTAGCGTAGTCGGTACTATTATTAATTATTTTCTGTGGTAACACTCCCCAAACAATCGAATTTTGGAGTAAACATGATACCTCACTGTAGAACAGTACCTCGTGATACTAGCTAGGTCTCCATCACTGATCAGTCTCACAACGGAACCCCAACACGAACAATGGCCGCGGTAAATTCCGGCAAATTGGCGTTGAATCGGTCGAAATCGGAGCGGGCCGGGAGGGATTTGAACCCACGACCGACGGATTAAGAGTCCGTCGCTCTGCCGGACTGAGCTACCGGCCCGTGGGAGTTCTAGTTTGGGGGATAGAGAAATAGGTTTCCTTACCGCATTATCATTCGTGGTGGCGGTATCGGTCAAGCGAGTACCCTATGGGAGGCAGTCTAGGGGCTAATTGATTGGTGGGGTGGTGACGACGTATGGGGGTGTACCGCGAAGAAAAAAGAAGAATCAATGAGAGTTAGGCGCGGCCGACAAGTTCGACTTGATAGCCGTCCGGGTCTTCAATGAACGCGATGACGACGCCAGAATCCATTTCGAGAGGCTCGGTAACGACGGTACACCCGGTTTCTTCGACCATTCGGTCCACGGTGGCCTGGGTGTCTTCGACGGTTACCGCAATGTGTGCGAAGCCGCTTGGGTTGACAGTATCGACTTGGTCAGGGTCGTATTTGAACTGGATTTCAGCCCCATCCTCACCTTGGACGTAGTAATTTAGTGCGCCGTCACCGCCTTCGAAATCCCTCGTGTGCGAGAGCCCGAGGGCATCGATGTAGAATGCTTTGGTCGCGTCAAGATCACTAATCCATAATGCGGTATGAATGACTTCCATACTGCCAGCACCAACTCAGAATTGATCCATAATACTTTCGAACCCACCCGTTTCGCGCTGGTCTCAGGGTTACTCGCGGGGGGTGTAGTTCGGGGCTTCATCCGTGATCATCACGTCGTGGGCATGCCCTTCAGTTTGTCCCGCGGGAGACACCCGAACGAATTCAGCCCGTTGCTTGAACGCCTCGATTGTTTCGGCTCCAACGTAGCCCATGCCGCT
>CAZITY010000043.1:0-16501 GCA_964542445.1 uncultured Halobacteriales archaeon | reverse complement strand
CGACAAATCCCGCACGCGTCCACGTCGATCACGGCCCCCGCGTCACTGGCGGTCGGCCGATCAATATCAACGATCTCAAGCGGTTCACCGTGCTGACGTATTCTCGCGGCCCGCATACCGAGAACACCACTCAATCAGGTAGGTTAAACCTTATGTCGCACTCGATAGGCACATTCAGAGTCGACAGCTCAGACGCTCGTACACAATTCAATCATGACTCCGACATGCCTGGCCCTATTATAAGCTCGATCAATAATCAGCCTCATCACGGTGTGCACCAACCACTGTCTATACAATTAGTACTCACACAGGATTCTGCCAGCCAACAAACACAATTGGACTCCTGAATAGGGCGCGTATGAAGCACAATAGTACAAATCACCAGACTGTGCTACCGTTCATCACATACAGACATAGCACATAACCTAATCAGAAAGCACACCAGGCAATGATAGGGGCTGAGTAGCGGTTATGCTCGAACGATCTTAATCAACAGTCATGAACGCGTCATTTTTCAATAGAATCGCGTTTAGACCCCTAAGATGCTGTTTCAGGGTTTTCCTGATTGTGCTAATGGATGACAGCAATACCAGCTAAATCCTGAGTTTGTTATTCCGTAACGGCAGAGACGGCTTTCAATGGCGTCGCACCAGCAACAATCGCCGATGCGGCGATGATGGCCGCGGACAGGACGACGAAGTCACCACTGGGGGTATAGCCTGCGAACCCAGCGCCCATCTGGACAATGAACACGGTAACGAAGAAGCTGAGGATCGCGAAGACGAGCATGATGATTGCCGCAATGATACTCGCAGCCAGCGATTCGAGTGAATCTAAAACCCCCATTGTTATAATCGCTAAACAAGTTGGTGGCGTAACCCTTAATTTTTATGGTGAAAATAAGGGACTGGAGAAATATACGACTCTGCATACGAGCTCTGTATTCATCATTGTAATTTCCAAAGACGCTCTTTGTTAATAATTTTCGTTGATCTTTTTTTAATCGAGCCGCTAAAAGATGGGCTTCTCAACATTCCGATACAATGGTCGCGAGGTGTTCGCCCCGGTATGCATTTCTCGAAAGCTGAGAGAATATTGGAATATCGTTTCAAGCCTTGCTGCCTTTTGGCCTCGTAGGCATCACACTACTAGTTGGAGGGTGAGGACTTATAGGAAAACGTGGATAAGGACGACTCCCCGGCGCTGGCCGAAGACATGATCGCGGTGATTGCGACGTATTTCGACGACAACCAGAACATTATTTCGATGGAATACCGGATAACCACCGCAACCGTCAAATGATAAATGCCTGCCATGGATAACGGGGGAGCTTCTGCATAACGATCAGTCCTTGCACTGGATCGATGTCAACTGAATTCATCCGCTATCTCTCGCACGGCAACGACTGACTTACTCAATAGATGGCAATACGGTCGTGGTGCATTCAGAGCGGCAATTGATGTCATGAATCCGCCACTCCCCCTCCCGTTTGTGTACTCGAACAGATGTGGCACTCAAAATATATAAAATAATTTTTAATGATGTTTATGCGGGTAGAGAATCAATGTTTAGTGAGTAATTTCAATGCGCAAAGCCCCTCGATTCGAAACAACCGAGGAGATGGAATGCCCCGGGTGTCGTAAACAAATACCGATACGGGCCGAAAACTGTCCGCACTGTGAGCTGGCATTACACTGACTCACACTATCGCTACTCACTTACTACGTGGATTTCCTGAATTTACCAAGTGACTCTGGATATAAGAGCAACGTTACCCAATGAACGATATCTTCCAATGCCCAGAAAAGTCGGAAAGTCGCAGCTAGTGGCGGGGGGCAATCTCAATGATCAATCTTATTCCACTGGTGAATTACCAGTGACGACGCATAACCAACAGTTACCAACCAGTGACTCCCCTAATTTCAGCACAACACTAACGATCTGCGAAAGATATGTCAGAATTCCACTCGGTATATATTGTGAAATCTGCCAATAGATGATGAGTAATTTACTAATGATCCTGATTGCTCAGGACAGTAGATAGACCGTTAACCAATCTTCGAGGTAATTGCTGCCGTTCTAAAATGTCGAGCGCCGTATTGAGTCGTAGAGTTGCGCATCATACACACAGCCCGACTAGGTTACCGGTGGGAGAAAGGGAGGAAACTGAAGTGCTGAATTCACACTCAATAGCTCCTGCACCGCATTCAACCAGAAAGCTGTGGCTCAGATAGTAGTCCTACCAAAAAAACGTCAGTCGCGTTTAAGCTCGCTGAACGTTTGCTGCACGGGGGCCTTTGGGGCTCGACTCAATGTCGAACTCCACAGACTGCCCTTCTTCAAGATCCGGTCCGCTAACGTCTTCCATGTGGAAGAAAATGTCATCGTCCGAGTCGTCCGTTTCAATAAATCCGTAGCCCTTCCGATCATGGAAGAAACCTACTGTACCGTTTGTCATTAACTGTTTAACTCCAAGTATAGAGAAGAGGTGCACAGGGATAAGTCCATGCATTCCCAATTGAACGGAGATACGGTGAAAACACTGGTTGGAGACCATCAGCCGATGACTCCCTTGTCTTAGAAATAGTATTGAATAGTAACCCAAAGCGAATACCCTAGTCCCATCGCCATGGTTTTGAGTCGGGTCGAAATAACCATCTGGATTTCAGTGCGCCCGAAGACGTCATCGTGAAACCTCCCGGTGGTGTGTTTTCAGTCGCATCTCTATTGCGACCAGACAAGCACGGTAATCATGGTATTATCGAGCGCCGTAATGTTCGGCTCGATAGCCATACTATTACTTCGAACAAATGCTGATTGACCGGCGGGGAACAATTAGATTGGCTTCGGGCGGCAAAATTAGTGTAATCGGGTGCCGTCTTTCGGACAGTACGAATACGCGTCGTTCGTTGTCTGATAGCCACAGGTTGGGCAGTTACGGATCGAGTCCTCTGGTGCTTCGTTGGTATACCGTCGAAACAGGAAGGGGACGAACGGGACGAATAAGAAAACCAAGGCGGTTTCGAAAAACCACCATAGAATCACACTAATGAAGAAACTCGCAATAATCCCCACTGCCGCCGTCGCAGATCTAGCACCCACCATCAGTAGAGTTAAGCAGAAAGATCGTCTAGCAGTGCTGTCATGTTTTCAGCCTCCTCAAGGGAAAGGACAGTGTCCTCAATACGCGACACGTCACCAGGCTCAAAAACTGGTTGTGCTAAATTGCGGAATTTTTCAAGGATTTCCTCTTCAGTCAGTGGGTTCTCGGGCCATCCTTTCGGCACCTTGCCAGTCCGCTCGTACGACTGGCCATCCCGCGTGCTTACGACAATCCTGACTCGCCGCGAGCGTTTGTAAGGACTATCATCCAACAACTCAAACGCCCCTTTTTCACCAAGGGACTCATCAACAACTACCTCGATATCCTGTGTTCTGGTAATAACGGATTCCCGATTGATCGCCGCCTCCGTATAGTCATGGATCGATAATTCGCCGTCTTCGAGGTACCCAGCGAGAGCGTATTTGAGGCTTCCCTGGGCAGACATGACATCAATCGGTTCGTAGTCCCGCCCCACTTTTTCTTTGACATTCTCCGTAACGAACACCCGAATATGGTCTACTTCCTCCCGCTCAATCTCGTGTTCTCGGAGTAGTTCCGCTAGGGCGGTGACCGATGGATGGATCGTCCCGATGCTCGGGAATGGCTTGAAACACAATGTATCTGTGATACGATACTGCGTCCCGAGATCAGCGATCACGCCCGCTGGGTTGAACCCCTCACCCGCAAGCGCATACAACGATCCATACGTCCGTTCCCAAATCTCGGTATCACCCGCCACCGAGTGTTGCGCTAAATGGGCCGCGAGATACCCCGATTCAGCTGCGCGTCCCATGTGGAATCGCTTAATGTTCGCTCCGCGCGCCGCACCGAGCAACCCAGCACCGAGGGACAGCGATATGGCAAGCGCGTTACTCATTTCACTAACGGAGAGTCCGAGGAGTTTCCCTGTGGTGGCTGCCGCTGCCGCTGATCCCGTCCAGCCACCAATGTGAAATCCTTTTTTAATCCCGCCTTGCCGACCAATCCCAATACCAACCCGAATCCCTGTTTCAACGCCCGCCGTAATGGCCGTGAGAACATCCTCTCCACTCAAACCAATATTATCAGCCAAGGCTAACGCAGGCGGGACGGTCGAAGCGCCCGCGTGAATTCCGCCATCGAGGCAATAATCATCATAATCCATGCTATGAGCAGCGGCCCCGTTCAACATCACCGCACTTCGAGGGGTGACTCCTTCGGCCTGGCCGACCACCGTCGAATCACCCGTGTGTTCTGTCGCTCGAATCCCAGCTATGAACTGACTAACCCACGGGGTCGTCGTCCCGTAAATCATACACCCAACCGTATCGAGGACATGGAGTTTTTCCGTTTGAACGATCTCACTCGGTAATGTATCGAACGATAAGTCAACAATGAACGAGGATAATTCGGTATTGACATCCGTAGCGCCCGCGGTTTTCGGCATATTGAAAACAACTCATTCCAACTGGCATTAAAGATTCGTCAATACCCGATGACTAGCGGGTACAACTATTATCAGCTAGTGAATTTCTCAAAAACAAACCGTGTAGTGCCCAATCAATAGGTTTTCTCACCACGAGCACGTTACATGGGTAATGACAGACACCATCCGGATTCTCCACGTTGATGATGATCCGGATTTCGCAGAGCTTGCTGCGACCTTCCTCAAACGTGAGGACGATCAATTCGTAGTCGAAACCGCAAATAATGCGAACGAGGCAATGGAGCAACTCAATAGCAATGACGTTGATTGCATCGTCTCCGACTACGACATGCCCGGCAACAACGGCATCAAATTTCTCAAAACCGTCCGCATGGACCACCCGAATCTCCCGTTCATCCTATACACAGGAAAAGGGAGCGAAGAGGTTGCCAAAGAAGCAATCTCAGCAGGCGTCACCGATTACCTTCAAAAAGAGACCGGAACGGACCAATATGCGGTACTGGCGAATCTGATACGGAACGTTGTCACGGCAACCCGATCGAAACACGAAGCTGAGCGACGGCAACACCGACTTGAACAAACGTTGAAAACCGTACCCGCGTGTGTTGTCCGGATCGACTACGATGGGCAGTTCACGTATGCTAACGAACGAGCCGAAGTAGTACTTGGATTGGAACCGGACGAAGTCTCCGATCGAACCTACAATGATCCCGAATGGAACATCACCGATTTGGACGGGAATCCGATCCCCGACGAGGACCTTCCTTTTCGACGAGTCCGCGATACGGGCGAACCGATTTACGGCTTCCGACACACCATTGAATGGCCCGACGGCAAACGGAAAGTCCTCTCAGTAAACGGTTCTCCCCTATTCGACGACGATGGGAATGTTGAGAGTACCGTCTTTGCCCTCACTGATATCACCGAGCGACAACAACGCGAACGAGAGTTACAAGAGACGACACAACAACTTGAAGCGATCATCGAGAACACCCCGCTCCCAATGTTCATGAAAGACAGGGACGGGGCGTACATTCTGGCCAATCGACAGTACAAAGAACTGTTCGACTTGCAAGACGAGGAGATCACCGGAAAAACGGACTACGATCTTCACCCAACCGATATGGCTGACGAAGTGTGGCAGAATGACAAAAAAGTCATTGAGCAGAACAAATCAATGGAATTAGAAGAACGGATCTGGGTCAATGGCGAGGAGAGAATCTATCTCTCGACAAAGGTCCCGATCTCGGGTATCGGGATGCAATCAGACTCAACGAAGTCAGAAGCAGTGTTCGGGATCGCTACCGACATCACCGAGCGGAAACAGGAAGAATATAAACGCAAGCAAATCATCGAGCGGGTGACTGACGCGATCGTCGAGGTCGATGCTGACTGGAAATTCACGCTTGTTAACGAACAGGCAGAAGAACTGTACGACATGGAAGAAACAGGTCTGTTAGGCCAGGACTTTTGGGAAGTGTTCACCGATGCCCAAAACACCAGATTCGAGGAAGAGTACCGACGAGTAATGGAGACGCGTGAACCGACCGCTTTCGTCGAGTATTTCTCACAACTCGATGGCTGGTTCGACATCGAAGCCTACCCGAAATTCGACGGCGGCATTGCCTTCTATTTCCGTGAAGTCACAGATCAAATTGAACGAACATGAGAATTCGAACGCCAATTTGAGCAATGCAAATTTGGGGAGGAAACTAGTGAAATCGACTACTGGGAAATCGATACACAAACCCCTAACCCCAGATATGAACCGCTCTGGTGAGGTGTATCATATCCATGATCTGTCCCCTATGAACCTTTTTGATGGAAAAGAATCGAGTACGATTATCCTGCGGACCATCAAGACGTCAGAGACGCGGCCGAACGAGCGATTTCAGCGGGCAAACCATACATGATCACAGAACTCCACTGCGCGAAAGATGACTATTAGCCCCCAAGAATAAAACCTAACTACGATCGCCTCAATCGACTGTTGGAATGATAACTAGAGTGTTCACGGTGTCCATATAGGCGGAAGCAGATACTGATCAGAAATCAGCTAGAAAGGAATATAAGAGCGATCACGCTGTATGTGGATTATGCGCCTTGAGGCGGCCGTAGATGTGAGGGTTGATCGGTTCGATGAGAATCCACTCATTACACCCGCGAGCGACGATCGGATTGGAACGAACATCAACGGCCCATCACTAATCCGGGCACCTGAATGGCTCGACGACCAACTTGGGCAGTACTACCTGTATTTCGCGCATCACGACGGAGAATACATCCGACTCGCCTATGCTGATCAACTACGAGGTCCATGGGAAGTATATGAACCTGGGACGCTCCATCTCTCCGAGACACGATTCGATACACACATCGCGTCTCCTGACGTGCATGTTGACCATAACGAACAACAAATCCGGCTCTACTTCCACGGATGTTGTGGTCCATTCGAACACACGGCCGGGTCGTTTGATCAGGTAACGGATGTCGCCACATCGACAGATGGAACCACCTTCACTCCCCAAGAGGAGACGCTCGGGAATTCGTACTTTCGCGTCTGGGAATACAATGGCACTCACTACGCGCTCGCTAACGATGGGTATCTCTACCGAGGATCTGACCCAATGGCACCTTTCGAACGAAAACACGAATTATTCCCCCAGAACAGACACTTCGCTGTACGGTTCCTAGACTCTGATACCCTCCAAGTATTTTTGACGCGACGGGGAGACCGCCCTGAACGTATTCAAGTAGCGATACTGGACCTCGAACCGGACGAACACGAGTGGCGTGCCGATCCACATCCCCCAGAGACAGTGATGTGGCCCGAACGGCAATGCGAAGGCGGCGATCGGATCCTTTCGACATCCGATCGCGGGGCCATCAATGAACCAGTGCGGGCGTTACGAGATCCCGCAATCATTGAGGAAAACGATCGAACGTACTTGTTCTATGCAATCGCTGGTGAGCAAGGCATCGCTGGCGCCGAACTCCAGTCCTAACGCAATCCCAATCCAGCACTCTGCCTACCACCAAACCAGCGTAAGAAAGCCAATAGTAAACAAGTGTTATTGGTTCTCGTAACGCCAACCTATTGGCACGCCAGTCCCATTCGGTGACGAAGCGGATTGCGGTGGGTTAATGCACGCGGTGAGCTGGAGAGTCTAGTAGTAATGGTAGAAATGCGAGCGGATGAATTAACGAGAGACGAAAACAACCGATTGATTCATACCGCAGTTACCCCCCGA
The DNA here is from genome assembly GCA_964542445.1 of uncultured Halobacteriales archaeon. Taxonomy (GTDB): domain Archaea; phylum Halobacteriota; class Halobacteria; order Halobacteriales; family Hikarchaeaceae; genus CAZITY01. Next base: position 8,721 of record CAZITY010000043.1, on the reverse strand, counting down.
CCGATTGCATGGATCAGCACTGTGGACGCGAACGGGAATGATAATCTCGCGCCGTTTAGTTCGTACAATTACGTGGGATCGAGCCAACCAGTCGTGCTTTTTAATTCGCCGAATGAAGCGTCTGGTCGGATGAAGGATACCGCGCGAAACGCCATCGATACCGAAGAGTTCGCGGTAAATATCGTCACCGAACCATTTCTCGAACAAATGGATGAGACATCAGCGAGCCTCCCGGCAGATGAGAGTGAATTCGATTTCGCCGACGTGGAGCGTGCAGAATGTGAGACAATTGCGGCACCCAGGGTTGCGGGAGCAACAGGCACGATGGAGTGCACATTATACGATGCAATCGAGGTCTATGAGAAACTCATGGTCCTCGGTGATGTGCAGTACTATCATGTCGACGATACGGCCCTATCGAACGGGAAGATCGATTCTCGGAACATCACGACGATCGGTCGATTAGGCGGGCCCTATTACACGACGGCAAGCCCAATTGAGTTCGAACGCCAACACTAACACCAACTGCACCCATTATTTTTTACTGAATCGATCGGGGAGCAATATCCTAAGTCACCCATTGAAAGTTATGCTTTGAATTGGAATTCGTTATTCCAATGTTTTCGCGGTTACGGCAGCGGCTTGTGGGATGGATTCAGGGTGCGTTGCTTCCTTCGGTGAATGACTAATCCCGTCCACACTTGGGACGAACAACATGCCCGTCGGAATCCCCGCCTGTTGGAAATTCATCGCATCATGCCCCCCACCACTCGGTAATCGATGAGAATCGATATTGAGAGTTTCAGCAGCGGATTCAAGTTCAGTTACGGCTTCCTGACTCAGTGTCACAGGATCGGACCGATCAACTTCTTCAATTGACATATCGACTTTGAACTCGGAAGCGATATCTTCCAATCGGGAATGGATTTGTTCCTCTGCGTTGTCACGAGGAGCCAGTTCGTGACTGCGGATATCGATTGGAAAAGTAACCCGCCCACACACCTTGTTAATTGCTCCATCGTGGGCAGTAATATCACCGACGGTTCCGACGACATTATCGACATCAGTCGCTGTCTCATTAACTGCGGTGATGCAGGCACTTGCCGCAGCCAGTGCATCTCGTCTGAGGTGCATTGGCGTCGCACCAGAGTGATCATATTCGCCAGTAACGGTCACTTCGAACCGGACCGGCGCTCGTATACTCGTCACAACCCCAAGCGGGACATCGGCAGTGTCAAGAACCCGTCCTTGTTCGATATGGGTTTCAAAGTATCGCGTGACACGGTCTAAATCGATCGTTGGTTCCGAGAGATCACGCGGTTGGAAACCTTGATTTTGCATTGCAAGCCACAACGGGATATCATTCTGGTCAGTATGCGAAAAATCACTGGCTGTTAACATACCAAGTGCCCCGCGGCTCCCGATGGTGTGTTGATTGAACCGGACTGACTCTTCACCACGAAATACCACGAGCGTCGGTGTTTGTGATGGATCTGTCCCCGTCTCTCTGAGTGCCAGGATCGCTTCTAACGCAACTAAAACACCAAGAACGCCGTCTAGGGACCCACCATTGAATACGGAATCGAGATGACTCCCGACGAGCGTCCTTTCATCGGCGTCTAGATCAGTGCTTGCATAAAGATTACCGATAGCGTCAGTCTTCACATCTAGATAGTCAGGGAGCAACGAGCGGAGATAATCGAATGCCTCAGTTTCTGTGTCTGTATAAGCGAGGCGAGTTACCCCACCGTCATCGGTCGCACCAATCTCGGCGAATTCATCAAGGCGACGTTGCAGTCGTTCCTCGTCAACTGCGGCCCGCAACACCTCCTGTTCGTCCATGAAGACCATTGACAATGTGTGTAAGCCCCATAATTGTTCGGGGCAACGCACTTGGGTCACTCCCACGAACACTATCTAGAATGAGCGATATTGCCACCCAAATTGAAGAGAGTGGCGCGATAAAACGTGGCGAGTTCCAACTTTCAGATGGAATTCTCACTGATTACTATATTGATAAATATGTGTTCGAGACGAAGCCATCGCTCCTTCGCGATGTGGCCGATGCCGTCGCAGAATTCATTGATCCCGATTCGACCGATGTGATTGCCGGGCCCGCGTTAGGGGCAGTCCCCCTCGTTACGGCACTATCACTGAAACTCGATATTGATGCTGTGATTGTTCGTAAAGGCGAGGGGCTACAAGGAACGCAAGCGCGAATTGAAGGGAACATCGAGAAAGGAATGCGGGCGGTGATCGTCGAAGACGTTACCATGACCGGTCGTACTGTTCTTGAATCCGCTCGAGTAATTGAAGGCGGTGGCGCGATCATTGACCAAGTCGTAACTGTTGTTGATCGAAACGAAGGGGCAGCTGACGCGATACGTGATGCAGGGTATGATTTTCAGTCAGTAATCCAAATCGACGAGGACATCTCTGTCGACTAACCTCGTTTGGCCCGGGGCCAATTGTTTCGAGGAAGGAGATTCAGCGCTGGATCTCAGCGTGTAGGAATGGACAGCCTGTTTAAAGTGAGACTAGATAGAATGCGTAATTGAGACGTAGCCTCTCGAACCATCATTTTCATTTCAAACTCATGAGTACGAAGACAGAGTCAAGTTCATTTCACGGTGTATCGTTTGCAACAGAACCATGGCAAGCATATTGGTTAGTTATGCTTCGATTCGCTGCCGGCTGGTGGATGTTACATGCTGGATTAGACAAAGTAGTGAATTGGCCCTTTGACGCAAGTTGGTTTGTCAGCGGGGCAGCGGCAGGAACCAGCCTCGGACCGTTCGTCACATTGTTTGCTGCCGGAGCGGGGTTGACACTCGTGAACATCATGGTTCCAGTTGGACAGGTCCTCATCGGCCTCGGGTTGATGCTCGGTGTCCTCACCCGGACAGCCGCGTTTTTCGGAGCCCTGTTGATGGTGTTCTTTTACTTCATTAATGGCGAAACCGGTGGCTGGTCCCATGGCCTCGTGACAGGTGAATTATTGGGGATTTTGATCTTCGGTACGATTGTGACACTAGGGGCAGGAAGTGTGCTGGCAGTCGACGAGTATCTGAAAAATCTGTCAATCATCGAGAATCATCCACGGCTTGCGAAACTACTCGGATAATACCACTAAATTCATCAATTAAATACCTATGACACAACTTACAACCGTTGATAAAATCGGCTTGTACCTCGGTGGCGGCCTGGTCCTTCTCGGGGTCGTTGGAATTGCAATTGTAGAAATGCTACTCGGCGCTCCTCATCCCGTCTCGGGCGAGGGCCAAATTGCGCACGATGCGCTCATCCCGCTGGCCGTCCGCTCGTACATTATTCTTCTTGGCTTCATTGTCTGGGGCGTAACAGCTATCTATAAATTTGTAATGGGAGACCCAAGCAGCTCGGCGGCGGGTATCGGGGAATAGAGGCCAGCTACTGGCGTGAGCGAAGTGCTATTTTCGTGGTGCGTTGACCAAAAATCTAGGTGTATTGACGATCTGTACTGGATAGTATGAAGTTTGTTGGTGTCCGAACGGTTCAGTCTCCGCGTTGCCGAGTTATTCCAGTACAAGGGTAACTAACCTATAGTTAGTAACAGGCAATATGAGTATTAGTTATTTTGTAGTGTGATGGATACCGTACCTTCAATGTCTGGTATCCGTTCCCCGATAATTTAATTATTATTCCTGATATCTTGGACAGTAAATTTAAGAATAGAATTATCGAAAACGACTAGCCGGTGAGAATATAATGAGTATGATGCAAAAAACGGGGGATCGACTCCATGCACTGGTCGACGAACTCGAAGAACAGATTGCTGGCGATTTGATCGGTATTGGATATCATCGTGACGAAGATTGGCACCCCCTCTATATGAGAGACGACTTCGCGGCCCGATATACCTACGAGGAAATGGAACAAATGGCGGAAAGTGTGATTCTTGAGGGACTCTTGACGTCAACGAAGGAGTCGGTCTGGGGATTCGGTGGGATGGATTTCAAGATGGCTTGTTTCGAGAAGGCTGTCATCCTTCACTTTCCACTTGGTAACACGAAAGGTCTAGCAGTTGGGTCGACCGAATGTCCATGAGTGAACTCGAAACAGTCGTCGATACCTGCAGGGAAAAATTACCAGAACTCGGCGATTAGGAAGCAACTGGTTTCTCAGTTGTGTGTAGTTAATTCGCTAATCATCACTTAATCCAATTCGTTCTATAGAATTATACGTGTAAATCGTATGGGACCATTAGCGTAAACCGGACTATTACTCCGATCACCAATGGGGAAGTTGACGGTTGAGAGATATTAAGAATTAAGCGGTGTATACTCGCGTTTCGAATATGGAAATTCATCGCCCACGATTAACCACTCTTTCTCCAGCTGCATTTTGGTCGGGGTGTGCAGGAATCTATATCTTTCTTTGGGGTATCATATCAGTATATCTTCTTAATGATATCTTGACGGTATTTGTTGAAATTATCGGCTTACCCCCACCTATGGACTGCCCATATTATCCATTCCATCATTGGTCATTGGAACAGTGCTTTGGTGGGTAATGGTCGAACGCCGAAAGGCATACTCATACGTTACTGGTGGTATTTTTGGGTTGCTCACCGCTCTTTTCACAGGGTTCGTCTGGACGGCACAGTTCATTAGCTACTGGGGGCTCGAGATGCTGACAATCCCAATTGTTTCATATCTTGTTGTGCTAGTTTTTGGATTAGTTATGATAGCTGGAGTGATTGCGGGTTTCCCAATCATGTATGGCCGGAAACTCGGTCTTCAATCGGGATAGCCCGTAGTGTCAATTTACGCTCTTTTGAGTAATCGAAATCGGATTGATACACAACCACGAAAGGTATTTTATGATCGTTTAGTGAAGGATTGGGCTAGATGGATGATGCCGAAGGATCCGAATGATTCAGGAGGTTCTTCGACAGATGATGGCAATCTAGAGGCGTTACTCACGCAATATCGAGAGGTACGGGCCGAAACACGGGAACTTGAACGAGGCATTCAACGCCAAACTTTCGCGGCAGTAATAGTCGTCGGAAGTATTTTCGGATATGCTCTATCTACGGGGACTATCTGGTTATTGCTGGCGGCCCCTGTAATCATCGGGTACTTCATTGCAATTGTGGGGCACACTTGGATTTCCGTTATGTTTCTTTCTTTTCACGCACGCACGATTGAATCTCGAATTGACGATCCAGATTTTTCTTGGGAAACGAAGCATGGTGAAATATGGGACGATAACGATCGAATAATTTTGTCTGGTGAGACGCTTCCAGTCGTCGGGGATATAAATTGGAGTGAGTTCCCTAAACTTCTCACAATTGGGTTGGTAGGAGGATTGTATGCAAGTGCTGTTCTTATCGCAGTAGTGGTAGTGTGGATCGAAATCCCCGATCCTTGGCAACTCCAAGCCAATATCGCTGCAATCAGTGGATATGGCGTGTACAGTGTTCTCATTAGTATCGTTGGAAAAGCCCACCATGGCGTTAATAACGAACTCAACCGTCGCGTTAGAATACCAGAGAAGAACTCAGAGTAGCCTCGATATTAACGTCTAATAGCGCCACTTTTCTTACCGACACTTGTCTGGCTAGAAAGAAACGATGCAACTCATCGGACGCTTAGTTAGGTATCCTGGTTGTGGCATTGAGTGTATGATGTTGAGTCGGAAGCGGACGTAGTGTGAGCTACGAGAGGCCATGTAGACGGTTCATAATCGAATAACAAATCATATTGTTTATATGAATACGAAATGATGGAATTGCCACAGAGTGTTGGACAAATTTAATTAACTCCGATAGGGTAACTTACCTCTGCCATACTTCGTTACAACCTCGTAACGACGTTACATGATAGTTGGCTTATATTAATCACTGTGTGGTTAGAATCCAACACTCATGGAATTATCCCGGAGAAAATTTGTTACGGCGAGTACTCTTGCTTCGATTGGACTCGCTGGTTGCAGTAGCCAACAAGCAGACGCGCCCCAAACCGATTCAGATACCTCTGAAGACGCGCCCGAGGAACTCGCATACGAGTGGGAGGATGCCACGTGGGACGCCTACTGGTACTCGCTCTACAACATGAGTACGAACATTGCCATGAGCGGGAACGGGGTGTTGTTTCCTCACAATGAAGAACAGCAGCAGGCCTTTGATCAACGATTCCCAGCGATGTTGGAACCGGTGAAGAATCCAAATCTCAATATGGCACCGTTTACAACTGGTGATCCCCATTTTACTCAGGAACCAGTTCTCGATGGGTCTGATGGTCGCCCTGATGCGTCGACGCTTCGATGGGATCCAGAGAAATCTTCCGGTGTCGTTAGTCCGTCATCACTGGGGTGGACGCATCTCAAAGGCGTCACATGGGCGAAGAATTTCCATAATCACTTCGACATCCTCCCTGAATCATTGGCTGCCGAATTTCGAACGGAAGTACTCACGACACTCGCACAAATCGGTGTCAACGCGGCACTCATCGCTGGCGGTCCTGACGGAAATGGTGCACTTACAAAAGGTGAATCGATGGAGCTAGCCTCAGGATTCAACCCTGCAGGACCTGAAATCGTCGATGCTACTGCCCGACCCCATCATCACGCTGCGATGCTCTGGTTCATGGGGGACTTGGTCAGCCTCGCTACTGGTGGCTGGTTCGGTTACGAGAATCCAGAGCCACTGATTCCCTCGAATAAAATCCAACAATTAACCGATGGAATTGGACGGACCACAATGAACTTGTTCGCACCAGATTCCTTTGAGACGTCGCGTGACATCGGGGAGATGCTCGGTGGCATTGGTTGGTATGGTACACACGCTGGTAGCGAAGAGCTTGCCGCAAATGCAGCAGACTACGCGAATAGACTTGCTGATGAGATTAATGAAAACGTTGATGATAACGGGCTGGTCGCTAATGGCTCGCCAAATCAAGCTGCAACCCAAGGAATTGTCGGGCAAGGACTTGTGTGGGCCTCTCAAGTTAACGATGTCGACCGGATTGACCTCGCCCAGAACGTCCTCGGGTACATGATCGACTCTCTCTGGGACGACGAGGCAGGAACCTTCGCGAGCGGCGAGAACGATAACACATACACGATTACCGCTCGGGATGCAGGCGACATCACCGGTGGGCTCAATGCAGCGGATGCCGAACTCGAGTTGGACAGCAAAACGAAGTTCGCACGGTTCTTTGATCAAACATTCAACCGTGGACAACTCCAACGAGCAGAAAGATCCCCCTCAAGAGATTCGAACGCCGATCACACGCTTCCACTCCCACCAGAAGCCGGGGGCACACACGGACAAGCCGCCGTATACAATGCAGAGGTCGAGTACGATACTCAAGCAGATGAGTGGACGGTGACTGACTCAACCTTCCGAACAGAGGAAGCTTTGTATCTCGCGAATCAAGACATCTGGGTTGGACAATGGGGCGGTGATTTCTATCAGGGCCGGGGTGTACCAGGGAAAAACGACGTACCAGCGTAATACAGCCAGTTATGACGGATGCTTGTAGCGCTAACTCGAGAAACACCTGTAGAAATAGATATAGTCGTATTATATGTTGAATTATCTGGAGTATGCTGACCGTGCATCCAAGTGGTTATTAGGTGACAAACCTCATTTCCCGACGATATGGGATATCACAAAGTCGATCCCGAAAAACTTGAGCAGTGGGATGATAGACCGACCGATGTTCGATCACTAAGTGTGGCAGCCGGTTATGACTATCAAGACTCACCCATTGGGATGCGTGTGTATGATCTCTCGCCGGGAGAACAATCCGGATTGCGGTATCACTATCATGAGGAACAAGTCGAAGTATTCTATGTCCTCGAGGGATCGCTACATGTTGAAACCCCAGATGGCGAAATCATTGTGGATAAAGATCAAGCATTATTTATCGACTCCGGGAGTCCGCAACGGGCATACAACCCTTCGGATGCAGACACGAATACGCGGGTGCTAGCAATTGGTGCGCCGTCCGCTGACGACGCCCAAACTCACGATCCATAACGACTACTCGAAATTACTGGTCATCTAAGGACCGATTTGTCAATGGTTACCCTAAGCAGAACGAACGTCTAGGTGGAGTTGTCGGGAAGTGTCGGTATCTCTATGACGGAGGGGTTTCTTGTCCCCTCTATGCCCCAATCACCGTACGTATACGAGGTAATGAACCAGGTTCTTGTAAAGGAAGACATTTCTCGCGTATTCACGCTTATGTCCGATGCAACAATGGGCATTGTGTCACGGTTAGACAAATCCCATGACGACGTTAGCGTGGTCCACACCCGTCACGAACAAGGTGCTGTCGCCATGGCCGATGGATACGCCCGCGCAACGGGTGACATCGGGGTATGCATTCTCGGGAAAGGCCCCGCACTTGCTCACGCTGGAACTGCACTCGTGAACGCCCGAAAGAAAGGTTCAAACGTCCTCCTCATCGTCGCCGACCAACCACACGCACAATACTACGACAATCCCGTGAAACGCTTCCCGCAAACCGAATACCTCACTACCACCATCGGTGGAGCCGGCCGCAATCGATACAACACATCAGACGCAATTCTCACGCTCCGGAGTAACGAGGACATCGTTGAAAAAATGCAAGAAGCAATTAGGGAACTCCGCCTCGGGAACGGACCCATCGCTGTCCAAGTCCCTTCGGACGTCATGAATCAGCGATCTGACCAGTCCGGTAACTGGAG
>CAZITY010000042.1:0-17426 GCA_964542445.1 uncultured Halobacteriales archaeon | reverse complement strand
TATATCGACGGAAACTAGATTCGATCGATGATCCGGATGAACGACAAGCAGTGGAAGCGGAGTTACGCGAGGAGTATCGAGAAGACATTAGTGTATATCGGTTGGCTGATGAAGCGATTGTTGATGAACTCATCCCGCCGAGTCGGCTTCGATCGGAACTCGAACACCGATTTGAGTTTTATGCCGATGTATCGAAATCGTTACCGGAGAAAAAGCACGGAACCGTAATTTAGGGCAGTTTGCAAACGGGAAACTAGGTGAGTTGTCGCCATTGCCGACCGCAGTCGGGGCACTCACGAATAGCACCGACACCATCAGGGTCATCACGGCGTGTGAGATTGATTTCACACTCCGAACATTCGAGACGGTCATAAGTATCCTTGAGTATGTCGCCATCTCGAAGGCCCTTCTGGGTCGATTTCATGGACTATCATAACGCTAATCGTTCCATCACCAAAAACTTTCACTTAAATACCATACTGAATTTGACGCAACACACCTAAGGGAATACGTCTCGAGCGATGCATCTTCGAAGATGTGAGTAAGCGAGGGAGGTCGAGATTGGATTGTTTATACGAGAGATAGTTGGCGTTGTTCTGGTAGTGTGGGAGAACGAGTCGTTTACAACACTACGGTGGATTACTCCTGTATGGCGACGGATTATCAGCGAGATTTTTCATTACTTCTCGGCCAGTTTGATTCGCTTTCACACGCGGTGGAGTTCACGAAAGACGCGGAATCAATGGGGTATAATGCCGTGTCACTGGGGGAAACGACTGGGAGAAATGTCCCGGTTGTCCTCGGTCATCTTGCTCAACACACGACTGAGATTGGGATCCGCGATAGCGTGTTATCTCCGTACGCACGGACACCGACGTTACTCGGGCAAACTGCGGCTACGTTACAGGAGATTAGCGGAGGTCGATTCCGGTTAAGCATCGGCGCGTCATCCCCGGCATTGGCTGAATACTGGCATGGCGTTGAGTTTGATCGGCCGCTTCGGCGATTACGAGAAACAATTGATATCGTTCGGCAGGTGCAAGCCGGTGATCGTGTTTCGTATGATGGTGAGATTTTCACGCCAAATGGGTTGCAGTTGACGAGTCCGGCACCTGCGCCACCGGCACCGGTCGATGTTGCGGCGCTTGGTCCGAAAGCCACTGAAATGACGGGTCGATTCGCTGATGGGTGGGTCCCGCAGCTACTCCCGTACGGGTTATTGAAAGACCGTCTTGAGGATTTACGTCGGGGATGTGAGTTGGGTGATCGAGATCCTGATTCGGTGCGGGTTGCATACACATTGCGGTGTGGGGCGTTGGATGATGGCGAGAAAGCTCGTGAGTATGGTCGAGCGCAACTGGCGTTCATGATTGCCGCGTATGGGCCGTTTTATCGACAAGCCATTGCTGAAGCAGGGTGGGATGAGTTGGTTGATACGGTGGTTGATCGGTGGGATAATGGAGATCGAGAAGGGGCGATTGAGGCAATTAGTGCTGATTTGGTTGATGCGGTGACGGCTGCAGGGACTCCTGAAGAGGTTCGTGAGCAAGTACGGCGGTTTGAGGACGTTCCTGGCGTTGATGCGGTGATTGTGAATTTCTTTGGGCAGATGAGTGCCGAGGAACAATCACAGACACTAGCGGCCCTCGCACCTGAGTGAGGAGCCGACCATTGTGTTGGTTGTCCAGACGGGAAGGTCAGTACACGATAGTAGTCTTGTTGTCTCGTTACTCGATTGCATTGTCGATGATGGTGTTGAGTAATTCGATGATGTTTGCATGGATGGTGGGTGGGAGTGCGTCGCACCAGGCTGTCGTTCCGCCATTAATCCCATCAACCGCGCCTGCATCGCTCATTGCTTGTAAGATGGATTCTTCATCGGCGGGTTCATGTAAGTAATTTGTTTCGTGGAGGGTACTGATCATGGCGATGATTCCGTACGCGCCCCAGTTCGAAACAGCAGCGGTGACCGCGTGTGTTGCGGGAATGGCACAAATGATTCCTTCGGTGCATGGACATTGACAAGTTTCGCCGTATTGTATTTGATCTTTCACTGGCAGTGCGATATCACGCATGCCGAGTTCGTTACCCCCGTCCCCGATCGCTAATATGGGGGTATCGGGCAGGCTGTTGAGGAGGGGTTGGAGTTTTGCGTTGTGCTCGGAGACATCGAGTCCTCGCATGTTGTGGTAGACGCCGGCGGCGTTCGGGCCTGCTTTCTCAATCGCAATAATCGTGGTTGGGTCTTGTGCAGCGAGTGTTTCTGCGGTTTCCTCGGCGGTGTGTGGGTCGGTGGGGAATGGGGTAATGATGAGTGATGATTCAGGTGCGGAATCGAGCGAGGAGGGATCGAGACCGTAGGATTCGGCTCCGACTCGACAGACTTCTGTCGCGGTTGATTCCGTGGTGAGGATCACTGTTGCATCGTAAGCGGTGATGAGTAGATTTGCGAGGGCAATGGTCCCTGGTGGTCCATCGGTTTCCGGTTGCATCGTTGGGGGAATCGGGAATCCTGTCGTTACTATCACGGTGTCGCCCTGTTGGATTGTATCGTCGAGAAACGTACTGAAGTTGAGGATCGGCGGACTACGTGATTGTCGGAGGTGTGATTCGTGTAATGGCTGGATTGCACCGCGGACACCGATATCCGCAGTGACGATGGCATCGATTGTATTTGCAATTTGAGAGTGAGTTGTCATTAATAATCGAATTGTCTCGGTAAGTTTTGGAAGTTAGTGTGGTCTCATATTATAGTGATGGGCGGTGGTTTAATATCGGTGTCTTTGATCATGCCCTGGGTGTCGTGCTGGTTTTTACCCGTGCATTGGGGGACGGTGGCACTCTTGAATAGTAATAAAATATTTGTATACTAAAATTGCTCGTGAAAATACTCTGTTATCAGAAATTCCATAAAGGATAATTATGTGATTGTTTGATTTGGTACCAATTTTCACATAAAATTCAATACGGAGTGGCCCATAGTTGGCAATGAAGCGGAGGTGACAACGCCATGCTTCCAACACAATCATCAGACACGTGGCAACAAAACCTCGACTTCCCATCACGATTGTTCGGTACCGCAAGTGGTGATTACGAATTATTTGAAGAAGACAACGAGTACGTATTAACAATCGACATGCCGGGATTTGAGCGGGATGAAATCCATGTTAGTTGGGATGAAGGTCGCTTATTCATCACGGCAGAACATGAAAATGAGTCCCGCGGTCAGCGCAAATCATATAGTCGGACGTTCCGGGTCCCGAAGGATGTAGAGCCAGACGAAATTACGGCACAATATCGTAATGGTGTGTTAGAAGTTCGGCTTCCAATCCTTGGTGTTCGATCGCGAGGCCAGGAAATCGAAGTGCAAGGGTGAACGTCAGTCCCTGGCCAGTAACCGTTGCTGTTTATATACCGGTTGAGAAGAGCGTGAGGTAGGAGTTATTATTTGCGAGAACTGTCTCGGTGAGTCGTAATGATCAATTGAACGGGGCCGTCGGGTACATTGTATGTGAAAATTCATTAACAACGTAAAATAACCGTCTCGGTAATGACCGCCTACTTTCTTTATTGATAATGGGTTCTGATAAATTCCATTACTGTTATTTATTATAGGGTAAAAGAAGCACGACATGGGTTCGTCAACCCGTGTGTTACATGTAGATGATGAACCTGGCTTTAATACACTCTTAGAATCCGTTTTTAACAAAGAAACCCCAGATGGCACAGTTATTACTGCTGCATCTGCTGAAGAGACGCTCGAGCAGCTCGAATCAACGGAAGTTGATTGTATCGTTAGCGATTACGATATGCCTAACAAAAACGGCCTCGAGCTCCTTACAGACGTGCGTGAACGATACCCGGAGTTACCGTTCATTCTGTTCACAGGCAAAGGATCTGAATCGATTGCCAGTGAAGCAATCACTGCCGGCGTGACTGATTATTTACAGAAAGGCTCTGGCAAAGAACATTACGAGCTCTTAGTAAATCGGATTACGCATGCCGTTAATCAGTACCGGGCACAACAGGAACTCCGCGACACTAAGGAGTATTTTAGCACGATTTTATCGCATACGTCTGATTATATCATGATCGTTGATGACTCAGGTGTTGTGAGCTATGTTTCACCGGTCATAGAACGCATGATGGGATTTTCTCCGGAGGAGATTATTGGGATGAATGCGTTTGAACTCGTCCATCCCGACGATATGGACCCGGCAGCAGAAACATTTAGCCGGGTAGTTTCGAATCCTGCCGAGGAGTTCGTTGAGGAATTTCGAGCAAAAGATAAAGACGGATCGTGGGTATGGCTTGAAGTCCGCGGAAAAAATCTCATTGAAGACACAATGATCGATGGGATTCTAGTGGACGCTCGTGATATTACCAAACGAAAAAAATACGAAGACAACCTTGCGATCCTGACCGAGTCCCTACCGGAATTGTTTTTGTCGGAGACCCAACCCAAAATTCTCGATATGGGGTTGGATATTGCGGCGGAGATAGCACCGGCTGCCGAGTTTGTTATTTATTTGGTGGAGGCAGATGAACAACTTGTTCCCGTTTCAGCGTCGGGGAGTTCAGAGAACTCGATGCCTACTATTTCACTTAGCAGTGCTGGGGTTCTAGAGGAAGCTATGGATACGTCTAACACGACCCGTATGGATCTCCGAAAAAAATTGGACAGTACCCTGGCGTCGGAGTTACCCATTGATCAGGGCTTCGGGATCCCCATTGAGGACCGCGGTGTTGTCCTGGTTAGTTCGAATGGTACTTCGTCTGTTACTGACGAACAATTATCGCTCCTCGAATTGATGTCAACGACTCTCGCTTCGGCACTCAACTACCTTGATTGGAAAAATCGTGTGGAATCTCGCGAAGAAATGGTCACCGCGCAGAATAAGCGACTTGAGGAATTCACGAGCATCGTGTCACACGATTTACGAAATCCCCTGAACATTGCACAAGGACGGTTAGAATTAGCGCGGGAAGAAGTGACACATGAACATCTAGACGCAGTGGATGAGGCCCATTCACGGATGATTACGCTTATTGATGATTTACTGGCCCTCGCGAAACACGGTGACGCTGTCATCGAACCCGAACCAGTCGACCTCGAGCGCATCGCACAACTAGCGTGGACTGAAGTTGGCGATACTGATGTCGAGTTAATCATCGAGGAATCAGTCACCGAATTGGAGGCTGATTCTACACAGCTCCGACAGCTTTTCATTAATCTGTTTCAGAATGCGATCGAACACGGTGAAGAGATGAATACAATAACGATTGGACAGCTACCCACTGGGTTTTTCGTTGAAGATAATGGAACCGGAATCCCCGCTGATGAACGGGACAAGGTGTTCAGAGCGGGTTACTCGACAACTTCTGACGGGACAGGCTTTGGGCTTCGCATTGTGGAGTCTGTCGCAAACGCCCACAATTGGGATGTGTCTGTCAAAAACGGTTCAGATGGTGGAGCGCGATTTGAAATCGCGACCGAGTAGAACCGCCTCAATTTCAAAATAGTAGTTGTTTTGTTGCTCGTTGGTCAGTACGAATGAATCAATACATTGTAGAGGACTGGTTGACTGGCAAGGACATGGAGCAGGACCCATAGATGGTCTATGAATACGATGGTCGGGAACGGTTGTTTTCGGATCACTCAGGTCGGATCCTGTTCATTGTCACGTGTATTTCCTTGTTATTATCGCTATCAAGCCGATTGCTTCCCCCGTTGCTACCGGCGATTATCGATGATCTTGCCATCTCTGCGTTTCTTGCCGGCACTGCCCTTACTGTTGAGCAATTTGTGAAAGCTGGTGCAGAATACCCGAGTGGAAAAAGTGCCGATCAACTATCCCGAACAACAGTACTTGCGCTCTGCGTGACGACAGTAGTTGTTTCGCTATTACTCATGTCCATCGCCGTATCGTACGTGTTGTTCCTTATTGGCGTTGCAATTCTCGGACTTGGCCGGGGAATGTACATGCCGCCCGCTCGCGCGCTTCTTGCGGATATCTTTCAGGATAAGCGAGGCAGAGCGTTTGGGATCAACGAACTCGGTGTTGAACTAGCCGGGATTCTCGGCGCTGTCGGTGCCATTGGAGTCCTTGCGGTGTCGAATTGGCGCGGAGCGTTCTTCCCATTAGCAATTCTCTTTATTCCGTTCCTACTCGGTCTCATCGTTATCAGTAAAGAACCGATAAAACTAGGATGGGTCTCCTTTGAAATCAAAGAAACACTCCTCAAAGTCCTTCACGTCCCACTGTATCGGCGGTTACTCCTTGTGTACTCGTTATTCAGTATCGGTGTAATTGGCGTTACTGCATTCCTCCCGACCTTCCTCACCGCGGTTCATGGCTTTTCTGTCGCCCGCGCAAGCAGCGCGTATGCATTATTATTCGTTGTGGGGTTTTTCGCTAAGCCCACTAGCGGATACGTGAGTGATTATATTCCCCGGTTGTATGTGGCGAGCGCGGCTTTAGTTCTCGCTGGAATCGGGCTCTTGCTGTTTGTTTACATCCAAGTTTTTTGGGGAATCATCCTCGGGGTACTGATATTCGCTGCGGGGACGAGAGGCGTGACCCCACCATTGGAATCGTTCTTGATGGATCGGTTCCCCGATGATCAGATGGGTGGTGATTTCGGGGCGATTCGCACGCTTTACTTACTCGTTGGTAGCATTGGCCCTGGGTTCGCTGGATACTCGGCAAGCACTATTGGGTACGTAGCGTCGTTCTCTAGTTTTGTTGTGTTCTTCATCCTCGGCGGTGGTATTTTACTCAGTCTCTCATTCGCTAATCCATAACCCATAGAGATATTACTGAGTAATATGACTGGGTTGCAATAATTTAAGAGGGGGGCGGGTGAGTGACAAGATATGTCAACCGACCAAACAACCAATATTACGGCTGTTTCTCGAAGCCACATCAAACGGTACTTCTCAAACATGGGACCATCATGGATCGCCGGAGCTATTGCCGCCGGCCCAGCAACAATGGCGAGCCTCATCACAGCCGGGGTCTTCTTCGGGTACTCGCTCCTCTGGGTTGTAATTTTATCCGCCATCCTCGGCGCATCAGCCCAGTATCTCGCGATGCGCCTCGGACTCTTTACGGAAACCGGAATCGTTGCCGCCGTCGAAACTCACCTAGGCGACAGTTGGGCGTGGATACTCGTCGCGGATGTCGTCATCGCGGCAGGCCTCGCCCAACTCGTAATCATGAACACCGTCGCCGATGTCAGTGCCACCATCACTGGTCTAGACGCACGAATTTGGGGCGTCATCTGGGCCGTGATTCTCGTCCTCGGACTCGCCGGACGCGGTTACCACTTCATCGAAATATTCGCCAAAATCCTCGTATCCCTCGTCGTCATCGCCTTCATTCTCTCCTTATTTGTTGTCCCGATCGATTACGGAACTGCTGCAACCGGAATAATCCCTAGTCTGCCAGGCGGTCTAAGTAGTGCAGCCGTTGTAGCCGCCATTCTCGGTGGTGCTGTCCACATTACTCTCATCACGATGCAATCCTATACCATGCGCGCCAGAGAATGGACAACACGCGACTATGGCCTCGCAACGTTCGATATCGGAGCTTCAATGCTTGTCGCGTTCGGTATTTACAGTCTCGCTATCTTCCTTGTCGTCGCTAGCGTCCTCCACGGTGAAGTCGAAGGAACCCTTCGAACCGTCGCCGCAGCTGAAGCACTTGGGCCGCTCGCCGGTAATAGTGCTCGGATCCTCTTCCTCCTTGGCTTATGGGGCGCAGCTGTTTCTACACTCGGCGGGAATACCATCGTCCCACCGTACCTCATCGCCGATAAACTCGGCTGGGGGACATCTGTGGAGGACAACCGGTATCGCATCCTTATAGCAGCAGTCGCCCTCCTATCAGGGCTCGGCGCGTTTATCGGTGGAGAAGTACTCGGGCAACTCGTCCTCGTCCTCGCTATCGGAACCGTTGGCACACCGTTCGCCCTCCTCATTGTCCTCTACTTATTAAATTCCGACGCCGTACCCGAATCCAATTCCATTTCAGCAAACATCCTCGGCATCCTCTTAGTGATTATTTCTGGCTCACTCGCTGTAAACTTTGTCCGCGGCCAACTCGCGCAAGGAATCGGTGCACTCTCCGGATTCGTGTTGGCGTTTGCGGTAATCCTCGGCATTGCGATGCTCGGATTAGTCGTCTTATTTATCAGACGAGAACTATAAAACTCAGAGACGCTTGCCTACGCTATCAGCCATACAATTGAAACCCAAACGAATAAATCGTGACTGAAGAACAGTTACCGTTCCCCCTGACCGGGTCAACACTCATTACTGGCCCGTCTGGTGTGGGAAAAACCAAACTCACATACCAGGCACTCCAAACGTGGCAGCAACAACATCCACACTCAGTTACCGTCGTCTTTGATTTCGCACCCGAATTCGAACGAGACGGAAAAATCCTCGGCGGCCGACTCACTCGATTTGGATCCCTTCCGAAATCCAACTGGACAGCAATCCTTGAAGCCCACGCGCCCCGGGCTGAAAGCACAACGAACGACGAAGCAGTCCAACTAGCGAAAACAAACGCAACAAACGCCGCTAAGCTGTTTGATAAAGCCCCTTCGCACCCGGACGGCGTGTTCGTGAATGACGCAACCATTCCATTCCAACATGAAACAAGTGACATCTCGAGACTAACGGACTATTGTGACCGCGCACAATGCGCAGTCATAAACGCATTCCACAGTACCGAACTCGGAACCGATAACCCCGTTTCAACCCAAGAAAAACGCGTACTCAGTAGACTCTTCGAATGGGCCGACCGAACCATCCGAATCGACTCTTCCGGCAGCTAGTCCCGGATGCGTGCCCAACTTTTTGGGACTGTACTCAGTAGTCCAATCTCTCTAACCACGCGTCTACTGCCGCTGCAACAATTTCATCGACGTCCTGATTCGTAAGACTGGCTGCCCGTCGTAACTCTCGATAACTTGAGGATGGAAATCTAACAGAGATTTCTCCCAAAGCGATTCCCCGATCTGACAATGCGCTTTCGATTGATTTACCGTCCAGAATCTCACTCGCAATCTGGCGGACGCTATCGACCGACAGGTCATTATCTATCACTGCCCAGGCAAGGATGAATCGAGTATCACCAGAGAGCCGAGCGATCTGCTCCGCTGCCGTTGGAGCTATTGCCCCACGAGCGATGTTCCGGCGGATCGAAATAGGGAGGTCATGCACCCGTGCCCACTTTCTGAGAAACCGAACATTTACCCCGGAACGACCCGCAGCGGCTTTGTACGATCCTTCACCGCGGACAAGCGCCGCACACGCAGCCGCTCCTCGTAGCATCGATAAATTATCTAATTCACCATCGTGCATTCCTTCCGAAAACTCTTGTACAATCGCTTCTGCTTCTGCTAAGCTATCTGGATCGTCCGGATTAAAGTCTTCAGCCGATTCTGCATGCGCACCAGTAACCTCAGGATCCCCCCGGACCACGGGAGCTCCGATCGGTTCTTGTCTATCCGCTCCAATTTTTTCATCACGTTCATCTAGTGGCATCGATCGGTTTTCCTGTAACTAGTGATCTGACTCGTGAGGGTTCACTTTCGTCCCATACTGTTTTGCATGATCAGTATACTCAATAAACCGAGGCGCATCCGGATCAAACGGACGCTGTAACGATTCAAATGCATGTTTCTTATCCCATGACTGCAGGCCCCCAATGGCACTTCTGTCTTCAAGATCGTGAAATTCAAGGGAAGGTGCCGTGATTTCCCATGCCTTCAATCCCGATTCCGTTCGAATGATTACGCTCGAAAATGCATCACTGGACCCGACGGATCCGACCGTGATATCAGCACAATACCCAGTGAAATCTGCACACTCATCACAGCCTTTGAGAGCGGCGTCGTGGAACTCCTCGATATCTTCTTCAAGGATGAGTTCATTCGCCTCGTCGTACACCATCATTTTTCCATGAAGGACATCGAGCTTCCCGATATCGCCAGGGTGAATCCCTCGTTTTTCCTCGAGTTGCTCTCCGATCAACTTCTGATAATTAAAATTCTTCGTACACATCAACGCGATGGTATAGTCGATCGCGCGGACACCTTCCTCCTGGCTTTGATAGTCCCAATCGAAATCCTGGAGTGCTCGGATCCCTTCGATTTCACACGGTGTCCCAACAACAGCGAGACTCATTTCATCCCATGGTTTTTTCGGTAGTTTGTCCGACCACTGTTCCAAATCAAGATTCCCAAGGGCCATTGTTTGGTTATAAAAACTTCCTGCGTTCGCAATGACCTCCTCTGGTGTCGTCGCGAGGAAACTTTCAGCTTTCCACTCGGCATCGACGGATTCAGTTGCGACTAGCGCACCATCAATTTCACCGGTTTCTAAGAGATGAATGAGGATACTTGTCACTACACCCCCGTCTTGGGCGTTTTCACGCCATTCTTCGGTTACTTTCGCGGAAAATTCTGTGATTGGATCCCCCGCGCCAGATACATTATCGTCTCCCCCAGTGATTTTCCATTGACGTTCATACCGGAGACCTCCTCGGGGACAGAAATCCCAACACAATGAACAACCAGTACACATTTTAACCAGTTCTGGGAGGTCATCGTCACCGATTCCGATGGAATCTGACGGGCAGGCCGCAACACACGTGCCACATTGAATACACCGATCTGCATCAATGACCGCATCATCAAGTTCCATAAACCACGTTTTTTCATCCGGAGTTTCGATGTCATTCATCTCGCTCCGAATGGCGTATGAGGGAGTGTCAAGTGTCACGCCATCTGGTAAATTGACCCGCTTGTCGGGTGGATCCTCGTGTTCAATATCCTGACTAGTCCCGGCAACGGGCGGAGTAAACTCGATGTTCTGGAGTTCTCCATTGGCATCGACGTTGTTTGCGACTGTCCCGCCATCCGTCGCAATTGTTTGGTGCTCTGTCACATACGGCATTGATTCATCAGTCGGGCCTACTTGGCCGGCTGGAATCGTCCCGTGATCCGTTGCTGGACGGTGGACAAACACCCTGGGGGTTCGGTTGTCAGTATCATCCGCTGGGATTAATTCTTCTTCTCGTGGAACCCCAGGTTGGGCTTCATTATGTCCATCATAGTTCGTCGACCCGTCGAAGTAATCCGGGTGATCACTCATCAGCTACAACCCCCTCTCGGACAGGCGCATCGGCACTACCCATAATCTCTCGGAGCCGCGTGTTATCGACCCGCCGCGTCCACTCATAGAATCGTTCACCTTCAAGGCGGCCATCAGTGAACGCCGCAAAGAGTTCTTCAAGCGCCGGGATAACTGCTTCAGCTGGGACCGCTGTTTCTACCCAGTCCAAAAACTCGTTATCGGTGCCGAGCGATCCACCCAGCCCGAAATCCATGCCTTCAACGATAGCATCACCCTCGGTATTCGTTGGTTCGGTGCCAACAGATCCGGCGTCGATTTTCACTGTTTCACCCCGAAACCCGATATCCGCAATTTGTGGTTGCGCACACGACGCTGAACAACCGGACATATGCATTCGAATGACGGCTAACTCATCTGGCGTGTCGATCTCTCGATCGAGTGCTTTTGCCCATCGAAACACGCGATTTTTCGTCTCGATAATCCCGTAATTACAAAATTCGGACCCCGTACACCCCACTGCCCCTCGGGAAAATGGTCCTGGATCGTATTCATATTTATCCACAAACGGTGCGGTAAGTAACTCCTCGAGGTTTGGTTCTGGGACGTGTGTAATGAGGAAATTCTGGTCTGTAGCGAGTCGAACCGTCGCGTCATTCGTGCCGTATTCCCGAGCTGCCCGAGCTGCTTGCGTAAATTCTTCACCGCTCATCCGTCCAGCAATAACATTAAACCCCACGTAATACAACCCGTCGTGTTTCTGCTCGTGAATCCCAATATGGTCCCCGGTGTACCCGCGCGTGAGATCCTGTCCTCTTCCCGATAACGATACTGAACATCGGTCTCGGACGGCTTCTTCGAATTTCTCTGAACCCATTTGTTGGACGAGATACCGCAATCGATTCGCACCTCGATTGTTGCGGTCTCCGAGTTCTTTGAACACTTGGGCAACAGAGCGACAGAATTCAACGGTATCTTCCGGACGGACGAATACATCGAGCGGTGAAGCCATTCGCGGACCATCAGACAATCCACCACCGACTTTTGCGTGAAATCCGTATTCGTGGATTCCATCAGTGGTTTTTCTCGCTGGAGTGAGTCCGAGATCATTAATTTGGGATTGGGCGCAATCCTTTGCGCAGCCCGTAATCGTCATTTTGAATTTACGTGGAAGGTTTGCGTATTCACGATTTCCAGTGAAAAAGTCCGAAACGGCCTCGACGACCGGTTGGGCATTAAAGCACTCATGGTCGGTTAATCCGGCTGCTGGGCATCCAAGGACATTTCTGGCACCATCACCACAGCCCTGTATCGTTGTCAGACCCACCGAATCATATCGACTCCATAACTCGGGAATGTCCTCTACTTCGATCCAGTGCATCTGGACGTCTTGTCGAGTTGTAATATCGAGGAAGGCATCCCCCCAAATGTCGTTTTGGTGTTCACCACCATACTCATCTGGTGCGGTCGCGAAATCCGTCGCGACTTGCCCAATGACTTCCGCTTGGTCGGGCGTCAACAATCCACCCGGAATTTTCGTACGCACCATGAAATACCCGTCTTGACGGCCATGCGAATACATCCCAGCCCATTTCAGGCGTTCCCATTCGCCCTCTCCAGCTCGGTCTTCGATTTCCTCGAATGTGAGGCCACCTTCAGCATACTCTATGACATCATCAATCACATCCAATGGGTGTTTTTGTTGTTTCCACCTTTCGACTTTATTCACGATTCTATCCTCCACCCATTTTGAGTTCGGAGAATCCGATTTGGTGAATCCGGAATACTACTAGTTCGATTGCAATTCTTGGAGAGTAAGTTCATATCCAGTTAGTTGGCGTGGATGTGTTTTTAGTCTCCCATGCGGGCAAGTTCTGACGGGGTAATTGGTAAAAGGCAATATTTGCGTATACCTATATTTTCTGTCAATACCAACTACCCAAATACCACCGGATGCCCATGATACTCTCTGATTTACAACTCGGCGGTACCTTTTCCGTATGTGATACCGGTAATTAATGTCATGATTTGATAGGAGTGGAAGTATTTGCAGGTTAGAGGATCGTTTTGGGTATCTACCGATTGGGTAGGCTATGGAACGAAAAAGCCTGTATTTCTCTCGATTTCTCTGGGGTGATCCGAGTGATCGGTAAGAAAGAACAGGGTGGGGAACCCGACTCTAAACCGCAGATTACTGGATTGAATCGCAACCTAAGATCAATTCTAATTCTTACCAGTGGTTTTAGCGACATAGTGGAGTGTCGAAGAACTCACCGGCGTACGGATACCCCATGACTGCTATTGTCCTCGTTGGCCATGGCTCACAAACCACCGGCGTGACTGCGGACGCCGTGTATGCACATGCAGATCGGCTTCAATCCCGCGATGTATTTCAAGAAGTTGACGTTGCCTTTTGGAAAGAAACGCCATGGCTCCGACAAGTACTACGACGCGTCGAGAGCAACCACATCGTCGTTGTTCCAATGATGATGAGTAAGGGGTATTTTGTGGACGACGTATTCCCGCGGGAACTACGACTCACTGCTTCCCAAACTCTCGATGCCGACAAAGCCGTATGGTACGCTGAGCCGATCGGAACTCATGCACAAATAACGACAGCAATAGAGAATCGAGTTCGATCGGTTATGGATCATTCCGCTGACCCAGCCGAATTTGGTGTGGCGATCGTTGGGCACGGCACGGAACAACACGAAGAGAGTTCTACCACTACGTATACTCATGCTGCCCGGTTCCAGGACAAATCAGATTTTGCGGAGGTTCACGCCTTCTTCCTAGACGAATCACCACACGTCAGCAATATCAGTGAGTACTTTGAGGTTGGGAAACTCATTGTCGTCCCGTTATTCATCGCAAATGGCACCCACACCACCGTGGATATCCCTGATGCGCTGGGAATTCAATACGATTCTACCCCACAAGTCGGTCAAAATGATACACAGATATGGTATTCCGGAGCAGTTGGCACTGAACCGGTCGTTACTGATATCGCCATTGACCTCGCAACCACCACACTAACAACTCACTCACCAACGTCCAGACCTGATTCAAATTTCCCTCCTGATCCCGAATCTGATGTAGGGGAGCTTCCGATAACTGCCCCCAACGAGGTGCAACAGGCCAACGAGGCCTTTATCTCGTTCATCGCTCCGTCTACCACGCCGTCATCTGATGATCAACTGAGAACAACCTCACGAGGTTATCGTGCGTGGGGAGAGGCCGTGATTACCCTGACCAACAAGGGGGACGCCACATATTCGATCCGGCACCATCACGACCTCGAAATTGATAGTGCATCCCTCGACACAATTAAAGACACTAGTGAGCTCCGTGATCGAATCCGGTATACAGAGACCGGTGAGTACCGGCCGCTTCGATCAGCGACCACACTACCGACTGGCTGGATTGTACCCGCGCTTAATCGACAAGACATCCCACGAATTATCGATGTACTTTATCCTGGTTCCATTATTGATTGGCACCGAGAACAAACTGATAGGCTTGAACGGGAACGCTATCTTTCGATCACAGAGCAATACACGGGAATCTATTCGAGTACTTCTCACCTGCAGCAAGAGGATGTAGCAACCATCAAATCTGAGTGCTGTGCTCAGTGCGTTAAACAACCTGTTTGGCAACGAGAGGATGAAGCATATGAACCAGTGTTGGATAACGAAGAAATTCCGTGCCCGGAACCATGCGCGGTCTTCATTGAAACTGCACGGCAACAACAGGAATCTGAACCAACGATTCCGTCACGTGGATGTGACGACAACCAACCTAGTTCTCACACCGAACGCCCGGCTCCTGATGAGGACGCCGCTCGATTTGACGAGACCACGGGAAAAGCCGGCCCCAGAGATGTGAATACATGATTTCTATGGTATCAATTGTCGGAGCGGGCCCGGGCGATCCGGAGTTACTCACCATAAAAGCTTCGCGGCGAATCGAATCGGCGAACGTCATCTTGCACGATTCGCTCGTTGGGGACGAAATCGTTGCGAGTCTGCCCGAAAACGCGAGAGTGATTGATGTCGGGAAACGACCAAACGGAAAACGAACGCCGCAAACCGAGATACATCGTCAGATGATCGATGGAGCAAAACGGGGTTGCAAGGTGGTCCGGTTGAAAGGCGGCGATCCCACGATTTTCGGGCGTGGTGGTGAAGAAGCTGAAGCGCTTGCGACAGCAGGCATCCCGTTCGAATTCGTTCCAGGCATTACGAGCGCGGTGGCTGGCCCGCAAGCTGCAGGCATCCCATTAACACATCGTGACCATGCCTCTCATATCACGATAATCACTGGTCACGAAGACCCCTCGAAAGACGAAAGCTCGCTTAATTGGGGTGCCTTAGCTGCGAATATCACGGCGGGTGGGTCGCTCGTGATTCTAATGGGCGTTGGACGGTTACTAGATAATATCGATGGCCTCGTGTCCAACGGGGTCGACCCATCAACTCCGGTGGCGATGATAGAACGGTGTACCCTGCCCGGAGAATTCGCTATTACGGGTACCCTTGAGACGATTGGGGACGAATCGATTGAGACCGGAATCAGTCCACCGGCGATAACGATTGTGGGTGACGTTGTGACTGTTGGTGAGCAAGTCGCTGGCTATTTTGGGAAAGCATATGCGTCTGTCGCCTCGACGTCTCACTATTCTTCGGAAGTATCGTTACCGGAGGAGCAATCCCTATGACGACCCAGACCTCCCCCAGATCGTGGTCGCTCAAACAGCTTCTCACGGAGGTAATTGGTTCAGGGCCGAATTCAGCGGACGATATGTCCGCTGTCCAAGCACGAGCAGCGATGAAGCATGTCCTTGCTGATGATTCGGATCCTGTGACCATCGGGGCGTTCATGCTTGTGAATCGCTGGAAACGGAATACCCCAGAAGAATTAGCGAGTTTTATTGACGTGATGCGAGACAAATCGGTGCAATCTGTTAATGTGTCGGTTTCACCAGTGGATTGCGGCGCTAATTACGATGGGAAATCTAAAACCGCACTGCTTGGCGTTGCTGCTGGGATCGTTTCAGCAGCTGCCGATACTCCCGTTGTTGTCCATAGCGGAAACCGGGTTCCGGCGACTAAAGGAACCACCTATCGAGATGTTCTCGCTGAGTTGAATATCAAGACAGATATGGATCCCGCACAGAGCGCTAGAATGTTAGAGGAAACGAGGTTTGGGTTTTTCTACCAACCGCGGTTTAACCCATTAGTCCACCAATTATTGCCACGACGAAATGCACTCGGTGTCCGATCTTTCTTGAATACAATTGAGACACTTGCGAATCCTGCAACTGCAACGTGTCACCTCGGGAGTTTTTTCCATCGCTCGTTTCCGGAAAAGATCATAGAAACGATTGCGGCAAGTCACTCACTTTCGATGGACCGCGTGGTGATGGTACGGGGACTTGAAGGATATGACGATGCCCGGCCTGAGCGTACCACACTCATAGAATGGCAAGATGAATCAGTCGAAGAACATCAAATAAATACTTCTTCATTTGATCTTTCAGTAACAACAGACGATTTAAGGGTTGATGACGTTCGAAAGGAATCAGCGAAATATACCGAATCGGTTATTTCAAATCCAGGGTCTGATCCAATCACTGATGCGGTCGTACTCAATGCAGCTCTTAGGATTTACACCGCACAAAATACCGAAACCATAGAAGAAGGAATCAGGATGGCAAGAAACGCCATTCAGAGCGGCCAAGCACAACGAGTACTTTCGAAACTTCGTTCATTTTCCCCAGCAAAATAAACCAATACGATTCGATCAGTCAGGGCGCGCGCTATCCCGTTACTTCAAGATATCCTAGACATATTTGCCCTGATATTTAGAGCAGGTACATTAGGGGTTTGGAAAACAAGAATCCTTGACGCCAAACGTACCGGTGTTCGTTTTAGCCCCTCGTTTAGACAACTTCCATTGCTCTCCCACAAATCCATGATTTATCTAGTACTATAGTTGCTAATGGGTTGGCACAAAGATTTTTGACTATTCAAGTTGACTTATAAGAGGTATTGTCCTATGCTAGCAAGTAAAACAGGGGGATACTGGCATTCAGTGAATGCCTCTCTCAGATTGCACTAACAAACCGACAACCTCCAGCCAGCATAGTCAGTGGATTTGACGCTCAAGAATACCAGACAAACACTTACCAAAACAATGGATACACACGATATATCACTCACAATCAACGGAGAAGATCACGATCTTACTGTGGAATCTCGGACGTTGTTGGTGCATGCGT
>CAZITY010000041.1:0-18494 GCA_964542445.1 uncultured Halobacteriales archaeon | reverse complement strand
CCTCGATCTCGTCATTCGCCTCCATCGGTAT
Organism: uncultured Halobacteriales archaeon; assembly: GCA_964542445.1. GTDB lineage: Archaea > Halobacteriota > Halobacteria > Halobacteriales > Hikarchaeaceae > CAZITY01. The sequence goes on along the minus strand of CAZITY010000041.1, from coordinate 18,463 downwards.
TCGGCCGAAGCCGACCGCGAATATAGCGTCGAATTCGTCCCGGCACCGATTGTCTGGACCGAAGTGCCTGAGACACTCCGAGGGTTCAGTCGCCAGCGTCGTCGCTGGTTCCGCGGGATGCTCGATGCGATCGTTACACATCGAGACATGATCGGAAATCCCACTTATGGCCGGGTCGGGATGTTCGCCCTGCCTTTCTACGTGTTCGTGGAGGCTTTGGGACGGTTAATCGAAGGGCTCGGATACATAGTCGTACCGGTTGCGTTCGTTCTAGGGATTCTCAACCTCGAATTTTTCCTTCTCTATTTTACAATTACTATCGGTATCAGCGTGTTTCTGTCGTGGTTCATCATTTTCGTTATCGTAGGGAAATTCAGTCGGTACGAACGGACCCGGCAGGTACTGGCATTGCTCGTTTATGGTATCCTCGAAAACATTGGCTATCGACAGTGGCGGACGATCATTTGTTGGCATGGGTTGATCGAATATTTCCGGGGCGTTCACTCGTGGGGTGTCATGGAGCGAAGTGGCTTTGAGCGCACATTGGAGGAGACAGACGAATGAGAGTTGTTCGGCCTACCCTGTAAACGTGTAACTGAACCCCTGGAGTCTGAGATATACTGTTCAGATGGCTTATCTATCCCTTCTCCGAACCGAGCACTTCGCTGCCGGTTATCGATTGGACAGAGCAGGCACTGGTAGACTGTCGTGGGTTTCTTCGCCAGTGTGAGTTCGTGAAGGAACGTATCGCACCCGCACCGTTATCTTCGATCCACACATTTCCGCAGTAGCTTTCCACCATTGAGTGAACGAAGAACCCCCCCCCCAAACCAGATCTTGACGGTATTGTTCCAGTCTCTCACAAAGCTGTTGTTGGAAAGCCAGAACCAGCTGTTAGGGAAGGAGAAGGTGGTCATGTCGATTGGGTCATAACCTCAGTCAACGATATCGGCGGTCGATGAAAATCCTATACGAATCGCCTCATATTACACGAACTCTCGGGTTCCGTCCGTTCATTCTGCCATATTTTTCAAACGCCTGGGGTTGGAAACAGGAACTGAAAATTGAAATCTGGCACCCGATTCTCGAACTGACAATTGAGCTGCACGAATTGGGTGAATTCCAGGCAGCGGACGCAACCGGCATCGATCGGATCCTTGCCAGCCAACACAACGCGAAACGGACAAATTACACATTCAGAGCGGTCAAGGGGACGATCCTCGTTAATTGTATGACTGGTGCGATTCTAGATAAATGTTGTTCGATGATGCAACCGCACGATTCACAGGCCGGCTGGCAGGTGTTGAAACGAAACTTAGGAAAATGGTCAACGATCACGGCAGACAAAAGATACGACTGCTGATCGCTAAGTAACAAATTGCCTCTAGTGGGCGTGAAACACTGATTGGACGCAGAAATTTCGGCTGAGAAAGGGCCGCAGAAAATATCTTGAAGGATGATACAACTTACCATCAGTACTCGAATATCGACGTGGCATTCTTCACGCTTTGGCCATGTTTCGGCGGGACGCTTCGCTCAGGGATCTGGTTCGGTCAGTTTCGCGAACTTGTTCTGATGTGTGCAGTCAGAAACGTTGAATTGGCTGTGAAGGCCTTAAACACATGAATTCAGCCGTTCAATCATGGTCATAAAATGTGTTTCAAGAGTTTCAGGGTCGGTCGGTAGACCGATGTCTATTCTTGTTTTCCATTGACTCGTGATAACGAGCATAGTACTCAGAGTCCTCGACATCCGGATATATCCTAGATTCACTCGCCAAGTAAGGCAGAAGCGGACTCATTAAACAGCTTCTCCGATGCTCAGTTGAGATAGATGAAGCGCCAGTCAGTATCAAATTAATAAACCTTATCTGACATTTGATCAAGGAATTCATTCTTGTTATTGCTTTGGGAGTTCTCTCATCGTTTTTATCTGATTTCGGTATTGACACCGTGTTCATTTTGTTATGAGTTCACGGGGGGTCGCCTGAGTCGGTTTTGTTACTATTGTCGGACAATGAGCTCACACCATTCGTCTTTTCGACCGTCTCAGCGATTGAATCGAGTTGCGCGGTGACTGATTCCAATTGTTCTTCGAGTTCAGTATACTCCTCGCTCGCTTGGAGTTCGTCTTCGGGTTTCTGATTTTCGAGGAGGGTTCGCTTTTGCCAAAGGATGTAGAATTCCTGGAGTTTTTCGTCGTAACTTGATCGCGTGATCGTTTGCTGTACTGTGGTGAGAAGTTCTTCCTTGGAGACTGGCTTGACGAGGTACCCATCGAACTCCATTCTGATGAGATCGAAATCGGGTTCAACCGCCGAAACGATTACGACGCGGCAGGGAAGATCCCGATTTCGGATAGCTTCAAGTACCTCCTCGCCCGACAATTTTGGTAGATTCCGATCGAGCAATACGACATCAATATCAGGACTGATTTCCGCAAGTGCTTCCTTACCATCCGAGGCCGTACGTACGGTGTATTTGTTCTGCAGCCAGTCTTCGTAGATGGTGACAATCTCTCGTTCATCTTCGACGATGAGTAGATTTGCCCTATCAGGCACCATTACGTTTTACATTGACTCTAGCAGGATATAAGTGGGTATCACTGAACTGTTGTCATTCGTTCCGGCGAGGCTCAGAGATGATGGATCAAACCAAGATGACCGTGGCTACGCGGAACCTGTCGACAAATGAAACTAGCTTATGTGACAGGGCTGTCGACGATGGAGATAGTGTGGCGAAGGCCTAGTCGAACTCGCAATATCATCTTCAAACAATCTGAAGCAACGATGACGAAGTGAAGCATATACATAACGTTTAAAGTTTGGCGAGAAATTGTCGGCTTCTTCCGCGTCGACAGAAGCGTCACGGACGTGTTGGTTCTTGTCGAGTGACGGTGTTGGTAACCTCCACAGAACTCATTGACTCAATGAGAACACTCGGATTGGGTTTTCTGTCATTTTTAGTCGGGCTACAATAAAGATTCCAAGGTGTCCGGGATATCTTTCGACCAATTGTCAATCTCGATGGTCTCGGAACGATCGCCCAAATCGAATTTGTGTTAGTCCTCGCTTGGCTCCTCGGCGTCGAATTCAACGAGGTGATCATCATCGGTCTCGCGGCCGTATTTGGAGGCACGACTGTTGTTGTCAAGGCCGTTCACAACCAGACTCGTATACTGTAACCTGCATACTATTGTCGATTCCAAGCAGATCAATTTGCGGAGGTTCTGAAAGTTGTGTCTCCTGTAGTGATAGTTCCGGCGACCTTGATCTGACCCGTTCTTCATGTGACATCCGGCGATGTGTATCTCGCATTGGTACAGAAACATCTCTCGGAGTTGGCAGATTCAACGCCGGCCAGTAAGCACGCTATTTCCAGCTGTTTCAGTGGAATCCTGGTGAAAGATAAGATTACTGATTGAAGTGTACAACGTCTAAACACATCAGCCCTGCAGATATATGTATTCAAAATTGAACTAATCGTAGTGACACATACGCGCCCTGTATCTTGCACGACTCAACAAACATATATAATATTTATCATAACCTCCATCACTCAATACCTAATACCTTTGACCAGTATTTTCATCAAAATCGGCGCGATAGGAACTTTTTCAGTTTGAAGTGTACAACGTCTGTATTCATACCCCACACCTTACTAACATTCTTATAATTTCAAAAAGGAACGATCTCTACCCCCCTTCAAACAATTTGAGTAAGTAGCCTAAACAACATTTAATAAATGGTTTTTACACAATTCCCCCCTAAACAGGATCAAGCCGTCGGAGTGTTCCGGGCAACTTGGTCATAAATATCATTTTCGGAGCGAACATAGTCACCGTCTTTTTCGATTACATTGACTGATGCAAGTTCACCCAGTTTATCGTGGAGATAAAACTTATCTCTCTGTTCGCCATGTAGTTCTTTGAGATTTTCACCAATCGTCTCTAAATCCAACCAGAGATCCTTCTTCCCCCGCTGGATAGCATCATAATAATACGATCCTGAGTACTTCTGATAGTGTCCTAGCATACTGAGTTTTAGTTCATCGCGGATCGTTAAGTAGCCCCGCTGTACAACATCCCCAAGGAATTTTCGACCGAATTCGTCCCAGGAGTACTCGTTCAAATCAGCAGATTGCAATCGGATCCCGGGGGTTATCACTCCGGTATCAACTTCAATGTAGCCGAAGTTCTCAAGTAACTCAATGTAATCCCGTGTTTTGTCTGAGCGTTGATTTCGATCAACAGCCGAAACCCTGAGTTCGGATCGATTTCTCGCGCCGCGTAATATCTGTAAGATAGGGTTTAGTTGGGTCCTGACAGCAGGGAGGTCATAGACGTGCGCATAAATAGCCTGGGCCATGGAGAAATCCAACTTATCCTTGACTTCTTCTTCGCGATTTTCTACCCCGTCAATTACATCGCTCCGATCCGGGAGATCAATGAGATAAACGCCTTCGCCAGTATTTTTTGCTTCAATCGTGTACACGTCGCGAAGTGTAACGAATTTGAGAACATTATCTTGATCGCGACAATCACTAAGATCACGCGGAGATACATTCCCCAGTGAAATCTCTAGATTACCGTTGGGAAGTTCCTGAACTTCGTGAACATATATTCCTCTCCCGAGATGGCGTTTCAGTCGGGTTTCATCCACTCCTCCTCGAAGCGCTTCTGGGTTTTGAATTCTGAATGGATCGTCAGAAGAGACCCCAGTACTATCCAGTTTACTCATTATTGAATGCGCCTGCTAACGTTTGTTGTTCCATTGGCTCTACCCATAAAGCCCATCGTTTGTTTGGCCTTGCCCACCATTCATTGAATGGTTGGAATGGCACGTCGATTGCGCCGGAATCGTCAAGCGTATTGAGATCATGAAAGAAATGGATATATGGGTCGAAATACAGCACGGTGTTGTCGTTGAATTTGAAGGGGATCACTACATGCGGCCATCGTCCAAACCCATCCATCCCAGGTTCCGGGGTATAGGCGTCTGTATATTGGCCGATGTCTTCGAAGTATTGCTCGTGAAGCTCACAGACTGGTAACGATCGATCCTCAGATTCGATAATCGATTGCAATTGATCGTAACCGACTCCGGTCATCACGTTTATTTCAAAGCCGGCGTCTTCAAGAAGCGGGTCGAGGCGTGAGGCAAGCCGATCCGACGCAGCTGCACGGTTTTGAACATAATCAAGGGCGTCTCCGATGTCACTAACGCTATATCGAAGACTGGAATTGTCTTGTCGGTCGGCTAGTTCATCGAGGATATTTTTTATCACCGAAGGAAAACATTGGTCAGGTTCGGGCTGAGCATGGAACTCGGTGACCGTGGATTGGAACCGCTCCCGATCCGCATTGGTGATCGTCACTGTTCAATTCCAATTGGTTTTAACAGTGAATCTATTTAAACCATTAGTTGAACCCGCAAGTAAAAAGAATAAAATCAATTGCTAAATGGGATGCAGCCTAGAATTTTCGATAACGCATCGGATTTTTTCAATAGTATTTTGGCTCTATACGTACCCGTCGGTTTCAGCAAATATCTCCGAAAGTACGTCGGATCGTTGTTGCATTTTTTCGGTGTCTGATCGAACGTCGTAGTGTTGCTCGATGACCTCAAGCGACACGTCGCACCGAGCGCTAATCACAGCGGCCGGGACATCGGACCGCCGGGCATGCGTAATATAGCCCCGGCGAATGGGGTGTGGTGTGACACTCGACGGGCAATCGGACGCCTGATTCACATCTCCTAATGCGTCACACGAGTCTTTCTCGCGGTCATGCGGACAGGTATTCGTCACAACACACGGTCGGGACCACTTGTACACATACCGTCGAATGGTGGAGGTTCCGACTCGTCCATATTGAGACGCGAGTAAGGGCGTCCGGCCATGTGAATCCGTTACGCCGGGGTGGTTAACTTCGAGGTAATCATCGAGCACCGAACATACCTCCGAGGGAAGGGCTACCGGTCGCTCTCCGCTTTGTTTGTTCTTAATCGGCGTCCCGGTTTCCGGCCGATGCTTGAGATCAACATATGGTGTGGTCTCATCGGCATAATAATCACCTATATCAAGGGCACGAGCGTCGCCGAGTCGCATTCCGGTTTTCACCAACAACACCCAGACCACGTGCTCTATTGAAGCATACGCAAACCGCGCCAAATGATGGAGGATCTCCCGGGCACGTTCTGGTTCCAGCACGGTCTCTCGCGAATTCATCCCTGGTGCAAGCGTGGGTGATTCGATCTTTTCCGCCAACCCCGGCTCCACCGCATCAATACTCGCACACCACCGGAAGAATACCCGCATCGTATCCATCAAACTCTTCTCACTCACTAAGTTCAATTCCTCGCGTCGGGCAATCTTGAACGCCTGGACATCCCGTGAAGAAACCGTGTTTAGGTTCGAGATATCGTTCTCTGCACACCAGTCAATGAAGAACCCAAGCCGGGACCGGTGGGATTTGATCGTGCTTGATTGATACTCACGTTCCTTATCAGACAAGTACAATTCAAGGGATTCCGCTGGATGAATCGGTTCTAGATCCGGTGTTGACCGGGAGTCGAGTACCTCTAGGAGAACATCCGCCCGCACTTCGTTAGGTTCAGATGGATCAGTGTCGCCGTCCGATGAGTTGGCGGCGAGTTCGGGGACGATGTTCGTTGAAGTCATGGTGGTAGATCCCGGATCATTTGTTCGAACGAAAATCCCTTCCCGGTATACCCGTGCTCATATTCTAACCGATCGAGTCGATCTTTCACCACATCATGGAGTAACTCCGCAGTATTCTTCCCAGAATGCTCCTGTAATTTCTGCCACTCCGCATACTCCTCCGCCGTGAGCCGTGTCGCAATGGCCTGTGTTTCTGAATCGCTCATTACCGCCCTGCAACAAAGTCATGGTATATAAATGGGTTCTCCAACCATGGCTTCCGGTCTCGGGATGGGAGGCCACTAGCGATACCGGGACCGGAAGCCATATATCAAGAAACCAATATTAAATTATGGTGGATTAGTCCTCGAAAACAAAGTGTTTCCAGAAGACACTACCCAGCATAACCAAGAAGCCAGCAAATTAATCTCTCCAACTTATGATGTCCGTTAATCGGTTACTCCATTTGCTCAACATCCCTATTCGCCCGTCGACGGATTCGTCGTGTCGGCGGGCGCTCTCCATCACGCTGCATCTCCTCCTTAATCATCTTCGCATACTTATCCACCATCCCCGCCGTCCCGACTCGCTCCCCTACCAGCTCCAAAATCTGTCGATACCCATGCCTAGCGTCAATAAACCCCCGACGGTCCCCGATGATCTCATCATTCACCTCTCCAATCTCGTACAAATGCCCCTTAACCCGCAACTCCAAATCCCGCTCCATACCACCACACACATACCCACCAACCAAATAATTCATCTAATCAAGCATACATTAAATGGCGCCACTGATTCGGGGCCCAAAATACTCCATATTACTTAATTGCTTCAAATTTTGATCAAATGAAATTGGGGGAAATTACTCAATCAAAAATAATGAAATTCAGAAGTAACAGGTTGTTACAAACCAACTATCTTATATAATCTTTCTCTCGTATGTGGTTAAAATTACGATTCTCAAAATACCCAATTCAATAGCGTAATGGACCTATAGAGGTGTTATTCCAAGGCCTTTAGCTCGGTTGTTACAGGAGGTTACATCTAATTTTCGAGGATCAAAACTTAAACACGATGTTTATACCAAAACAATTTGTGAAATTCATTTCTCTCTTTCCTCATAAAGAAATAATCCCATGGACCCATTCCTCTCTAATAATGGATATTTCTCTTACTAAGCCCAAACTGACTATCCTTAGATTTTTAAAAGAAAATCCAATTCATGGCTATCAACTTGCGGCCGAATTAGACCGCCACGAAAGTCCCATCTACCAACATCTAAACCAACTGGAAGCCGATGGTCTGGTCAAAAGCGAAAAACAGAACAGGAGAAAAATATATGAAGTAACGAAAAAAGGACAGCTCATTTTGGACGCTGACCGGATGGAGGACTAAGTAATAATTTCAAAATAAACTACACTACGTGCTTCAACGCCTTTTCAATATCACTCGAAATGAGGCGCTCCATCTCTATTAGTCCAAAAATTTCCGGTTGCCAAGACGGGATTAGTTTTAATTTGGGATGTTTTTTTAATTGTTCCGTTAGAGACACCTACGGTGATTCCTCATTAATAGATAATGTAGAGTCAAAATAATGATTATTTTACAATCCCGCAGAGAAATAGTAAGAAAATCTAAGATTTTTGAGAAATCTCTCATTTGTTTTTTTTTTCCCGTTAAAAATGAATGATAAGAAATGGTAGTACTTTGGTCCTGAACGTAACCTATTTGTGTTGCGATTCCGTTTTGGCTCTTGCGAATCGCAATATGCCATCGACCTCCGTTCAGAAACTGAACGAACTCTCACGGACCACGAGCAATAAGTATAAATACTACTTACCGCTGTTAGGTGGATTCGGACCGTTCAGGAACTGAACGGGCGCGACGGGATTTGAACCCGCGGCATCTTGGTTCGGAACCAAGGACTCTATCCACTGAGCTACGCGCCCCTAGGTAGTAGTAGTTGATTGGGCGGTTTAATCGTTCGATGTTGTTAGAGGTCATCTAGGAGCACTAGGTGAGGTGTCGAGGATGGAACGGGAAGTAAGGTCTGTTACGAATAATAATTCATGGAACACCTAGAATTGTCTAAATTTCGTGCGTGAGTGACAAGTAGTGAATTTATTTTCGGAGTACAAATTAAGAAAAAGTGAGAGTCAGCTGGGAATCTATATCAGCACCCTTGGTCTAGTTAGGATGATAATCAGATGAGTCACTCATACGATGATTTGTGCTGGACCTAACGCGCCATGGTCTTCCTTGTTGAGGGTGATGTCGATCATTTCCTCGAATTTGGCGAGCCCGGATAATTCGTGAGTGATATGGGAACTGATATCGATAGCATCATTCTCCACGAGGTTGCCGGCGAGGGATCCGTGATTGGTGGTTGGATTATCGACATTGAAGGTTGGTGGAGGTTGGATCCAGGTGAGTCGTTTCGAGCGAACGTGTCGAGTAGAAAACTCGAGGTTCCCGATGATGTGACTGATTTGGACGAGTCGACCACCTTTTCGCGTGAGGTCGAACGCCAGTGCGATAGGATCGTCCCCGGTGGTTACGTGGTTTTGTTCGCCGCCGACGGCTTCAAAGACGACATCAATCCCGTCACCCTCACGTTGGGCGAGGATATCCTGAACAGGGTCATCCGTATTGGCGTTGACGGCCGTAATACCGGCGTTCTCAGCTATATCGAGTTTTTCCGGAATGATATCGATCCCGTAGACGTGTTCCGCACCGAGGTGCTGGGCGAGTTGGGCAATAGAGTACCCCATGACACCGAGACCAACTACGGCAACGGTGTCGCCGATATCAATCTGACCGGATGTGGCGCCGAGAACCGCGGCGGCGAAGGGTTGCATTGCAGCTGCCTCCGCATCCGTGACTGATTCAGTGACTCGACACAAGGGGTATTCTGGGAGGACAGTGTATTCGGCGAGGCCACCGGGGATGTCGTAACCGATTTGTGTTTGGTCCTTGCACCAGTCGTGTTTTCCATTCTGACAATAGCGACACGAAAAACACGGGATTTTTCGGGGTGCGTACACGCGATCACCAACATTGAATTTGGTGATGTTATCACCAGTTTCGACGACCTCACCAGTAAATTCATGCCCGAATAATCGCGCTGGCCCATCCGCGAATCGATCTCGGATCTGGTCATGGTGCGCGATATCCGCCCCTCGATACAAATGACATTCAGTGACGCTCAATTGAACACGATTCACTGACACTACGACTTCATCTGCCGTCGGATCCGGTCTATCGACGTCGCGTATCGTAGCCTGATTGAAATCATCAAACACAACAGCGTCCATGATACTGCTAGGCTCAGTGGACTGACTAAAATCATAGCGGTAAATGATGGATGGCAATCATTTGACTAGCGGTGGGTTTTACTGGGGTTCGACGCAGTCAACAGAGTGTCTCTAGCTACCCTAATGGGACGAATAACTTGCAATAAATGATAACAATCGTTCACGATCCCATCCGGAGTCACAAGTTAGTATTCCTGTGTCATTGGTCACAACTACCGAGAAACGCCGCTATAGATTTTCTTCTTGGTAGGACCCGTTATAGGTGTCAGTATGAGTGGCGTCCGCGAGGACAATTTGCGCGATTCTTGCGTTCTCCTCGATAGTGAGCGCGTGATGCAGTTGGAGAAGACCTTCCCCCCGGCCGGTGTAGCCAGCGTCCCAAACAGCGGTGTTGAGCATTCCAGAGTTGCGAAGGAGGGAAGATCGAGGATAAATAAACCCAATGTGGTTTTGGGGGATGGTGATGGTTTCATTATATCGGACGATATAGCCACCGGGCTCAAGCGTATATTCCCGGGAGTTGGATGCGGGAATGAGTTTATTTCTATCACCAATGTCCTTCGAATCGGTTCGAATAGCGCCGGGGGAGGTTTGCGTGAAAACTTCATCGAGGGTTAGATCTACACCGTTTGGTTGGATTTGAGCGGGCGCAGTGGGATCGATGTGCTGGGAAACGAACCGACCGGCTTTGAACATATCTGGCAATGGTGTTATTACTTGATACGAATAGTGTTACCGACCTCCGCTAAGGGAGGAAGAAGAATTCGGATACATGTTGTGATAGTGATACTACGCCGTAGGAAAGCCGCAGTGACTATAAGCGGACTATATTCAACAAGACCACTGTAGGTAATTCAGCCGGTTCGTAGGATCTATCGAAAAGACTATTCGGTTATTCTCCTAGCCTTTCCTATGCATACCGCTGAATTACGAGATCTAATTGTTGATCGCGATGAAATCCTCGTCGCCCCAGGGAGTTATGACGGATTATCAGCTGGAATCGTCGAATCACTCGGATTCGACAGCGTTTACCTTGGCGGATGGGCCACCGGGGCATCTACAGCCGCAACGGAACCGATGGCAACAATGACCGAGATGTGCGACCGTGCCCGAGAAATCACGCACACTATTGATGTTCCGTTAATCGTCGATGGGAACGCCGGGTTTGGGAATCCAGCCCACACCTATCGAGCGGTACAGGAGTTCGCGAAAACCGGGATCGCCGCGATGCACATCGAAGATCAAGTGTACCCAAAACGACTCCATTATCACGCCGGGTATCATCACATTACCGAACCCGAAGAAATGGAGCAAAAAGTCGAATCAGCCGTTGCCGCTCAAAACGAGATGGACGAAGACATCATTCTCATCGCGAGATCGGATGCCAACCGGGGGAACAGACGAGAGTTCGAAACGATCGAAGACGCAGTGAATCGAGTAAACCGGTATTTTGATGCGGGTGCCGAGGTCGGAATGTTGTTCCCGGAAACCCCTGAAGAAACCGAGTATGTCGCCGACCACGCCGACGGCCCGATGATGTTCGTGTTGAGTGAAAGCCGGGACCCATATCCAACAACAGACAAACTCAACGACCTCGGATATGCAGCGGTAATATACCCCATTACCGCACCAGCGGCGGCTGCAAGTGCCATCATCGATCGATATGAAGCACTCAAAACCACCGGATCCACTGGATTTGATCCAGACGAATTCGAAGAGATCCGCGAAACAATCACGGAAATCATTGACCTACCGCATTTTTACGATATCGAAGAAGCCGCCGGGAATAAATAACGAGCCTCCCGGCCGGCGCAAATGTTTTTGTGCGTTCTCAACCAGTACACTGTTACGAATGAGTACCTCGACTGCAACCGATGAACTCGCGGCATTTTGCATTAACGAATTATCGTACGAGGATTTACCGGATGACGTGGTGCTCCGGGCTAAAGAATTCTTGATGGATAGTGTTGGCATCGCAATATGCGCCGCTGATTACGATTCGAGCGACGCAGTCCATCGGGCTGTGGAATCACTCAATCCCAGTGATGGGACGAGTACGGTATGGGCAACGGGCGAGCAATATTCAGCTGAGTATGCCGCGTTCCTCAACGGGACATTTGTCCACACACCAGAAATCGATGACACCCATAGCGAAGGCGTAATTCATCCAGCAGCTTCCGTGATTCCGGCAGCCGTTGCGGTCGGTGAACGCGAAGGAGCCTCTGGTAAAGCAGTCGTTACGGGCATCGTTGGGGGATACGAAGTCGCCGTCCGACTCGCCGTTGCTCTGCCCGCTCGAGACCACGCAGAAAAGGGATTTCATCCCACGGCCACGTGCGGTGTATTCGGGGCGACAGCCGCCGCGGCAATAACAGCCGGGTTGTCAGCCGAAGAACTCACGAACGCCTTCGGCGTTAACATCAGTCAAACCGCTGGGAGCCGGCAATGGAAAGAGAATAGCGCATGGACCAAACGCATCCACCCGGGAATGGCCGCGAAAAACGCCATACTAGCCACTGCACTTGCCGCAAACGGTTTCAACGGCTCCGCCGATGCCCTCAACGGTCACGACGGATTCCTGAACGTCTACGGAAAAAACCCGGATGCATCCCGTCTAACTGACACCCTCGGGGACGAGTACAAAATCACTGAATCCGGGATCAAACCATTCTCGTGTTGCCGGTACTTCCACACCCCGATCGACGTGACGCTCGAAGCAGTGACGGAACACGACATCACTCCCGATGAAATCACAGAGATCCACCTCTACGGATCAAAACCAGTACTTGACCTCACCCAACCAGAAGACCGAAAGAAACGCCCCTCGAACCTAGTTGACGCCCAATTCAGCCCGTACTACGCTGTAGCCGTTGCGATCACCGACCGCGCAGCACTTGTTGATCAATACGACCCCGAACGGTTCACATACCCCGAAATCCAATCACTAATCGACAAAACCACCGTCCACGAAGACGAATCAATGACTGCACGCCACCCAAAAGAATGGCCAGCCCGCATCGAAATAACTACCGAACGCGACACATTTACCGCTGAAGCATCACTCCCGCCTGGCGATCCCGACAAGCGACTATCAACCGAAGAACTCGCCGAAAAATTCCGCACAATCACCGCACTCTCTCCTGACACACAGAACGAAATCATTGACACTATCCTCACCATCGACGACGCCTCCCTAGACGGATTTAGCGCTGCCTTCCAAACCCAACAACCCCTCGCCCGATAGTCTCACCCCCATCGAGCAAACTCCCTGCAGGATTGGCTAGTATGATGGTTTCTGACGGGCTTCTCGCCGGATTTATATCGCTGGCAACCTGATTTTAAATATGGGCAAAACACTCACGGAAAAAATCCTCGAAGACCACCTTGTCGACGGCGAAATGAAGACAGGCGAGGAAATCGGGATCGAGATCGACCAAGTACTCAACCAAGACACCACCGGCACCCTCGCGTGGTTACAATTCGAAGCGCTCGACCTTGATGAAGTCCAAACCGAACTTTCCGCGCAATACTGCGATCACCAAACCTACCAATTTGACTTTAAAAACACGGACGATCACCGATTCCTCCGCAGCGCTGCCGGCACCTATGGGGCGTACTTCAGTCGCCCCGGAAACGGGATATGTCACCAAGTTCACAAAGAAAACTTCGCCGCCCCCGGAAAAACCCTTCTCGGCGCCGACTCCCACACACCTACCCCCGGAGGCCTCGGGCAACTTGCAATCGGATCTGGTGGCCTCGATGTCGCCGTCGCCATGGGTGGCGGCCCGTACTACATTGAAATGCCAAAGATCGTAAGCGTCCGATTAGAAGGCGAACTCGACGACTGGGTCACCGCAAAAGACGTCATCCTTGAAATGCTCCGGCGACTCACCGTCAAAGGCGGCGTCGGCAAAATATTCGAATTCACGGGACCTGGTGTCGAGACCCTCACGGTCCCAGAACGAACAACCATCACCAACATGGGAACGGAACTCGGCGCCACCACCTCAATTTTCCCGACAGACGACAACACCAAGGACTTCCTCGACCGACTCGGTCGCAGCGATGTTCACGAGGAACTCCAACCTGACGATGATGCAACATATGACGACGAGATCGTGATTAACCTCTCAGAGCTCGAGCCACTAATCGCGACCCCATCGATGCCGGATAACGTCGTTCCCGTTTCAGATGTTGCGGGTACCCCCGTCGACCAAGTCATCATCGGATCCTGCACGAACGGGGCGTACGAAGATATCCTCCCGTCAGCGAAAATGCTCAAAAACCGGGAAATAAACAAAACGACCGACATGATCGTCGCCCCCGGATCGAAACAAGCAAGCGAAATGCTTGCCCGGGAAGGCTGGACCGCAGAAATGATGGCCGCCGGGGTTAACTTCAGCGAAGCCACGTGTGGCGCCTGTATCGGAATCGGGCACGTCCCCGCCTCAGACTCGGTCTCACTCCGCACGTTCAACCGGAATTTCGAAGGGCGAAGTGGCATCGAAGACGACAACGTGTACCTATCCTCTCCCGAAGTCGCCACCGCTAGTGCCCTCAAGGGAGAAATTATTGACCCACGAGACCTCACTGAAGAACTCAGTGACCTCGAGGCCCCCGGGATTGAACTCCCCGATAAATACACCGGAAGCGACGCCGATTTAATCAGCCCTGACGAAGCCCCTGACGACTCGCTCGTCAAAGGACCAAACATCGGAGATGTTCCCCTCAAAGACCCGCTCGAATCCAACCTCAAAGGCCCCGCCCTCCTGAAAATGGAAGATAACATAACCACCGATCACATCATCCCCGCCTCCCAGGATATCTTGATGTACCGCTCAAACATCCCGAAACTCTCCGAATTCACACTGAGCCGGGTCGACGAAACCTTCGCCGACCGAGCCGCAGAATCCGACGGCGGATTCCTAGTCGCCGGCGAAAACTATGGCCAAGGTTCATCACGCGAACACGCCGCACTGTGCCCAATGTATCTCGGCGTCGACGGCGTCCTCGCACTGAGTTTCGCTCGTATCCACCGCGCGAACCTCTTTAACTTCGGACTCGTCCCCCTCGAAATCGATGAAACCACCTACGACCGAATTGAGCAAGGCGACGACATCGAGATCGTTGATGATGTCGCCGCTGCGGTCCGCGCTGGTGCAGAAGAATTTACAATCAGTGTGAACAATGACTGGGAAGCAACCGCTAGCCTGGACGCCAGTCCCCGAGAGCGAGAAATACTCGCAGATGGTGGCAAACTTCCGCACACGAAGAAACACGCCGAAACCGGCGACCCAGCCGCAGCGGCCGACTAACCACGATCAGGTCCCACTCACGAGTGCTGTCAACTTGGCTACGTAACTGGCCGTATTGTTTTTAAGAGTTTCACGCGAAGTACCACTAATGGCGACCACGGCGAACGTCCAGATTCGTCCCGCCGAACACGCAGACCTCCTTGAGATCCTCCGGATCGAACGCGAATCGTTCCCGCAACCGTGGCCGCACGCCGCCTTCGAACAATTTATCGCAAAACCAGGGTTCCTCGTCGCAACACCCACTTCTGACGCCGAGATCGCGACCACAACCACAGATGTTGTCCTCGGGTACGTCGTTGCCGATATCATCTACCAATACGGCAAGCGCATCGGGCACATCAAAGACCTCGCTGTACACCCATCGTACCGGGAGAACGGTATTGGTCGACGGCTCCTTACCCAATCCATTGGTATTCTCAAAAATCAATCGGTGGAGCGCGTGAAACTCGAAGTCCGCGAAAGTAACCACCAAGCCCGAGCGTTATACGACGATTTCGGCTTCACCATCAACCGCGTCCACAAAGCGTACTATGACGACGGTGAGAACGCACTGATACTTTCAAAATCACTCTAGCCCCCGCCCCTCCCTTAGAGCGCAATGTAAATCGGTGTGCATTTTTATTCACATACCTATCTAATTAGTATGGCCTCGGGTTACGAATGTCCCGTCTGTTCACTCCCCCAACAGGATTCCATTCATCTCGCAAATCACATGGCATTGACAGCGATTCTCCATGAGGAGGAGCATCATGAATGGCTTGATGAAACTGTCCCCGAGTGGAACACCCAGGCACCAGACATGGTAGCTGAAGAAATCGTCCCGCACGTCAACGAAACGACATACCCAGTAGTCTTCGAAGACACGACGGACACATCCCCCGATCACCAGCACCCAACTCCATCCGGCGCCACTAGTGAACGGGATGCAATCACAGCTCGCGTGATTGAACAGACTCGAGAAATGATGAATGAAGCCGATGACACAGAATCAACGGACACCGCCTGAATCAATGGAAACACGTGGGTTATTCACCCCCAATACCCCCAGCGAAACCACCGAGTACAGTACTCTCCTTGGACCAGTAGCCCAAGTCGTTGTGAAAGAAACAGCGAAAGCAATGGGCTTCTCCAAGGACGAATACGACAACCGAATCACCGCTGACGTTATCACTACCGCAAGAGATACATTGTTCGCGAGTTTGCTCGAAGTATCGCTCGGATCACGATCCGAATTCAAAGACGTCCAAGAAAATACTGATTATAAAGTGATTGAACTCGGGAGCGAACACGTGGACAACGTGGTATGGCACACTGCACCCATTACTAATACGATTATCGCCGCTACGTACCAGGACAAACCCGACGCAGCAGTGGCCACCCTCCAACGACAAGCCTACGGCCGAATCTATCAATCATATCTCACACCATAACGCCATACCCAATAAGCCAAATATGCAGCCATGGAACGTCATTGAATCCGTCACCGAGTACGAAACCGGCTGGTACACCGGCGGTTATGATTTAGTCGAACAACCAGACGGCACCACAAAAAAATACTACTGGGCCCAACTCCCCCCAGCCGTTGTGATCGTCCCCCGGCGCACCGATGAAATCGTGTTTGTCGAACAATACCGACCAGCAATCGGAAAACACTGTCTAGAATTACCCGCCGGTATCGTTGAAAACAACGAATCATTCTGTGACGCAGCCAGACGGGAACTCACCGAAGAAACCGGCTACACACCCACTACCGTCGAGCAACTCGCGGAATTCTGGGTAGCAACCGGCGTCTTACGACACAAACGCGGTATCGTGTTCGCAGACGAGTTACAAGACGGTGAACCAACCAGGGACGCCAACGAATTTCTCACTACCAAGACAATCCCAGTTGACTCAGCAATCGAAACCGCCCGCGCCGCCCCAGCGAACGACGCGACGCTCGAAGGACTACTTATCGCCCAGACGGACGACTACCTCACCACATAAACAACTAATCGGTACTCTCCCCCATACTGCCAACGGACGCGGCCGCTACCCAAAAGTCACCGCTATGCCACGTTAAACCCTTTTTCCCGGAGAAAATCCCCGACTCGGTCCAAATGATTCCCCTGTAATTCGATGGAGCCATCCTCAACCGTCCCTCCACACGCGAATTTTGATTTCAAATCCGATGAGAGGCTGTCGAGGTCGACATCCTTCGGGTCGAACCCTTGAATAACTGTAACTTCTTTTCCATAACGTCGTTCATCTATATGAATACGTATCTCCTGAGATTCTTTAGCTACGTCCTCACAAACACATAGCTCTTCAGGCAGCCCGCACGTCGAGCAGACTTCCGCCATTACACTGGAGAGCTACATGACCTGCCTACATAACACTGTCGGGACTCCAAGCCTAATCTCGAAGAACACGAGACAACAACCCCGGATATAACTCTTGTCGAAGTGACTTGTAGGTCGCAACAGCTCGGTCCGCATCTAACGTGGTTGCGCGACCAGCATACTGGCATTCCTCATAGAGATCAAAAATTTCAATGACTTCTGGTTCCACGCCATCCGCTCGTAACGCAGCTAGGTACGCGCGGTAGGTTTCGTGGAGGCGACGAGGACGGTGTCGTCTACGAAGTAAATATTCGACGCGAGCGAATACACCACTGATTCGTTGATTGGGAGTCCCCCGCGGACTGCGTCGAATCCAGACTTCGTTCGCTACGAGGCGCGTGATGCCAGTCCGGTGGATCAGTATTACCCCACCGATAACGAGAATTAATCCGTACACAAGCGTATCTCGATCAGGCATCTCTGGGGTTGGCGCATCGGATTGAGTCGGTGACGTTGTAAGTTCGTCATCACCAGTTGTTTCTTCGACATCATGTGAGGCTTGTCCTTCAAAAATTCCCTCAGTGCCAACGAGTTCTTCTTGAATTCCAGACTCAATATCACCCCCAACGTCTCCTGGTGATTGGTTCATTGATTCAGATTCGCCTAGAGCTGTCGGGTCGTTTGTTCCCGTGAATGACGCTGGTTGACCAGCCGATAGGTTCGTGTCAACGTTTTCTTCGCCTGTTTCGCGGGCTTCATTCACTAATTCTGTTCTGAGTTCGTTTCTCGGGGCGGGCGGGGTTGGGTCGAACGCTACCCACCCCTGCCTCGGGAAGTACACTTCGACCCATGAA
>CAZITY010000040.1:0-19154 GCA_964542445.1 uncultured Halobacteriales archaeon | reverse complement strand
TCAGCGGAGAGAGCCATTCAAGAGAACACACGGATGGCGATGACTCGGCTGAGGAAGGGGGACGTTTGACCGTCCCACAAGACAGCCAAGCCGATGCTGACACCCAGCAAGCGACGCTTGGAACGTATGCGTCTTGAAACCTTAGGGTTGAATCGGTCAGCCTGAAATCCGATGGTCGGATTCCACGTCGTTCACGGCGTGGAGGAGGTCAACAGAGTCATGTGGTCCCGTTTTGCGCGTCGTTGACTCGAAAAGGATACTATGGTCTAGGCCACGATTGTACCTAGTATGCCAACAGATCAATTCAGTGTTTCTGGTAAGTCGGTTGTTGTAACTGGGTCTTCGAAAGGGATCGGACGAGGCATCGTGGAGCGGTTTGCCGCAGATGGCGCCGATGTTGTAGTGAGCTCTCGTGATCCGGAGCAGATTCAAGAAGTTGCTGATGGGATAAATTCGACGAGCGGAGGTGGCTCTGCGATTGCGGTGGAATGTGATGTTACTGACCGGTCAGCAGTCGAGGGGCTCGTGAGCGAAACTGTAGATGAATTTGGCTCAGTTGATGTGATGGTGAATAATGCCGGTGCGAGTTTCATGGCGCCAATCGCGGACATAAGTCCGAATGGGTGGAAAACGATTATTAATATCAATCTGCATGGGACGTTTCATTGCTCGCAAGTCGCGGGGGAGGAGATGCGGGCGAATAACGGTGGTATTATTATTAATTACGCGAGTCGAGCCGGGTTGCGGTTGTCCCCAAAAATGAGTCATTACGGAGCCGCTAAGGCTGGGATTATTAACTTCACGAAATCACTTGCGCATGAGTGGTCGTCTGATGGAATTCGAGTAAATTGTGTGGCGCCGGGGTTGGTTGCAACGCCAGGCGTTGCGTCACAAATGGGGATCACGGCAGGTGAGATCGATCGTGAAGAAGTCGATCGAACGATTGGGGTGGTTGAGGAGATCGCTGACGTCACGCAGTTCCTCGCGAGTCCAGCGTCCTCTTACATTAACGGTGAGACGATTTGTCCCATGGGTACGCCGCGATTCGTCGAATCAAACGGAGAGTAATCGTACTATCAGGAACTGGTGAAGTCGTTTTTCCAGATGCAATCGTAGCGACTAGTATTCGGCACGTAATTTGACGACTACGAGTACTGGAGACGTTTTATTTGTCGGTGACAGCCGAAACGGCTTACCGCTGAATCGGTAAGTAACCGTATGCCGTCGACACTCGTTCATGTGGGGTTCGCCGCGCTGATTGGCACGGTGTTATTGGGTGAGTATTTCGATGTCCGCGCAATCGCTATCGTGCTCCTTGTCGCTGCGATCCCGGATCTCGATACGCTGATTGGGTTATGGGTACTGGATGGCGCCCATCGGACGCTCCTGCATAACGGAATACTTCCGAGTGTATTTTTGCTTGCGGGAATTGTTGACACTCAGTTTCGCGAGGAATCAGTGCTTCGAGAAACAATCGGAGGTCGAGGAATCAGGATTTATTTCGTGAGTGTCATTGGCGCGTGGATCACGGCCCACATCCTCCTCGATTCCTTCTATAACGGTACAAACTTACTGTGGCCGTTTTATGATCAGTACATCGATCTCAGTGGGAAATTATATTATTCAGACCAGCACGGTTTCGTTCAAACCTTCATTGATCTCGAACGTCACGCAGACACGGGTACCATTCAACTAACGAGTGACAACGTGCGCGGCAGTAGTCAAAACTATCATTATTATACTGGATTCGATCCTGGACCAGCCTACCCAGGGGATGTCGAACGGCGGTACTCGTTGAGTGAAACAGGTGAATTATTTCTCCTCATGATAACGGGCTATGTAGCGACATTCTATCGGCTGTGGGAAACAAGAAATACTGGCAACTGAACTACCCCTGCGATTCATTCTCTCCTTCGATCGACTCTTTTCTAGGGCGGAGTGGGGGAGAAAAGCCCAGCATTCTCTAATGTGTCCGCGACGGTTTTCAGGTGGTCTAGGTGATCGCGTGGCGTAGCGAGCCCACAGTCCATAGTATTAATACCGAGGTAATCAGCTCCGATATCCGCCCACTGTTGAGCTTCTTCGATCCACTGGTCTGGCGACTCGATTGGAACTCTCATTCGTCCATGGACCCCGATATCGCCCGGCGACCGCCCGGCGTTTTCCGCGTACTCAAAGACCTTTTGTAATGATTGTTCTGCCTCTTGGCCAGGAGTGAACTGCGGGAACCATCCGTTGGCGAGACGACCAACACGACGTAACACTGGCTCAGCCATCCCACCCATCCAAAGAGGAATGGGTTGTTGGATCGGTCGTGGATTAATCCCCACGTTTGGAAAGGAATGGAATTCCCCGTCGAATTCCGTAATTGGTTCCGTCCACAATGCCCGTAATACCTCGATTTGTTCTTCCATTCGGGCTCCCCGCGTCTGGAATGATTCGTTCAACGCCTCGTATTCCACGTGGTTCCATCCCACACCGACGCCTAATCTCAGTCTTCCTTCGGATATGACATCGAGTTCCGCAGATTGTTTCGCAACGAGCGCAGTTTGTCGTTGTGGCAGAATCAATATCCCCGTGACAAACGTCACGTGATCCGTGACACTACTCAGATAACTAAACAATGTGAGTGGTTCATGGAACTGATCAGCGTTTGTGTACGGGCCATTCCAGTCAGTCCGCGATGGATCTACTCCGAGCACGTGGTCGTACGCGAGTATATGCTCGAAGCCGCGGGAATCGACACTCTCTGCGTAGTCACGGATGACGTCAGGATTTCGCCCGATTTCGAGTTGTGGAAAGACAACTCCGATTTGCATACACCGGCATCGTTCCCGTTATCCTTCAATTATACGGCCTCGTCCGTCGCGGAAAGCCATTGGCTTTTGCCCAGGGCTACGAAAATCGTGGTATGTCTGTTAGTCAATCGCGACTCAAAAACGATATTTTATCAAACGCTTCATTTGGCGAACTCGATACTGCTACCGGTCATGGCCGAACGGTGCTCACTGGCTCACCCGCTGATAAAAATGCGCGCGATTATTTCACCGACCAAGTATCTGCCCTAGACATGGACGTTCGGGTTGATCCAGTAGGTAATATCGTCGGTCGATGGACCCCGGCGACCGCGGATAAGTCCGCTGCTCCTATCGCTGTGGGGAGTCATCTTGATTCCGTTCCACGCGGCGGGATCTTCGATGGGCCACTCGGCGTCTATGCCGCACTCGAAGCAGTCCGGAGTCTACAACAAGATGAAATACCGCTCGAACGGCCTGTGGAAATTGTGAGTTTCACGGAAGAAGAAGGCGGTCGATTCGGCATCGGCTTATTGGGATCTTCAGTGGTAAATGGCGAACGAGAACCAAACGAGGCACTAGCCCTGACCGATTCTGACGACGTCTCGTTACAGGAACATCTCGACGCAATTGGGTATGCTGGCACAGACGAAATTCGCGCGTCAGACTGGGATTCGTTCCTCGAAGTTCACGTCGAACAAGCTCGCGTACTAGAAACAAAAGGGATCCCGATTGGGATCGTGACCGCGATTACCGGCATAACGAACTGCCGTATCACGATAACTGGGGAAGCCGATCATGCCGGTAGTACGTCGATGGACTCCCGGTGCGACGCTTTAGTTGCCGCTGCTGACGTTGTTCGCTCAGTGAATGAAATCACAACCGATATCGTCGAAACGACAAGTGAATTTGCTGTCGGCACGGTCGGCGAGTTTGAAGTCGAACCGAACGTACGAAACGTTATTCCTGGACGGGTACGGCTTAGTACGGATTTCCGTGACACTGACCTCGCCGTTATGGATTCATTTGTTGACCGAATTGGACAAGAACTCGTTCGAATCGAACAATCACACGGCGTCGAAACGGAACTAGACCGGTACCGGACCCTTGATCCGAGGCCACTAGCTGACCGGTGCATCGCGGCGTTCGAATCTGCGAGTAATACGCTTTCTATCCCGTCATGTAAACTTCCATCCGGGGCCGCTCATGACACGGCGAACATCGCAACCGAAACTGACGCCGGATTGATCTTCGTCCCATCAGAGAACGGGATTTCACACTCACCGGAGGAATGGACCGATTGGGAAGATTGCACGCGGGCTGCCGAGGTTCTCATGGAAGCCATGGCGACGCTTGGGACATCGACGTAAGTACTGGTTACTCCCACTCGATCGATTCGTTTTTCGAACTATGTAATTCTCGGAGAAGCGATTCGTGCTCTAAGACATCTTCGACTCCGAGAGCGTGATTGAGGCCTCGTTTGTTCGACCAGAGCGCTGCTGGTGACGCGTTCTCAGCGATATCTCTCGCCACCGACTTGACTCGTGTATCGAGATCATCAATGGGAACCACATCGTTCAGCAATCCCCACTCTTGTGCTTCGTCCGCGGTGAGATCTCGACTGGTAAAGACAATCTCGCGGGCTTTCGTCGACCCGATTGTGAGGGGGAGTAATTTTGTCGAGGCGTTTGATACGGTGAGGCCCAGTTGTGTTTCCGGCATGCGAAATGTCGTGTTTTCAGCAGCGTATCGCAAGTCAAACCCGAGGGTCCATTCGAATCCGGCACCAATTACCCACCCGTGGAGTTTCCCAATAACGACACCCTGAAAGTCCATGACTGCCCGGGTCATCTCCTGTGAATAATGGGGAGTCGCTACTGCCGCAGTGGAATCCCTCGCATATGCTTCGTCAAGATCCGCCCCGGCCGCGAACGAATCCCCGGCCCCCTCTATAATGAGAACGGTATACTCCGTGTTTACTCCTTTTACCGATTCGATAATTTCTCGTTTCAATTCCGTACTCAACGCATTGAGTTTATCAGGCCGATTCAGCGTTAGGACCACAATGTCATCAGAAAGTTTGTTTGTCTCGACGAGACTCATGGCACAGCATCCCGCTTCCCAAAAGTAAACCTATGGGAAACTCCCCCTCCACCACGCCGTGCTTTAATAATACCAATAATCACTGAGACGAACGACCCCAGATTATAATTACTCACAGGAACACGAGGGAGCATGGACGTCAACGAAGCCGTCGTCTCACAACTCAAAACGCACGATGTTACCACGATTTTCGGGATCCCTGGCGAGCAAACACTCCCGCTGAATCAAGCGATCGAAGCGACCGACGACATGCGACACATCACAATCCGTCACGAGACAGCAGCTTCACACCAGGCTTGGGGCTATGCCCAATCAAGTGACCGTATGGCTGCTACGCTCGTCATACCCGGCCCCGGCGATATGAACGCAATGAACGGCCTCAAGAACGCGTTAAATGACTGTACGCCCTTACTCCATCTTTCAGTTGAAACCGACCCGGAAATCCGCGGAGGTGACGGCATTCACGAAACACCACCCGACACGTACGATAATGTCGTTAAAGAAAATATCCTCGTTAAACACCCTGAAAGCACCGTTGCTGACGTCGTTCGAGGAATCACGATTGCCCAAACTCCACCCAAAGGCCCTGTCCGTGTCGGCATACCGAAGAGCTTCCTCCGGACAGACAGTGAAATCGCGGAATTTGCAGAACTCACGCCACCCGATCGGTCCACCCTACCAAGCCGTAAAATCAACCGGGCCGTTGAGCTACTCGAAAACGCCACAAACCCACTAATTTTCGCCGGTGGTGGCGTCCGAAGCGCCAACGTCACTGATGAATTAACCACCTGCGCTACGCTCCTCGATGCACCAGTGGTCACCACAAGGAAAGGCAAAGGTGTCATTCCGGAAGACCATGGCCTCTCCGTCGGTACACTCACGGTCACGACCCCCGCTCTAGAACAATGCATAGAAGAATCAGACGTCGCCTTAGCCGTCGGGACGGATTTCGACGCTGTCACAACTAACACATGGACTGTCCCCTTGCCTGAGGAATTGATTCATATTACACTGGACACCGATGACATGGGCACTGGATATGACTCTACTGTCGGGATTCTCGCTGACGCAAAAGCTGTACTCACCGAACTTACAACGCGGCTTACCGACAACAGCGGTCAACGAGACGGTGTCGCTAGAGCGAACAACGTAAACGAGGCCAAACACGACCGACTCGAAGAACTTCGCGTCACTTCCTCGCCACTGACATCGGTCTCGGTTATCGAAACAGTCAGAGACGCGACGCCAAGGGACGCGGTCATCACGGCTGATGCTGGTGGCTTGCGGGTTTGGATGCTAACGGCAATGGAAGCGTACGACCTTCAATCATATGTCAATCCTGGGTCTTGGGCCTCGATGGGAACCGCATATCCGGCAGCTATTGGCGCGAAAGCAGCTAACCCAGACCGGGATGTCGTTGCCCTAGTCGGGGATGGCGGCTTCATGATGTGTGTGCATGAATTACACACAGCTGTGAGCGAAAACATCCCGGTAATAGCCATCGTGTGTAACAATAGCGATTATGCAATCATTAGTAACTCTGCAGAACGCGAATACCACCTTGAAGAGGGAACCTTCGCCTGGGATGAAACCCCCGTGACCTTTACTACGGTTGCGGAGGGAATGGGGATGGAATCAACGAGAGTTCACACGACAAGTGAACTGGACGATGCAGTATCGGACTCGCTCGGGGCCACCACACCCACCTTAATCGAGGTCATGACTGATCCAAATGAACCCCAAGCAGGTGACTGGATGACAACACTCGCTGAATAATCGATCACCTTCTTTTTGCGTTACAATCGAGTTCCCTCGGGCTATTCGCGCTGACTATTTCGGTTAGCCGGATGGATACTCTGAAAACCTTGGTCGGATTATCGAGCAGATTGCATTCTTGGTGTCTCAGTGGTGTTGCCTTGTCCATTCGTGTCACTCTTTGAGTTGGTACGAAGCCATGCGTGGGCGGTTGCTAATACGAACCAGATCCCGATCTGCCCGCCGATTGTTGTTACTAAAAAGATTGTTGCAAGGTCGTCTGGGATCGAACCAGTTGTGGAATTTGCAGGACCGAGCATAGCGATCACGAATACAATTGTGAAAGGAACAAGCGCACCAGCTAGGGCCGTGAGACGTCCCCGTGGGAGGCGAACCTGATTGTACACTGTGCCTGATAATCCACACGCCATCGCTCCCGCGATCATCATTATAAGGTACCACGTTATCCGTACTTCCGGTGAAAGCGTTTGAGTCACTCCTGGTGGCTGTGGGGGGAACACTAACCATGGTGCGCCAGAGATGGTTATGAACCCAGCGAGCGCCAGCACGTAACTTTTCATTTTTTCAGTTCCTGGGATCGCCGGCTCTAAGAAGTAGAAGAGACAACCGAATACAATTCCGCCCAGCAATATCCCAAAGAGCGCCCCACCGAGGATACTCGTAATGCCAGCAATGGCATCATTGATTACCGGATCTGTGCCACTCGATTCAAATGTCTCCGCGTGATTAATAAGGGGATTACTGACAAATGCGACAAAAAACCCGAATGTTATTCCGGCGATAATACCTGCTTTTATCCCTCGAATGACGTACTGGATGAACATTGTTCCTTAGTGACACGTCACGCCAACCGAGTGTCTGAAATTATGCATAGAGTCGTGAACCAGCGGCTCCTGAAGGAACAACAATGTGAACATCGCGGCGGCCACGAGGGTGACGATAATCGCGATTTGAATGGGTGACAGCTTGACCCTGACGCGCTCAATTCGATGATGGACGGAATCGTTCGTAACTGGCATTAAACTCAACTTGCAAAAGAACCATATAGTTTGTATATCTTTCGATGAATACGAATTCCCCCTTTGCAATGATCATCTTTATCACATCTACGGAAACTGAGATTTTGACCGCAAACGCCGCTCTAGACAGACTCCCGGACGACTTTCCACCGGTGCGTCTTGCCAGCACCGACCACCTCCAATCACACCCCGAAATCGACTCGTTCACGCAGCAGATTGACTGGGAATCCTCCGTCCTTCTCCTCCGGGTTTTGGGCGGGAAACAATATTTCAAAGATGGGCTAGAGATCCTCACCGAAGAAGCTCACAACCGGAACACCCCTATTATTGTTCTCCCTGGAACCCGGGAACTTGACGACGAACTCACCTCAATGAGCAATGTCACCCCCTCGGAAATAGGGACAACATTCGAATATTGTTCCCATGGTGGCGTTCGAAACTACGAACATCTCTTCCGATATCTCGCTAATCGATTCCTCGAAATCGATACTCCTGCCGCTGACCCGGAACCACTTCCGATGCATGGGCTTTACCACCCACAACTCAACGATGCTGAACAAAACCTCAGTACATTCCGCGAACGTTTTTTCGTCAATGATCGACCGGTTATGGCCATCTTGTTTTATCGAGCGCATTGGCAAAGCGGAAACCTCGCCTCAATTGACGCACTGATCGAGGAGGCAATCGTTGCTGAGTACAATCCACTTCCCGTCTTTTGCTACTCAATCCGAAAACAAAACGAACAGTCTCAGGATACCCCGCCAATCGTCGTTCAAAACTACCTTACCGATAACAACGACCACCCAGTCCCTGATGTCATTGTAAATACCCTCAGTTATCACATGGGAGCGGTCACGCATCAAGATCGATCGACGACAACCGATTCTCCCTCTATTGACTTCTTGAAAGAGCTCAATGTCCCCGTTGTACAAGCAATGACAGCAAGCTCCACAATCGAAGAGTGGGAAAATCGCGACGAAGGCTTGAATCCGCGTGACACAGCCATGAATGTGGCGATGCCAGAGTTTGATGGCCAAATCATCGGGAATGCTGTGTCCTACCGGGAACCCGTTGAACTAGACGCCGCTATTACCGGACCAGTCTATCGGTATACCGAGATCGAGGACCGAACGAAAAACATTATTGCTCGCGCGGATCGGTATGCCCGGCTCAGCCGGGTGAGCAATAGTGAGAAAAAGGTCGCTATCCTCCTTACCAACTTCCCCTCACAAAATTCCAAGGTCGGGAATGCCGTGGGGTTGGACACCCCATCCTCAGTTCTCAATATTCTCTACGCATTACAAGATGCTGGTTACAAAACAGGGGAGATTCCGTCGGATAGCGATTCCCTCATTCACGAGTTAATCGACCGCGGTGGATACGATAAACAATTTCTTACCCGTGACCAAATGCGGGATGCACCAGGTCGGATCGATAAGGATACCTACGAGAATTGGTTTGACTCGTTCCCCGATCAAGTCAAAGTTGACATGCGAGACGAGTGGGATGACCCCCCGGGTGATGTCTATCGGGACCGCGATCATCTCTATCTCGCTGGGATCCAATTCGAGAACGTATTTGTCGGAATTCAACCGCCGAGAGGGTTCGGTGAAAACCCAATCGCTGTCTATCATAGCCCCGACCTCGTGCCAACGCACCATTACGTGGGATTTTATCATTGGTTGCGTCAGGAATTCAAAGCAGATGCGATTATTCACGCCGGTAAACACGGAACGCTCGAATGGTTACCGGGGAAAAGTATTGGCCTGTCGAATCAGTGTTATCCCGAAGTAACTAATCCCGAATTACCCGTCTTTTATCCGTTTATTATTAACGACCCGGGTGAGGGATCGCAAGCGAAACGCCGGCTTCACTCGGTTATTATCGATCATCTCGTCCCACCGATGACGACTGCGGACACTTATGGCGATCTCGATAAATTACAAACGTTATTAGACGAGTACCAGCAAGCAGAAGAACTCGATCCGAAAAAACTCCCCCAAATCAGAGATGAAATCTGGGAATTAATCCTTGAGAGCAATTTGCATGAAGATCTTGGGGTCGATTCGGTTCCCGATGATTTCGATGAATTCACCAATGAAATTGATGGTTACCTGTGTGAAATTGGTGCCCTCCAGATCCGTGGTGGCCTCCATATCCTTGGGGAAGCTCCCTCGGGGGAGAAACTCGTTGAGTTCGTAACGGCTCTTTTAAGACTCGATACCCAGCATGTCCAGGGGATTCGTCGGGCGATCGCTCGCGAATTCGATATCGACTATGAATTTGTTCGGGACAATCCCGGTGAACCGTTCACCGATCAGATACCGGGGTTTTTTGACTACATCGGTGACGAGACGCCTCGTATTTGCGGTGATATTAATGACTCAATTGAGTCCTTTGCTCGGGTTCTTGTGTCGGACTTGATCGATGATCGGGCTCCCGAAACGGTCTGCAATCGGTACGGGATCGATGTCGGGTCCCCGGTCCATGAAGTTTTGTCATATATTGATACTGAAGTGTTTCCCGCGATTACTCAGACATCTGATGAAATCGACAACCTCATCGCGGGGCTCGATGGGGCCTATGTCCCGCCCGGACCGAGCGGTGCCCCAACTCGTGGAATGCCTGAGTTGTTACCGACAGGCCGGAATTTCTATTCAGTCGATATACGTGCCGTGCCTTCTCCGTATGCCTGGGAAGTTGGCAAGGATCTCGCTGATTCATTACTTGAAACACATCTTGCAGACGAGAACGAGTATCCTGAATCGGTTGGGATAGTCGTTTGGGGAACATCTAATATGCGCACGAAAGGCGATGATATCGCCGAAATCCTGTACCTTCTCGGCGTTGCACCAGAGTGGCACGAAGAAAGCCGCAGGGTCGACGGATTATCCGTTATACCCCTCGAGGAACTTGAACGTCCCCGGATTGATGTCACCGTGCGGATGAGTGGGTTCTTCAGAGACGCATTTCCGCACGTCATAGAACTACTCGACCGGGCAGTGAACCTCGTTGCTGATTTGGATGAACCGCCTGAGCAAAATTATGTCCGGAAACACGTCCAGCAAGACGAAGAATGGCGAATGGCTGAGGGAATGGATGAGGAACGGGCCAAAAAACGATCACGGTACCGGATTTTTGGGAGTAAACCTGGCACGTACGGTGCCGGGATTTTACCGGCAATTAATCAACGAAATTGGGATTCAGAAGAGGATCTCGCTTCAATATACTTGAACTGGGGTGGGTATGCGTACACGAATGATGAATACGGATCCGAGGCTATTGATGACTTTAAGGACCAGCTCGCGAATGTCGAGGTGGCGGTTCAGAATCAGGATAACCGGGAACACGATATTTTCGATTCGGATGATTACCTCCAGTTTCATGGGGGGATGATCGCATCGGTTCGGGCGCTCACTGGAAATGATCCAAACGCGTTATTCGGGGATAGCTCCCGTCCCGATGACGTCGATGTCAGGCACCTTGATGAGGAAGCCCGCCGTGTTTTTCGGTCTCGAGTGGTCAATCCAAAATGGATGGATGCCATGCAAGATCATGGCTACAAGGGGGCCTTAGAGATGGCGGCAACTGTTGATTTCCTTTTCGGCTACGATGCTACTGCAAATGTGGTTGATGATTGGATGTATGAGGACGTCTCCGAAACATATCTATTAGATGAGGAAAATCAGGCTTTCTTAGCGGAGAAGAATCCGTGGGCGATCCGATCGATGACCGAACGATTAATTGAGGCCATGGACCGTGGGATGTGGGAAAACCCAGATAATGAGATCCGAGCGGACTTGGAGAAGCTTTACCTCGAAAATGAAGGGATGTTGGAGGGACGCCAGGAATGACTGATTCTACGTACTTCCCGTTCTCGGCGATTGTCGGACAGGAAGCGATGAAGGATGCACTACTGTGTAATGCAGTGCAGCCCGATATCGGGGGCGTCTTGATTGCTGGAACCCGCGGCACCGCTAAATCGACAGCAGTACGGAGTCTCGCTCACGTTTTACCCAAAATCGAAACAGTTGCTGAATGCCCGTTTAATTGTCCACCGAATAATCCTGCATTGCAATGCGAGGATTGCACAAGTAAAAACCTCAGCCAACACCCGGAACTTATTGAAAAAATCCCGACTCCGTTCGTGAACCTCCCAATCGGCGCGACCGAAGACCGAGTCCTCGGGTCAATCGATCTAGAATCCGCCATTCAGGAAGGAGAGCGATCGTTCGAACCTGGGTTGTTAGCTCGGGCCAACCGGGGTATCCTATACATCGATGAAGTCAATTTACTCAGCGATCACCTCGTCGATGTTTTGCTTGATGCTGCCGCAATGGGCACCAATCGGGTTGAACGTGAAGGAATTTCATTCGAACATCCTGCAGACGTGATGCTTGTCGGGACAATGAATCCAGAAGAAGGGGAACTCCGCCCACAATTACTCGATCGGTTCGGCCTTTACGTGAACATGGATGAAGAATTTACTCCTGATGAGCGGAAAGCCGTGGTCAAACGGAGAACCCACTATGAGGAGAATCCAGCGGGCATGTTCGAGGAGTGGCGAGACGCAGAAGGGGCGCTTGCAAATCGCATTTCAACGGCGAGAGACATGTTCCCGGATGTTCAAGTCTCTGACGACATTCTCGACTTGATTGCGAGCATATGCATTGAGAATAACGTCGATGG
This sequence comes from uncultured Halobacteriales archaeon, assembly GCA_964542445.1. Classification (GTDB taxonomy): domain Archaea; phylum Halobacteriota; class Halobacteria; order Halobacteriales; family Hikarchaeaceae; genus CAZITY01. The sequence continues at coordinate 6,772 of CAZITY010000040.1, read as the reverse complement.
CTTGCGAGCGGACATTATTATTCACCGAACAGCACGGGCTCTCGCAGCCCTAGACAACTCACGAGGAGTGGAAAGTGACCACGTACGCCGGGCCGCCGAACTTGCGTTAGGCCATCGATCGCAATCTAATCAATCCCAACAATCGAATAGACCAGATTCACAGACCGAACCCTCAGATTCCCCTCATCGATCAAATGACAAACCGTCCGGCGAAACCTTACCATCTATCGATCCACCCGCTAGTCAAGAAGGTGATACCGATTCGGCCAGTGACCATAATAACAAGAATACTGACGACGAAAACCAAGAACACCACTCTGGATCGGTAAATGATCAAGTGTTTCCGATAACCCCTGGGTGGACTCCACCACAACCGTCTGGGGACTCCTCTCTCGAATTACCTAAAGGAATCGCGAACGGCGGCGGTCCACAGATCTCTGCAAGCGGAACCCGCGGTAATTACTATGGTGCTAAACGACCACGGGGACGACCTCGGGATATTGCACTAGACGCTACTATCCGCGCCGCTGCGCCGTATCAACCAGTTCGACAGCCAAAGAACACACCTGAGTTAGCGATTACACTAACCCCAACCGATCTACGAGTCAAACAACGACAGACGCCCACACAACAACTCGTCGTATTCGTGGTTGATTCGAGCGGCTCAATGGGGAACGATAACCAAATGTCGAAGGTGAAAGGTGGGATTCTCTCGTTACTCAAAGATGCCTATCAAGATCGCAAGCGTGTGAGTTTGATTGGTTTCCGACAGGACCGGGCAGAGATTGTGCTTCAACCCACCTCGGACGTTCAGCGAGCCGCACAGGCATTGGCACAAATGCCTACCGGTGGCCGGACGCCATTGGCATCGGGTCTTGAAAGAGGTTTGCGGCTAGTACGACGGGAGTTACGGGAAAACTCTGATCAGGTCCCGTTGTTGGTCATTGTGACTGATGGTCGTTCGAATTATTCTGCCTCAGCGGCGTCACCCGTCGATGATGCTCTCGCTGCAGCGGATCAAATTAGCCGGGCTAGTGTATCGGCGGTTTGTTTTGATACAGAATCTGGCCCGGTTCGATTGGGCCACGTGAGTAAGCTTGCCGAAGCAATGGGAGCGGAATATTACCATCTTCATGACTTCACTTCAAGGGATGTATCAGCCACAGTAAACGAAATTTTTTGACAATATCAGCGATCGTAATGAAATGTCAGGCAAACCCGAGTCCACAGAGTGAATTTGGTGTGATTACGGGTGCTTTATGGAGCGAATTTTAACTTATGATTTGTCTATCACTCACCGATATCGCCAGTAAATGACTGTGGCGCAAAGCACGGTTATGATGCCGAACCCGTCTTGACTCGGTGTCTGGCTTGGTGCAGTGGGACGAGTGGTCGTATCAATTGTGGTCGACCGGGGTGTATTTGTGGGTGTTTGGGTGGTGTTTGCAATGGTATATGCTTCGGGATAAAATGCTTTCGCGAGTTTTGTTATCGCGTGAACAATCCGGGGAGCCGGTTGATTAAGATGCTCAATTTGTACGGTGATAGTCTGGTTTTTCTCCAAAGCAGTGGTTTGATTAAGAACGTCTGTGCGTACTCCGAGTGGATTTTCTGAATTCCGAATGATCCAGTCGGGGTTTTCTCGTAACACTATCTCTTCATTGAGTTGCTGATAACCCGATACATTAGCGTCAACAGCGATGTTGTTCCCGCCTGCAGTTTTAATTATTTCATTGATAAAGGTCTCTTTTCCCGCTGTGTGCCCGAAGAAAAGATACAGGACATCCGGTTGTTCTTGTGATTCTGCTGCGGATTTAGCGATACTAACGCGGTCCTTCATCCATTGTACGGTCGTTGTCCCTTCTGTACATTTCCCAGTGAGCCGTCCAATACGGCGTGTTTTTCTATATACGTCATCGATTGATTTCGCTGGTGGAAAATAGTAGACTGTAACCCCGGCGTCACGAAGTTTTTTGACTGTATCAGTTGGAACCACATTTGGCGCAAGCACGAGATCAGGGGTCAAGTTCACAACCGTTTCAATTGATACCATTTGCTCTGTTGTCGAAATTTGTGTTCTGGAGTTTGCGCCCTCGAGATAGTCGGCGTATTTTGTCACGCCGACAACTTTTGCACGGGCCTGGATTTCCCACATCGTTTGTGCCGCACTTGGGCTGAGTGTAACCACACGCGAGGGTTCTTCGGGAATCGTTACTTCCGTGCCCGTTGCATCGTTCATATTGACGGGGAACGAGCAATCTTGCGCTTGCGCTGGTGCGGCGAATGGATGGGCGATGACCAGTGTAAGAAGGAGTGCTATTAGGAGTACTGGAGGGGTTCTCATATTCTACGCTGGTGATTATTGCAATAAAAATTTACCTAAGTAAAATAAATTTGTAATCTAGTGTGGGGGCCAATCAAGCAACCGACACACCACTCTATTTTGCCCTCCACCCCATGACAATTAACGCATAGACTAATCGATTGACGAACACCCACCGACAGTCACTACCTCGATAGAACGATCTTCCCGTTTACATACAAAAACACATCCCACTAATCTCCCGATTATTCATATCTGAGAAAAACGCGATTGGCGTAGCGCTCCAGATAGGATACGATATTCCGAAATTCAAACCAGAACCCCCTTTTTGATTAGTCCCCATTTATTGGTAAATGCCTCCCACAGATCGTGGAATTCCGCGACGGACATTTGTCAAAACGGCGGTCGCGATCGGAGGTTCAACAGCGCTCTCAGCCTGTCTTGAACGCGAATCAACCCAAGAATTAGCGAACGCCCCGGAAGACCTCACGGACCTTCCAGAACGACAACACGCCTGGAACAATTACCTAACAACCGACGATCACGGGAACCACGTCGCACCCAAACACCGCGTATTATTATACCTTGATTATCTCTCTGAGGGTCCCCCTACATCCGACGATCAAGAAACCATGGAAACCGTTTTGCAAACCCTCGAACGCGCTTACCAACGGGGTACCAACGGACTACTTTTCACAGTGAGTTATTCGCCGGCGTATTTCGATCGGTTCGATGCAACGCTTTCCCCTGAAGTTGACCTCATCGAACCCAAACCACTTGCCCCATTCGAAGACCCATCGCTCGATCGGCCAGATGCGGTCATCCATCTCGCAAGCGACCACGGATCTGTCGTACTCGCTGCAGAGGAGGCGTTGTTCGGGAATGTAGAGACACTCAACGATGTATCAGTCGATGCTTCCCTAGACGAAGTTTTTGAACGTACCGATCGGCGAACTGGATTCGTCGGCAACGGTTTACCAGCAGACAACCAGGAAGTCGAAGGTATTCCGGACTCGGAACCAGTTCCCGAAGATGCACCGCTCTACATGGGTTTTAAATCTGGTTTCCAGAAGAACCAAGCAACCGAGGACGCAGTTACGATTCAGAACGGCGTGTTTGCCGCCGGGACGACTCAACAAATATCCCTTCTTCGGCTTCACCTCCAACAGTGGTACGAGCAGGATAGCCAGTATCATCGCGTGGCAACGATGTTTTGCCCGGCGCACGCTGAAAACGATATCGTCGAAGGAACGGGAGAAAATCTCGGTGATACGAGTCGCATGGAAGAATCTGGGTGCCCCATGCACACTGAAGATCATGCCCGTGAATTCGGGGTTGTTGGGCATTCTCAAAAGTCTGCCCGCGCCCGTCGCGACGGGTCTCCGCGTATCCTCCGGCGTGACTTTGACTCAACAGACGACGGTAAAGCAAGCCTTCATTTCCTATCGTTGCAACGAACGATTAGTGATTTTGTTGACACTCGTAAAGCGATGAACGGAACCGAGATCGCTGAGAGCGCTCCAGTCGGACAGCGAACGAACAACGGTATCCTCCAATATATGACCGTTAAACGCCGAGGTAATTTTCTTATTCCCCCGCGGTCAATGCGATCGCTCCCGGAACCACAACCATAGTGAATAAACGCTAAAAAAACGGTGTTGTCAATCCCGGAGAGTCTGTGTTCTCTAGCATCGTCGTGTTCTCATCTGAGCCCGAAATCGGAGTCATCACTGAACCCAGTGTCTCTCATCCGGAATTGAAAAAAGAGATCATTGCGGCCATCACCGCAGCTGTCATCGATTTGCTCGCCATAGCGGGAGTTGACCCCTAATGTTTCCTTTCAAGGTTCAACTTGGTCATTGATAAGTCACAGAAGTCTCTACCTGTGCTATGGAAATCGGAATTTCTGGAGGAGGCGGTTGTGGTGAACGTTTGATAGAGAAGGCCCAGATAGCTGAACGAATGGAATTTGATTTATTTACACTTCCTGATTCACAATTGCTTGGACGTGAAGTTTTTTCTAGTCTAGGCGTTGTTGCTACGGAAACAAACTCCATTGCTATTGGTCCAATGGTTACCAACCCTGTCACTCGCCATCCGTCGGTGATCGCCAGCTCAATTTCTACAGTGGACGAATTCACGGGAGGCCGAGCCATTTTGGGAATCGCCTCGGGAGATAGTGCTGTACGCACATTGGGCGAACGACCAGCCAAATTGACAGAAATGCGGCAATCAATCCGAACAATACAATCGCTAACGAGTGGTCAACGTGCCGAGTATAACGGGCAATCACTCCAGATTCAATGGGCCAACCGCAAAAACCTCCCATTATTTTGGGCTGCCGAAGGACCAAAGACACAACGGTTGGCAGGTGAACTGGCTGATATCGTCGTACTCGGAACCGGTATCCTTCCTGAACTAATTGCAGAGCAAGTAGAACGAGTTAATGAAGGCGCCCACCGTGCGGGACGGTCACCTGAAGAAGTAGACAAATGGGTCTTGGCGCGATGTAACGTCATGAACGACAGAGCCGACGCGATTGAAAAGCTCAAGTCGTCGTTGGCGGGAGTCGCTCACCACTCGCTGCAATTTTCTATGGAAGGAAAAAGTGTCCCTGATGAATACCGAGAGCCACTTGAAACACTCATTTCTAAGTATAACACTGATGCCGGTACACTACCCGGAAGTCCGAATGCAGAACTCCTAGACCAATTGGATTTGACGGAGTATTTGGCCAATCGCTATGGTGTCGTTGGAACACCAGATGATTGCATCCGAAAAATGGAGGAAATCCATAACACGGGACTCGTCGATGGCGTATTTCTTTCTGCGGCACCTGGGAGAAAACGAGAGGTTATTCAGCTGTTTGGTACCGAAGTTCTTCCTTCGATCAAATAGTGTAAAACTGTTACATCCGAGCATCGAACCGGTTTCCAAGGAAAACTATGATGAACCCCAACGATTGGGTCCACTTTCATCCTCACTGGCGGCCTCATCCAGACTCACCCTCAGACACGACTTGCATCGTAGATACAATGCTATTACCCTGAATGTTGCTTCCTACCTAATCTCTCCGAAATTTGGGGGCGGCAATCAACAAATAGTTTCTAGTAGTCCCGAGCGGCGGTAAGTTTCTGACGTTCAAATATTTTAGTGTTGTTGAAAATCAGACATGATCACAGTAGCTTCTGGCGACCTCCCATCATAAGTGATTCTCGATTAGTAGTAATAGTGGACAAACATTTGAGGGTGAAGCATAGATTCGCCGGCATGTCCAACGATCAATTATCTGAGGGTCAACAAAGCAAACTCGTGCGTACCGCCCGGACAGCTGTCGGGGACGAATTACGGAGCCTCACCTACTTTACCGAAGACACAGTGGAACAATTATATTTACGGTCGGATCTCGATCAAACCGCTGATCTCATTGGCTTCGCTGAAAACGAACGGTTAGGTTTCCGATCACAACTTGCGTATACTAACACTCAACTCGGTGCATATCAATTTACCATCCGGGTGTTCGAGCGCGGCTATCTTACACGCGTAATTGTCAATGGTCATGGTGTTTGGATCACAACGGACGCCATGCACATCGATCGATTCGAAGAATTAGCCAACGCCCTTGCAACAGTCCTTCACGAATTTTGATTTTCAGCCGGTAAAAATCATCACTGAGGAACAAAAATTATTTGCGAGAGATGGGAAATCGCCGATATTTCATTGACCTGATTTACTCTACCTTTATTCGAACCAAGTTATGTCTCAGTAACTTGCAATGCATCGACCGCATAACACATATCGGGACGGCATCGCCAACACTTATCGAAGACCTCCCTGACTTAGGCATGGTCGCCGCGTTCGCCGTCGATAAAATTACCTCCCAACTTGGGGCTCGATTATAACGGGCACATCCAATCAGATTCGTTTCCTCCAGTGTCTGTCTTTAATGACGGAGGTATCCGCGATGCCGTCCGGGTCTAGGCCGACGAGACACCATTTGTGATGACGCTCCAAAGCGATGTCCCGATCCTCCTAGATGTGATTAAGTCGGTTAGTCACTGTGTTCATACGGAGCTTGCAGAAGAGTTCTCGAGCAGTCTTTCTATCTGGTGCTCAGCCGAATCAGACCCATAAGTCGGAGGAGGACCCGGGGCATGGAGTCAGCAAGGCGCGTAGAATTGTCACGATACGGAATCTTCAGGCTTTCACTATTTATGCATCTGGAACGCGGGTTCCAAGCGTTGCAGAATCTAGCAAGGAGTTTTCAAAACCCGATATGATTCCCAATATCGGAGAATTCACCCCGGTCTTTAAACGGGCTAATCGGCAAACGATCCGACAATGCACAACGAGCGAAACGGTGAGCATTAGTAATGAGTGAGAGTCAGACCCGATCCCCGGAGGCCGAACTCGGGTTGCTCGACGCGACGATGATCGGGATGGGGGCGA
>CAZITY010000039.1:0-21094 GCA_964542445.1 uncultured Halobacteriales archaeon | reverse complement strand
ACACGCCCTCTGCTCCCGTCAGACCCACTCGAAACCCAGTGACGACTTCGTCGAAAATCAATTGATACCCAATTTCATCTCGGTAATCGACGAGGGCATCTAGATAGGTGTCTTCGGGGCCAGCGATTCCTTTGCGTGGATCAATGATGACACCGGCGAGATCATCGCCATACGTGGCCATTGCGTCATCTAGTGCTTCGGTGTCATTCATTGGGACGGCTATCGTAGAGTCATCGATACCGGGTGGTAATCCGTTCGTCGTTGGTTGATCGTATGGTGGGTGCACAGCAATAGTTAAGTCCGTGTTTCCGCCATGCCAGCCTGCCTCCATCTTTATTATCGTGTCCCGGTCAGTGGCAGCACGGGCGAGTCGAACAGCAAACATCGTGGCTTCAGTCCCGGAGCAACAGAATCGGAGTTGTTCTGCGGCGGGAATCGTATCTAGTATTTTTCGGCCGAGATCAATCGCGGGCTTGTTTGGAGTGCCATAATGAAAGCCGTCTTTCACTTGTGACACAACTCGGTCAGTGATGTCAGAGGGAGTGTGACCGAGGAGACTGGCACCGTGATTATTCCAGAAATCGACGTATGCGTTTCCATCAGCGTCAATCAATTGTGACCCGGTGGCTCGATCTATGTAAATGGGATGAGGCTCAGCGTATCGTGTGTTATGCGAGATTCCGCCGGGGAAAATTGCTTGTGCTTGTTCGTGATAGGACCGACTCGTTTCACAGTCCGCTCCAGTCATATCCAAGTCCTGCGACATACAGAGTGTATTAGCTGTGCAGTTGAATATAGTTTAGGACATCAGAGGTCTCCCACCCGAAAAGCGTAACAGCTAGTGCGGTACTCATGATGATAGAACCTCCGACTGGATTCCTCTAAGAATCACATGAAACAGCAAATCGAAATTACGACAGGTACGAATCCGTCTTGACGAAACCCCAGCCAACTATTCTAATTGTGGAGGATGAACGAGAACTTGCCGATACGTATGCGGAATGGCTAGCGGTAGATTACAGTGTTAAAGTCGCCTATTCAGCATCCGATGCGTTCGAGATATTAACGGACGATATCGATGTTGCATTCCTTGACGGACGATTACCGGAAATGAGTGGGAATGCAATTATTACAGAAATAAATCAACGAAATATCGAATGCCGAATCGCGATGATAACAGCGGTTGATCCGGATTTTGATATTCTCGACATGGACTTCGACGAATACCTCGTGAAACCGGTCTTGAAAGATAAACTCCAGAATTGCGTGGACCGGCTACTTCGACTCAAGACGTATGATGATCAGTTTAAAGAGTCGTATTCCCTCGCGACGAAACAACGGCTATTAGAGGAGGAAAAATCCGTCGCTGAACTCGAGGAACATGATGAATACCACGAAGCCATGAGTCGCTTACACGAACTTCAAGAAGAAATCGATGGGATGTTTGATGAGTTTACACGGGACGACTATCAATTAATTTACGAAGAACTTGATGCGAAAGTAGCGTCTCCAGGAACCCAGCAATAAGCCGGTAGGAATAAGCAGTCCGTTGGTTATGGCATACCAGTTCCCACCGATTGCCTTTCTCACTATTTTGTCCCTACCGTTATGGTTGGGTCTTATCATCATCGTCTCGCGAAAACAGACCGCTCCAGGCGCGACGCCACTCTTGTTTATTTTGCTGGGGGCGATGGTATGGACTGGGGCCAACACGCTCCATTTGCTGCACGTTTCAGTTGATTTCAAAGTGTTCTGGGCAAACTGTCAATACTTCGGTATCCTCGTCCTCCCAGCCGCTTGGGTCGTGTTCGCCCTCGAATACACCGGGTATGAAAAATACATCACGAAAGAAACCGTATTACTTCTTGCCATCGAGCCATTGGTGGTCCTCGGAGCTGTATGGACAAATCCAATCCATGGATGGTTTCGTTCGGACATCGCACTCCAAACCGTCAATAATTATGTGTATCTAGTTGAAACATTTGGGATTGCGTTCTGGGTGCATACCCTCTACTCCTACAGTTTACTGACAGCCGGAACCGTGTTGATTCTTTATGCAATTTATCAAACCCAAGCAATCTACAGGCATCGAGCTATGGCTCTTACAATCGCTGTCACCGTCCCCTGGGGGCTAATATCATCGAACTCATCACGGATCTCCCCTATGTCAACATATTCCCATCGATTGCCCTCATCGGGACCGGCATGGTATTCACCTATGCCGTCCTTGAATACGAATTACTCGACTCACCACCAATTCCGCGAACCCTAACAAGAAATACCCTCCTCGAGACAATGGACGAAGCGGCAATCGTGTTGGACAGCAACCATCGAATAATCGACTATAACAACACCGGTCACCGGTTACTCGGTCAATATGACTCAGACGCAATAGGTTCTACCATCGAAGATATCCTCCCAGAAATCTCCGACTGGTTATCAGACACCGCTCCCAGAATGGCGTTCCATCAGGTTACGCTCACGATTGAGAATATAACGCGCTATTATGATGTCCAAATTCTCCAATTAACCCGGGAAACAAACGTGGTGACTGGTCATATTCTAATTCTCCGGGACGTCACCGAGCGAGAACGCCACCGGCAACGACTCGAAGTCATGAATCGGATACTCAGACACGATCTCCGAAACCAAATGAACATCCTCCTCGCACATGTCGAAGAACTCAACTCCAATCCTGAAACAGTTCAAGAAAAAACCAAGTTGTTATTAGAAAAAGGAAAAGACATCATTTCACTCAGTGACCGGGCCAGAGAACTCGAACAGACCCTCGTCGACAGGAAAAGTTCCACCGAACAAATTAACTTAACTGAACTCCTCAACACCCAAGTAGCAATCCTCAAGGAAGACTATCCGAACGCCACAATCACAGTTCATGCCGACGATTCCGTACTCGTTTCCGCAACACCATTACTCGATTCAGCATTCGACAACCTCCTCATTAACGCCATCGAGCACAACGATTCCCCAAACCCAGAAATCCACGTTCACATCAACAACCCATCTGAAAACGCTGATTTCGCAGAAATACAGATCAGTGACAACGGCCCAGGATTGCCTGACAGAGAACAACAAGTACTGGAACGCGGCCGAGAAACCCCACTTGATCACTCAAGTGGGCTCGGGTTATGGATCGTCCACTGGTTAATTACCGAATCCGGCGGGAGTATTCAATTCGATGACAATGAACCAAAAGGAACCATTGTCACAGTTAAGCTACCAATCACCAAAGAATCAACCGAACAATAAGTAACCCCACAACGACCGATTATCCGCTATTCGTATATCCACGTAGCGTCCGAACGCTCATAGTCAACTAACTCATCCTCATCGAAGAACAACGAAATCTCCCGTGTATTTGCACCTGGATCTTCATTATCAGAGCCATGAATAACGTTCCGAGAAAGATCCAACGCATAGTCACCCCGAATCGTCCCCGGGGCCGCTTCAGTTGGATCGGTAGCACCCATCATATCACGGACTTGTTTCGTCGCATCGTCGCCCTCCCAGACCATCGCGAGTACCGGCCCTGCCGTGATAAAATCAACAAGATCATCAAAGAACGGTTTGTCTTCATGCTCGGCATAATGGTCGCTTGCTTTCGCCTCAGAGAGCAATTCAAACTTCGCCCCAATCAATTGCAAGCCCCGATCTTCAAGTCGAGTAATCAATCGTCCGATGAGACCGCGATGGACAGCGTCCGGTTTCGCCATTACAAACGTCCGTTCTCGCTCAACCATTATTACTCGGGGCCATCGTCACTTTCAACCCATGTGAGATCACGGGATTCACGACCTAAATCGGCGTTTTTCTCGCATTTCGAGGAACAATAATGCAACACTGTTCCATCGATCGTGACAAACATAGTGCCCGTACCCGGTTCAATGTCACTACTGCAATAATCACATGATCGTGTCTGCGGCATTATTGCCCCCCAATTGCATCGGCTTCCCGCGCGGTTTCACGTAATTGGAGAATGTCACCGACGCGTACCGGACCGAGACAATTACGCGTGATGATCCGACCCTGGTTCTCCCCTTCTTTGATTCGGCATTTGACCTGCATCGCTTCCCCATGCATGCCAGTTCGACCGACAATTTCGATAACTTCGGCCGGCGTTGATTCCTCGGGTTCAGATTCTTCTGCACTCATTGCTTATCGAATCTCTGCAATCCGGTCGTTTATCTCATCGAGATCATCGCGGGCTTGACCAGGATCAATAACTGCTGCAGCGGCACATCCGACTTCTAGGCCAGCTGCATGACCGATGTCAGTTTGATTTTCAACGAAGATGAAGGACACGTTCTTCTCGTCAGCTAATTCCGGCAAGTGCATCACGATCTCTTCCGGTTGAACATCTTCAGCGATTAAAATCAATTCTGCGTTCCCGCGCTCTACCGCTTTCGTCGTTTCGTTAGTGCCTTTCCGTACTGATCCCGTATCACGGGCGACTTCGAGTACTTCAATCGCATCTTCTTGAAGATCAGTAGGGGCGTCATAAGTTACGTATACAGGCATGATGGATCACCGCATCTCGCGAGTAGGCTCGCCATTCCCCCGACCACCGTCGTAATCCCTGGTGTAGGGGTGGCTCATCAACCTCTCTCGAGTGGTACTGGTCTGTTGACTGGCACGGCTTAAAAGCGCTTTCAAACAGGTACCCGCGTGATACAGCGCCGCATAGCAATACTCCAAGCAGACTTGGTCGATAGCAGTGGGTTCGCTGGGGGAATCAAGCGTTGCCGGTTGTCGATTGAAGTGTTCACTCCCCTTGCGGGATACGAACGAGTTGTTTCCCGATGTTTTCACCTTCAAACAATCCAATGAACGCCGCAGGCGCATTTTCTATCCCAGTGGTGATCGTTTCTCGATATTCCAAGTCCCCTTCGTTGAGCCAGTGAGCGAGCGCGGTTGTTGCTTCATCGAATCGATTCGAATAATCACTCACAAGGAAACCCTCAACGGATGCGCGATTCCGAATTAATTTCCAGAAATGCCGCGGACCCGTTGGGGTACCTTCTTCGTTGTACAGCGCAATCTGCCCACACACAACAACCCGTGAACGCACAGCAAGGTGTTCTAATACACTATCAGTGATTGTAGCACCGACATTATCGAAGTAAATATCAACACCGTTAGGGGCGAACGAACTAATGCTGGCTGAAACGTTCTCTGTTTCGTAATTTATTGCGTGGTCAAAATCAAGGTCATCGGTGAGGAACGCTGTTTTCTCATCGGAACCAGCAATCCCAATCACGGTGCACCCCGTTAATGACGCTAATTGCCCGACCACCGATCCGACCGCTCCGGCCGCAGCTGAGACCACCACGGTTTCACCAGGTCGCGGCAGTCCCACATCAAACAACCCAAAATACGCTGTCCGCCCCGGCATCCCGACAACCCCGAGGAAGGTTGATAAAGGAGCCAAATCTGGGTTCACTTGGCGAATTTCACTGGCGTCAGCCACAGCGTATTCTGCCCATTCAAGGTTCCCATTCACGTACTCACCTGCTTGGAAACCAGGATGATTCGATTCAACCACTTCGCCCACTACTCTTGCTTGCATGACTTCACCAACATCCCACGGATCCGCATACGACTCTTGATCACGCATTCGTCCCCGCATATACGGATCAACGGACAGATATCGCGTTGCGATGAGTACTTCTTTCGGACCAGGTGACGGTTGGGACTCTTCAATTAACGAAAAATCACTCATCGTAGGCTTCCCACTTGGGCGTTGAGATAACAACCAGCAATGATTCATCGGGTGTGTCATTACTCGCGCTAGTGTGCGTAGGCTCCCATCAGTATTCTGATCTTCGTACCCAGTTTGTGAGGACCGGAGAAACCTTGCCGCCGTATCACGTAGACCTAAAGCGTGTTCACGGATGCAGTCCGCGACTTAGCAGATGAAGCTTCGCGGACGAATGAACGGCGAATGATCATACTCACCGGCGAATCCGAAACGGACTGCGTGGACCTCGCCACCGATGTCTGTTCAACGTGGGGAATTGCAGACACCGACCTGCTCCTCATTTCCGAGAACCAACACGACGGATTTGACACAGTCTCCTTTGATGAAACAGATCGATTACTTGGAAGGACGCTCCCCGGAATCACGTATTGCGCACACCAATCGCTCAATCCGAACGTCCTTGCCGCAGCCCTCGGGACCATCAGTGGCGGAGGGGTCTTTGTACTGTGTTGTCCCCCATTTGAAACATGGAAGGAATCAATCGACACCTTCATGCAGACACTCATCGTTCCACCGTATTCCCAGAGGGATTTATTGTGGTTTTTCCGCCATCGATTCATCAACTCCGTAGAGCAATTTAGAGGGATCGCTATCTTCGATGTCGATTCTGATCGAGTGATTTCTGCTGGGTTAACAAACCCAGCTCCACGAATTCCAAATGAACAAACTGGTGGCCTTGATTCGTATTCATCGTTTTCCCACACAGCAGTTGCCTCGTGTCGAACCCGCGATCAGCAACGCGCGCTCAACGCATTATCGTCCCTAGTCACGTCTGATACACCAGTTGTATTGACAGCTGATCGAGGACGCGGTAAATCAGCCGTTCTCGGGATCGCTGCGGCCGAATATGCACGAATGAACCATTCCGTTTTGGTAACGGCGCCTCAATCACGGAACGTCCAGTCCCTATTCACCCACGCCGAACAAATTCTCGAAGCGCAACCAGATTTGTCCTATGCACATGACCAGAATGAGGAAAAAATCACGGTTGCTGGAGCTGGCTCGCTCCGATACGCATCACCAGAAAACGCAATACTGGAATCCCCCGATATCTTATTTGTCGACGAAGCCGCAGGCATCGGCCTGCCATTATTGAACCAGTTACTCGCCGTAGACCATGTCGCCTTTGCAACCACTACCCATGGGTATGAAGGAACTGGCCAACGATTCGCCGTAACATTCCAACCCCACCTAGAAGACGTTCGATCGGGCGTGAAAGAAGTTCGATTAACCGAACCGATACGATACGCTGCCTCGGATCCCTTAGAACCATGGCTGTATCACACTCTCCTCCTCAATCCGAGTCCCGCACCAACCCAACTCGTCCAAGACGCAACCCTCGACTCCATCGAATACAACGAACTCTCATCTGAGGAACTCAGTGAAAACGAACCATTGCTCCGGCAAGTCGTTGGCCTCCTAACTTGCGCACACTATAAAACACAACCAAATGATGTAGTCCGATTACTCGACGCCCCAAATTTATCTGTTAGAGCATTGCTGCATAACGGATGCGTACTCGCAGTTGCATTGCTCGCTGAAGAAGGTAGTCTCGATACGGATACGCGCGATGCAATGTATGGCGGCGAGCGGATACGGGGGAACGTAATACCTGATTTATTAACAAGCCAACTCAGAGATGAGACGGCTAGTTCGCCAGCGGGTCTTCGTATCGTGCGAATCGCCACACATTCCGCCCGCCGCCGAGAAGGATTTGGAACGTTTCTCCTCAACTCAATTCGCGACGAGTTTACAGAACGCGTCGATTGGCTCGGGACAAGTTTCAGTGCAACCCCTGACCTCGTGTCCTTCTGGGACGCCAATGGATATACATCAGTCCACCTCTCGATCCGACGGAATCAAACCACCGGAACTCACTCCGTGATCATGCTCCAGGGATTAACCGATCGTGGGGACGAATTGGTGTCTCGGCACGCAGACTGGTTTACAAATCGACTGCTCGGACTTGTTACTGGTGCGTATAAAACGATAACACCGGATGTGCTTCTCTCCGTAATCAGATCGATAGACACGACCGTCAAATACGAGTTATCGAAACGGGAACACACCTATGTCGCCGAATCCATAGATGGACCCGGAACCTACGATCATAACCCACTCCCGTTCCGAAAACTCGGGATAAATTACTTCCTAACCACCAACGAACCCCGTCTAGATACTGAATTGGAGCGGTTTATCATTGTTCGATTGCTCCAAGGGAGAACGTGGACGGAGAGCAAGGAAATAGTTCCGTACGATTCGGCGAGACAGTATAATCAAACAATCCCGTTAGTAGTCGAAAACCTACTCGAGATTCTCGAAACGGCTTAACAAATACAAGTCACCCAGAATTCGAATCAATTTGTTCCCGGAGTATTGTGGTTCGCCCGCACGGTCCTGTCCTGCGAATACCTGCGGTGAGTGCATAAGGGGGCCGTGTCACCTAGTGGTGTGTGAAGTACGTAACGGTGTTTTCCGCTGTTGCTTCGTCAATTCTAGCGAAACCAACCCGTTCGAATTGAATGACATCACCAACGGGATAAGTAGTAATAGTGGTTTCAGCGAGCCCAGTGATATCGGTAGTGGGTTTGCGTAGCGTCACCGGTTGGTTATCATCGGCGGGTACCCAGTGAATGACGTCCACACCCTCGGACCGAACGACCTCAATGTCATCTCCTGTCCACTCAAACGCATCACGAGTATGACGCACACACCCGAATCCCTTCAGCCACACTCGTTGACCATTCGGGGGAAGATCTCCCGAGTCAATGATAACGGCTTTATCCACCGCAAGCGTTCTCGTCCCACGATCAGGATAATCCGGATGAACCGGTGGTTCTCCTACTGGTGGACCGCCGATTACCGGAATTTCGAGGCCATCTTCAACGAAGAATAATCGATCCGCTTCATTATCAATACGTTCCCGGTTTTTAGCATAGATACTACTCATCGACAATTCGACATTACTCGTCGATGTCCCGAGTTCAACCATGGCTTCAGTGATAGCCGCTCCCCTGATCCCACGCCGACGGAGACTTCGAATCGTTGGCGCTCGGGGATCATCCCACCCGTCGAGTGAGCCATCCTCAATGCGTTCTTTCAACGACGAGGTCGAAAGAGGAATGTCGTATTCATCGATGTTAACTTTTCCCCAATGGATAACTTCCGGGTAGTTCCAGTCGAAGTAATCGTACACGAATTGTTGGCGTTTTGCCGAATCTTGCAGATCTATCCCTCGGATGATATGAGAGATATCGAGAAGATGATCGTCAATAGCACTTTGGAAATCAAGCATAGGCCAGCACTGGTATGCCGCGGCTTCCGACCGGGGATGAGGAGTATCGATTTGACGAAACGCCACCCAATCTCGGATCGCTGGATTCGGATGCGTGATATCGGTCGCAACACGAAGAACCATTTCTCCGGCATCATATTCACCACCGATCATTTCCTCGAATTCAGTGCGAGTAGTCTCGGGATCCTTCGATCGGTGGGGGCAAGGGTCACCGTGATTTTTGAGATCGGAGAATGCTTCGGCTGGACACGAACACGTATAGGCGCCGCCAGTTTCGATGAGCGACCGGGCATGCTCGTAATACGTTTCGAGTCGGTCGGATGCATTCACGATTTGATCAGGTTCAAACCCAAGGTACGAGATATCCGAGAGAATCCAGTCATACGCCTCCTGCATCGGGCGTTTTGTTTCGGGATCAGTATCATCGAACCGACAAACAAACCACCCATCGTAATGAGATTTGTACGTGCCGATTACCGCGGGCATTCGAGCGTGACCGATATGCCACGGCCCGTTCGGATTCGGTGCGAGCCGCATCCTGATTTCATCGTATGAATCAGCATTCGGTAAATCCGGGAGCGGGAACTCCTCAGTCGATTCATCTTCCTCGGTGATTTGAGCGTGCTGTTCCGGGGCAATATCTGCTAGTAAATCATGTTGTTCAGAACGAGATAACGCGTTAATCTCTGCTAGTACCGGTTCGATAATTCCCGGGATTTCATTTCCGTGCTCTCTAAACGCGGGGTTGTCTCCCATCAATGGACCCATTATTGCGTTCACTTGCGCATCGCCGTCATGCTTGATTGCGTTCATGAGCGCGTGTTTTTTCGCTTCCAAAACTAACTGCTCCCGAACCGTTTCGTCCATTATACGTGGCTATCGGGGGTATCACCAAATCCATTTGGATTCAATCCGCTCACGGGTGTGTGGTATGAGAACGCATAGGATGGGAAATACACATTAATCCGTCAGCCTAATGCATGAATGAGAATGGCGTTTGAATGCCCGGAGTGTGGGTCAACGATGAGTTTGATTGATGAAACCACAAAGTTAATCGAATTTCGCTGCCCGACGTGTTTTCATAAGGAAATTGAGTGGAAAGAAGCAGATACCTAGCGGCCACCGATCAAGAGATTTGTGGGTGATTATCGGGGAAACAGTCTGGCCGCTTGTAATAAGACAATCTCATTACCCGATGAGGTCTCTAATTCCATAGAGGATGTCTGAGACGAATAAGTGCGATGTACTAATTATTGGAGGTGGAGTAGCGGGCCAATCGGCTGGAATATTTACCGGACGACACGGACTCGATACCGTGATTGTGAGCGCTGAGCGTTCTTTGTTGGAACGAAACGCGCATCTCGAGAATTATCCGGGATTCCTAGGCGGCATAAATTCAAGGGTATTCCTTAATCTGATTCGGGAACAAATGAAACAAGCGGGGTGTGTATTCGAGTCAGATACCGTCACTACCGTGCTCCCAATAGAAAGCGGGTTTTCCATTGAGACTGCGGATGGATCGACATGGCAGGCTATGTATGTGATTTGTGCATCAAAAAACGACGTTTCGTATTTGGAGGGGATCCAGGAAGTGGACTATATCGATCGGGGAAAAGAGTTCATGCAGTGCGAATCCGGTGGGCGAACGAAGGTCCCTGGATTGTATGTTGCTGGGCGACTCGCTGAGAAACCCCATCAAACAATCGTTTGCGCTGGGCATGGCGCGGAAGTCGCCATTGCGGTCCTTGAAGATGATGACCGCCCGTTCTATCACGACTGGGTTGCACCCGAGGGGTATTTCACAGGTCGTGACCGGGCGGTTCCACCTGGGTGTGAAGAAATAACGAATGAAGAACGGATCACGAGAGAAAACAATGCAATGACGAAATTCATCGATACCCTCCGCGATTCTGAGAGACCCCCCGCAGTCCAACATCCAAGTGTGACCGAATAGGGACTAAACCCGGTTAGGGGTATGACATATAACCGTAATGCATTGCGCAAACCGACAACTTCAGTCCTGCTGGAAAGAAATAATTTTCAACCTCGTTACCATCAATGAGCAGGAATTGGTACTCAAATTAATATAATTAAACAAGGTATAGTATTTTTTGTTCTGATGGAGGCCTCCGCCTCAAATTCGTCGGACTAGACAAGGGCTGCGGCAATCTCCATGAACCTATCCGGCAATTCACCGACGCCGCTAACTAGTCTGTTGAGAACACTTACAAAGAGGATAGCTACCTCGACCGCAATAATTCCACCATCCAGGACCGCGTGTACTATGACGTCCGGGAACGCACCAATCTCACGGCAAATCTGTGCATTCAGGCCTAACCGCAGGACGTCGAAACCCTCAAATCCACGGTCGCCGAGTGAATAACAGTAAATCCTCGGCTAGAAGTAGCGTTCCACGGAAAAGCCTACGACTATTTAAGTGGGTGGCTGACGGAAGCCTTATCCCAAAAAAACGCAATACTACCTAGTGATGCCATCAGGTACAGTGGATTTTTTCCACGACAGAAAAGGTTACGGTTTTATCGATACAGACGATGCAGACGATGACGTTTTCTTCCACATGGAAGATGTCGGCGGCCCGGACTTAGAGGAAGGCCAAGAAGTCGAATTTGACATCGAAACGAGCCCGAAAGGGCCCCGAGCAGCCAACATTCAACGAGTCTAAACCGAATTTTTGACTCAATAAACTAACGCACCTGAGTCACAACTCTAAATAATACAATTCATGACGTGCGAGTTCGCTCCAAGCGACCGTTCGTCTAGGCTGAGGTCCGAGTAGATAGGAAGAATCGGTCTAGGCTAGTACTCTCGTTCAATGAGATAATCAGCAATCTGCACGAGATGACTCCGTGACTGATTGTCTGGTAACACTGACAATCGTTGTTTCCCTGATTCAACCAATTCTCGCGCCGTATTCTCCGCATACGTGATACTCCCCGCCTCACGAAGGTCCGCAACCACCGCCTCGATATCAGCTTCAGAAACTTCAGATTCACTACTCAAATCCGGGAGCACAACCCCTTCTCGATTTGCATGGGCCGTGATCAACGTGTGCTTCCCCTCAAGCAAATCACTACCGCGTCGTTTCCCAAGCTTCTCACTACTCGCCGTCAGATCGAGAACATCATCCTGGATCTGAAACGCCTTCCCCACCTCAATTCCATACGCGTACAACGACGCAATCGTATCCTGAGACGCCCCCACAAGAATCGCTGGGACCGAAGCAGCTGCACCGTACAACACCGCCGTTTTGTACTTAATCATCTCATGGTACTCATCGACCGACACATCAGTCCGAGATTCATACGAAATATCAAGAGCCTGACCCTCACAAATCTCGGTACACGTACTCGCCAACCGTTGTATCACCGAAACTAAACGATCACTCGGCGCATCAGTCTCTAACATGATCTCGAACGCTTTCGAATACAACGTATCCCCCGCAAGAATCGCCGTCTCCATGTCATACTCCCGATGGACCGCCGGAACGCCCCTGCGGAGATCATCCTGATCCATAATGTCATCGTGAATCAAGGTGAATAAATGAATAATTTCGATACTCACCGCAGCCGACATCAGATCGAACAGATCACCATGAAGATCGGGGAACTCCCGATACGACGACACTGAACCTGACTCGTCAACAAGCGATTCACCGACCAACAACACGATCACTGGCCGTAACCGTTTCCCACCGGCTGTGAGCAAATGCTGCGACGCCTTATACAACCGATCTGGGTGCTTTATCGGAAGATATTCCGGGACCGCCTGATTGATCTGCTCCCGACGCGACTCGATCGCCCCAGCTAAACTCTCAGTCGAATCACTCATACACGCCTCCCTAGGAACCAAACCCGACCTGTCTCAATCGAACACATACTATTATTTGCTAGTGATACACGAACACAGGTCATAAACCGGTTGATATTCCCCAAGACACACCACAAAAAACCGAGTTACTCAACGAGTTGTATCATGTTCCCGTTATATGAGACATGGAGATCTCGACCCAACACATACCCCTCGTCCCTAGCCAACTCAACGTACCCACTATATCCTTCGAGATTTTGATGGGCCGGTATCACGTGCTGCGGTTGCAAGGTTTGTAGCATCTCATACAACCCCTCCTGTCGCAGATGCCCGGACACGTGCACCTCGTCATAAATCCGGGCGCCCTGCATCCGCAATAACTGTTCGGCCTGGTATCGTTGACCCTCGTTCGTCGGTTCCGGAATCACACGAGCCGAGAAAATCACCTTATCACCATCATCCAACTCATAGGGGGTTTCACCCCGAGCCATCCGCGTCAACATCGCCCGCGGCTCACCCTGATGCCCCGTTACAACCGGTAAATAGTCTTCTTTCCCGTCCTTCATAATCCGGGTAAACGTCCGATCAACCGATTTCCGATGGCCGTACATCCCCAGATCAGCCGGGAACTCCACAAAATCAAGTCGCTCAGCCGTCCCTGAATACTTCTCCATCGAACGCCCCAACAACACGGGTTGGCGGTCGATACTATGGGCGAACTCAACGAGACTCGTCACCCGCGCGATATGACTCGAGAACGTCGTTGCAACAATCCCCCCATCCCAATCCTCCATACTCCGTAACACATCTTGCAAATGCGTCCGCGCGACTTGTTCACTCGGCGTCCGACCCTTCTGATTTGCGTTCGTACAATCCTCAATATATAACAACACACCCTCACGACCGATCTCCTTGAACCGCTCCATATCGATCGGATCACCCAACGTAGGCGTATGATCAATCCGCTTATCTAACCCGTACACAATCGCGCCCTCCGGCGTATGTAATACGGGATTAATCGCATCAATAATCGAGTGCGTCACATTCACGAACTCAAGTTCGAGACCCGACCCAATACTCGTCGTCCCCCCCGCCGGCATCTTTATCAAATCGTTCTCCACCCCGAACTTATCCTCCGATTCAATCAACTGTTTTACCAGTTCAATCGTATATGGTGTCGCAATTATCGGCGCATTATACCGATGCGCCAACTTACTAATCGCCCCAATATGATCGAGGTGACCGTGAGTAGGAACGATCGCTTTCACATCCCCCTCAAGATCCGACATCACCCGATCGTCAGGGATCGCCCCCATATCGATCAAATCTAAACTATGCATCCGCTCCGTCTCAACATTATCGTGAATCAATACCTTCGACAAATTCAGACCCATGTCGAAAATAACGACATCGTCACCAGCCCGAACAGCAGTCATTTGTCGACCGACTTCATCATACCCGCCAACCGTTGCAATTTCAATTTCCATGGTTATCACTCCGAGAAAACCACCCGGACGGAATCACATATCAATGGCAGACGGCGGAACGATCCGCCGGCCGCCCAACCCAATTCCTCGGGCGGCCGAATGCTCGGTTACCCATTACAATGGCGGGGAGCGTTAAAAACTGACTGGAACACAATTGTCCTCTTAGTCAGCACTCGAATCCTCAAGATTGAATCAACGTTCCGGGCGACTCACCCGCCAGAAAGGCCCCAAGCCGCTCAAGACAAAAAATGCTCGCTGGCATCCCTAACCCCAACATCTCTGTAACTTTTCCCGCCATCCCCCCGGTGACATCGGTTTCCTCACTTCCACCTAGATACGAGTCTACATCGTCGAACGATGTAATCTTCGGAACTAACGCACCCGTATCATCCAATACCCCAGGAACCTCCGAACACAACCCTACTCGCGACGCACCAAGCGCCCGCGCAACATACCCAACGACCGTATCACCACTAAGAATCGTCGCGCCACGCGATTCATGAACAATCACATCCCCATGCATCACCGGAAGGAACCCTTCCGCCAACATCGCTCGAACACCCACCAACGGTAACGATAACGTACCCGCCCGCGATCTCGACCCAACTGATAACGGCGTCACTGGTAACGCTGAAACTCCCCCGTCATGAAACGCCCTAACCACTCGATCATTCAACCGTCGCATCGAATCATGCACCTCCCACACCCCTTTCGCATCCTTACTCCCAGCAGTCGTCGACAAGCCATGTTTATCCGCATAATAATGCCCGAAACTCCCAGCCCCGTGCACTACAACTAGGCCCTCATCCACCGACGCATTGGCTATAACATCTACTGCCTGCGACAACGCCGCCGAATCCACCGTCTCCACTGCCCCTTTCTCGGTAATCACGCTTCCACCGAGTTTCAACACCACAACCACGCTACCAAACCGCCATTATTCCGCCCGAACCCCCTCATGGTCAAGTTCCGCTCGAAACACCGACTCACATTCCGGTGTAATCCGAAGCGCCTGTTCCGTCTCCGCAGACGCATCCAACGCCACGATACACCCCCCACCCCCAGCTCCCGTCAACTTCGCACCGGCCGCCCCTGCATTTCTCGCCGCCCACACCATCACATCCAACGACCGCCCTGACACACCGAGTGCACTCAACAACCCATGATTAAAATCCATCAATTGACCCAACGACTCTAACGAGACCTCCTCCTGCCCAAGCAACGTTTCTCCTTCCCGAACGATGTCACCGATCAAACCAATCGCCCCATCCGCAAATTCATAGCCCTCCTTTAACTCCCGCACCCCAGCGACAAGTTCACCAGTATTCCCCGAACCCCCATCATACCCAATGACAATTGGGAGCTCCGGAGACGCAATCGGCGTACAATCGTCTCCTTCAACTCGCACAGAGCCACCCGTCGCCGAGCAAAACGTATCGGCCCGCGACGCTTGACCCTCCTGCACCGAATACTCAACCGCAAAGGCATGTTCCGCAATCTCATCCGGCGACACTTCCACCCCCAATTCCCGTGTCGCTGCATCTATCGTCGCTACAACCACCGCGGCTGACGACCCGAGACCAGCCCCAAGCGGAATATCACTCGCTATCGACACATCAAACCCCGCATCCGGTGCATCACCGAGTCGCATCGCATGCTGAATCGCTTCATCCACATACCCAATCGCCGCCTCAACCAATTCACTCTCCACCTCAATATCCGACACTCCCGCAACCCCACCCGCAAACTCCACCGTAAACCCATCGAGACTCAAATCACGGGCCTCAACCCGCAACGAATCATCCGACCGCTCAGTCACCTCTACAGTCGCCCGCTTATCAATCGCACACGGAACCGCCGGCTCACCATACACCACCGCGTGCTCCCCAAACAAATAGACCTTCCCAGGAGCACTCGACGCCACCATACCGAGATTCCAGCGAGCAAACGAGTAAAAACTACCGAACACCCCTCTACACACACTCAAATTCCCCGGGATAGACACCGCTACCTACGCACCATCCAAACCCTACAGCAATCAATACGCCTAGATCCCAGACTCAAAATCAGCTAACTCAAGAACCGGCTCCGCACCCCGGTTATCGAGCGTCTCGTTTGCCAGCAACCAATACACTACCGCCAACGCCTTCCGCCCCTTATTATTTGTCGGCACCACGAGATCCACGTTACTCGTCGCATTATTCGAATCACACATCGCAATCACCGGAATCCCCACCGTAATCGCCTCCGTTACCGCCTGCGCATCACCAATCGGATCAGTCACCACGACTACATCAGGCTCGATATACCCCTCGTACTGCGGATTCGTTAACGTCCCCGGAATAAACCGACCGGTTCGCGCCCGAGCACCGATCGCATCAGCGAACTTCTGCGCCGGAAATCGACCATACTGCCGCGACGACGCCACCAAAATCCCCTCGGGGGAATAATCCGACAAAAACCGCGCCGCTGTCCGAATCCGCTCATCAGTCTGCGAAATATCCAACACATACAACCCATCCGTCCGCACCCGATGGATAAACCGCTCCATGTCCTTCGTTTTCTGTTGGGTCCCAATGTGGACTCCCGCACTCAAATAATCCTCAACCGGAATGAGCAAATCCGCTTCGTCATCTCCCAACACATCATCATCTAATACCGGCGCTTCCTCAACCTCACCCTCCGAAGTCTCCTCCGGCTCTTCATCCACCGACTCATCTGCATCCTCTTCAACCACTGGTGTTTCTTGTACCGCTTCGACGCCACTCTCTGACTCCTCCATTGTATTATCGTCAGTCATAATGCCTCCTGTTCAATTCGAATTAACTCGTTTAGTTTCGCAGTTCGCTCACCGCCAACAGCCCCCGTCTTAATATACGGCGCATCAACTGCCACGGCGAGGTGTGCAATCGTCGTATCTTCCGTTTCACCACTTCGATGCGACACGACCGGCGTATACCCATTCCGAACAGCCATCTCGATCGCATCAACCGTATCCGATAACGTCCCAATCTGATTCGGTTTAATCAAAATCGAATTCCCCGCACCAGCTTCAATCCCCGACGCCAACCGAGTTGTGTTCGTCACAAACAAATCATCCCCACACACAAGCGTCTGCTCACCCACCCGATCTGTCAACGACGCAAACCCATCGAAATCCGCCTCATGAAACGGATCCTCAACATACGCTAAATTATACTCTGTACTCAGATCCGCGACATATTCAAGTTGCTCGCTCGCCGTCCGCTCCGTCGCTGAATACTGATACATCGAGCCATCATACATCTCAGACGCCGCAACATCGATCCCGAATTCGATCGAAAACCCGACCTCATCAGTAACATTCGACACCGCTGTATCAACAATCTCGAACGCAGTCGAATCCTCAATGGATGGCGCCCATGCCCCCTCATCACCCTTCCCAGCCGACACACCACGAGTCAGTAATTGATCAGCGACCTCCTGATGCACCGCTGCATTCGCAAACACCGCATCCGTCACGCTCGGCGCCCCAATCGGAACCGCGAGAAACTCCTGAATATCCGTTGCATCCGCGGCATGCTCGCCACCACCAATCACATTCCCAAGCGGGATCGGGAAATTCGATCCCCGAAACGCACCCCCCAGGTGTTGATACAACGGAATGCCGAGTAAATCGCTTGCCGCTTTACCCGCAGCCATCGAAATAGCCACGGCCGCATTCGCACCGATATCACCGAAGTTATCCGTCCCATCCGCACCGCGTAACGCCGCATCTACCGACCGCTGATCCGCTGCAAACACTTCTCCTTCAATCCGTGGTAACGCCTTGTCTCGCGTCGCTGCAATCGCCTCCGGTGGCGACAACTCCACAGCCTCGTACTCACCGGTACTCGCACCACTCGGCGCAACAGCACGACCAAATCCCCCGGATTCTGTTAGCACATCCGCCTCAACAGTCGGTGTCCCCCGAGAGTCAAGTACCGTTCGCAACCGAACTCGTTCAACTAATGACATCCCATCACTCTCCGGACCGATGTTGTCCGCGGCGAACCGTGAACGGTAACGCATCCGAATCGTATTCTTCTGCTGCAATCAGAATCGGTTCGGTTTGCTCCGTCTCTATTAAAACAGGCGCACCGTACGCAATTTGCAGCGCTCTCGCCCCAATAATCCGGGCTTTCTCATACCGATTGTGTTGTTTTTGTTGCATTATTGATAGGGTGACACAACATCAACGAGATCTCTATGAGACACGAACATCCGCCGGCAACAATACCGGTCAATCCCGAGATCATCTAACACCGCTTGAGGATCCTCCGATCCATCGTGTGTCTTTGCCCGATCGACATATTCGTCCCAGTGTTCACCAATGACATTACCACACGTGAAACAGCGAACTGGTATCATCATACTTGATCACCGATAGGATTTTTGATACCGAGCGCGGGCACCCGGACCACCCCATTTCTTCGATTCAGACTGACGAACATCGTTCACGAGCAGCGTTCGATCGAACGAGAGGAACGCATCCCGAAGTTCCATATCATTCGTATGTTCAACGAGGCCCCGCGCAATGGCCGTGCGAACCGCATCGGCCTGCCCAGAAAACCCACCACCGTCAACCGACACATCGATATCAACCGCGTCACGAACGTCATCGCCCGCGATTCTGAACGGTTCAAGCATCTTCAATCGAGCTAACTCTGGCTCGACGATTTCGATCGGTTGACTATTCACTCGGACTCGTCCTTTGCCCTCGGACACTGTTGCTCGGGCAATCGCTGTCTTCTTTTTACCACTCGTGTTAATTACCATGTTACATTGGCTCCCAGATGCTCACTGACATCACCCAACTCCACAAATCGGATACTTGATAATCGATCCAACGATGTCCCCTCGATAATCTCACCATCCTCTTCAAATGGGTTCCCAACATACACGCGCACCCGGTCTAACGCATCCTGTCCACGGGGCCGAGTATGCGGTACCATTCCTCGAACAGCTCGTTTCATGATCTTATCCGGTCGTTTTGGGTAATGCGGTCCACGGTCGGACCCAAGCTGCGTTCGTTTTTTGTATGTTGCAAACACATCGTCGCGATCGCCAGTGACGATTGCAGCCTCTGCGTTCACCACTGCGATTCGCTCACCGTCTAACGCCCGTTCAGCGACTTCGCTCGCAACTCGACCAAGGATACATCCACGCGTGTCGATGTAGGTATCCGCATCGAATTCCTGAATACTCATCTAATCACCCGCACGTCTGTTCCATCAGTGTATTCGCGGATCGCTTGTTCGAGCCCGATCGGTTCGCCATCAGCTTGTTTAATTTTCGTTTCGGCTGATGATGAGAAATCGACGGCAGCGATCGTAACGGCTTTCGAGATCACGCCGCTTCCGAGTACTTTCCCCGGTATAACGATCGTTTCATCTTCACGGGCATACCGTTCGATCCGGCCGAGATTTACCTCGGCATGTGTTCTTCGTGGCTGTTCTAACCGATTTGCAACGTCGTTCCAAACGTCTGCGTCGTTCTCGCGCGCAACTGACTTCAGTTCAGCAACGAGTTGGCTTCGACGTGGACTAGTTTTGCTCATTGATCCTCCTGAGTAAATTGATTCGTAGTTATCGTGTGAATGCAGGGAGCAGGATTTGAACCTGCGGACCCCTCCGGGACAGCGCCCTGAACGCTGCGCCGTTGACCAAACTTGGCTATCCCTGCTCGTTTAATTGGTTCAATGTCCCGTTTGTCTCTATCCGCATCGCTTCCAATGTGAGTGTGGGGTCGATCAGCACGGGGAAGAACGTGGGACATGTGTGGATTATAGTTGAACAGCTGTTTCGAGTTCTTCGGCGCGGTCATATACCGTGGTCACTGCGTTCGTCACAAGGTCTGTAACGGGTAGAGACCCGTCGCTTTCGACGTGGAAAACAAACGCATTCGGGATATCCTCGACCGTCACTTCTCGATCGGGGTACCGGTTCGTGAGGTCGTTATTGAATTCCTCCGTTCGGATAAGTTCCCCATCTTCGTCCTCAATGACGCCCCTGACGATTTGTGGATCCCGTTCCGTGTATTCGTCGAGTTCGTCTCCGATGGTGACCGTTTGAAGGTGACGGTATCCGACTGAGATGCCACCTTGGTGTTTTGCGTGATCACGACCGTAGCCGATTGTTGCTTCAGCTTCGAAAGCCAGTCGTTGATCGTCTTTTAATTCGATAATCGGGATGTTCTTATCCGCGGGTTCAACGAGATCATCGTTCGTTTCGATGTCCCCGGAATAGGCAGTTCCTGGGCCGTCAACATCGAGGCTTAATGTAACATGCTCGTCGGCACGGTAGTCGTCTGGGGAAGTAAGGGGAATAAGTCCAAGGCGGAGCCCGATGACTTCATCGAACAAGACGCTCGAGTTTTCGATGACGCGGACGGTATCGATCGAGAGGGTGGGGACATCAGCGATGATAGCTCGTCTGATACCGTTCGCGAAGGCGGGCGTAAGCCCGCGGGCGACAAAGTCAATTTCCCGCTCGTCCTGCTCGATGGTGGTTACGTCAAATGACATAGCGAAGGTTAGGTTCCCGGTTGGGGTGCTCGGCCGCCGTCGTGGGGGACCGGAGTGACGTCTTCGATCCGACCGATTTCGAGGCCGGCGCGGGCGAGCGCTCTGATTGATGCTTGGGCGCCGGGTCCTGGGCCTGTGCGGGTGTTGCCACCGGGGCCGCGGAC
>CAZITY010000038.1:13046-22815 GCA_964542445.1 uncultured Halobacteriales archaeon | reverse complement strand
TAAGGCCTGAACTCAAGTAGTACGCATCGTAATGGGTACTGATGCGTCACTCCCTCGGAACCTCGACCCGGTGCGAGAGGAACTAATCACGTGGTACGAGGACAATAAACGCGAATATCCATGGCGGAACACCTCCGACGCATACGCCATCCTTGTCTCAGAGGTAATGAGTCAACAAACTCAGCTTGACCGCGTTACCGACGCCTGGCAGGCATTCCTCGACCGATGGCCAACGATCGCTACTTTGGCGAACGCAGAACGTGGTGACGTGATTGGGTTTTGGAGCTCCCACCGCCTCGGGTACAACAACCGCGCCCGCTATCTACACGAATCCGCGCAACTCATCCAAACAGAATACGATGGCGCAATTCCACAATCACCCGACAAACTCGAAACGCTCCCCGGCGTCGGGTCGTATACCGCAAACGCCGTTGCGAGTTTCGCATTCAACTCGGGGAATGCAGTCGTCGACACAAACGTAAAACGCGTGTTGTATCGATCGTTTTCTGTCCCTGACGAGACTTCGTCGTTCAAAACCGCCGCGAATGAACTCCTCCCACCCAACAAATCACGCGTCTGGAATAACGCGATGATGGAACTCGGAGCCGTAGCGTGTCAAAAAACACCCCAGTGCGACCAACAACAATGCCCATGGCGAACATGGTGTGCTGCCTATGCCTCGGGTGATTTCACTGCCCCCGACGTCCCCGAACAACCTTCGTTCGAAGGGAGCCGCCGACAATACCGAGGGCGCGTCATCCGGGCACTCGAATCAAAAGGCCCGATGAAGCTTTCTGATCTGGGCCCCCGAATCCGCGTCGACTATACCCCAGATAACCGAGAATGGTTAGAATCCATTGTCACTGATCTTGCCGACGACGGCCTCATCGCCTTGAACAACGAATTAACTGAAACGACCGTGACACTCCAACAATCCTAACAAGGACCGAGATGAGCGGTGATTCTTTATGAATAGTCCGTGTGCTTCAGCTATGTCGACACAGCCATTCGTCGTCGGACTAGCTGGCAGTCTCCGAGAAAAAAGCTACTCCCGCGTTGCCCTCAATGAAGCGTTACAAGCAGCGAAATCTGCTGGGGCACGAACAATGAACATCGACCTCCATTCAAGAGACATCCCCGTGTTCAATCCCGACCGCGAAACCCCACCGAGTGTCGATGAAATAACCACCCGCCTCCAGGAGGCCGACTCTATCGTCCTCGCAACGCCGATGTACCACGGGTCGTACTCCTCCCCATTAAAAACCGTCATCGATTATTCGGGTTTTGACGAATTCGAACACAAAACAATCGGGCTCCTCGGTGTATCCGGCGGTAGCTTCCCGATCACTGCCCTCGAACATTTACGTTCTGTATGCCGAGCACTAGACGCCTGGGTTATCCCGTTCCAAGCCGCTATCCCCAAAGCATACTCACACATCGAAGGAAACAAAATTACGAATGACGATTACCGTGACCGGGTTGTCCGACTCGGCGAGCGAGCTGTGCAATTCGCTAATATCGAAACAGACCCACAATCATTCGAAAGCAACCAGAACACTGGCGCGCAACATTAATCCAGCACTCCCCGATGGACTGTGATCATGATGCTTCCATTAACGCCGCAATTTCATCCAGATGCGCCGAATACTCATCGATGGCGTTCTCAACCGGATCAACCGTTGTCATATCCACACCCGCGGTTTCTAAGATTTCAAGAGGATATTCACTCCCACCGAGTTTCAACGCATCACGATATGCCGAAGCCGCAGACTCACCCTCTTCCAAAATCGCGTTCACGATCCCCACCGCCGCACTAATCCCGGTCGCATACTGATATACATAAAAATTATAATAAAAATGCGGGATCCGCATCCATTCTGTTGCAATCAACGAATCAATATTCGCCGGTTCATAATACCTCTCTTTTAACTCGCGATACAACGAATCCAACCGATCAGGCGTCAACGCCTCCCCCTCCTCGTCAAGCGTATGAATCTGTAATTCAAAATCAGCAAACATCGTTTGACGAAACAATGTCGCCCGAAACCGCTCAAGATACTCGTTTAACACATGCCGCCGGAATACAGGATCTTCAATCGTATCGAGTAAATGATGCGTCAGGAGAGTCTCGTTCACCGTACTCGCAACCTCCCCCACAAAAATCTCGTAATCACCATACACGAACGGTTGATGTTCACTCGCAAGTTCCGAATGCATCGAATGCCCTAACTCGTGGGCTAGCGTGAACAGCGACGATACGTCATCCTGCCAATTCATCAAAATAAACGGCTCGGTATCATACGTCCCGCCACTATACGCGCCAGACTTCTTTCCGCGGTTCTCGTACACGTCCACCCACCGCGACGACAACCCCTCTCTCACCTGGGACTGATAATCCTCGCCCAATGGCGCAACCGCACTCACCACATACTCAACCGCATCATCATACGGTACCGTCGGGCTTTCCGTCTCCGTTAACGGCATATAAACATCCCACATCTCTAACGAATCAACCCCTAGATTCGCTTGTTTCAACTCCACATGCCTATGGAGCGTATCGAGGTTATCTTCAACCGCTTCAATCAACGTCTCGTACACAGTCCGAGGAATATTCGATCCATCAAGCGAGGCAACCAGTGCAGAATCATATCCCCGTATCCGACTCAGTTTCACATGACTCTTCACACTATTCTTCAGCGCCGCGCCAATCGTATTCCGATTCTCAGATAAGCGCTCATAAAACGTTTCATGAACCGATTCACGGAACGACCGCTCCGGGTTTTTCAGTAACCGCGTGAAATTCGACTGAGACACCTCAACCTGCTCACCATCGGGATCCTCAACCGACCCAAAGGACATGTCTGCATCCAGCAACATAGTGTACACCTCACTCGGCGCCCCCAGCACCTCCCCCAACTCGGACAACACCGCCTCAACCTCAGTCGACCGAGTATGTTCTTTCAATCTGAACACATCATCCAAATAATGCCGATACTCACCCAACCCTGGCGTTTCCTCGATAAACCACGTTAATTCGTCATCGGATAACTGCTGGATTGCCGGTTGAATAAAACTCGCTGCATTCGACGCATTCGACGCAAGCGACCGAGCTCGCGTGGACATCGCCTGGTATTCCTGATTCCGAGTGTCCTCGTGGGACCGCATCCGCGCATACGAACTCACCAACCCAACGCGCCGCATCACCGCATCCCGTTGCTCAAGCACCGTAAGTAACGTCTTCCCATCCGGAAACACCCGACCACGCTGCTCATTCGCGGAATCCTCTAACGTTTCTTCTAACTCACGTAATTCCTCAATCTGCTCCGATACCCCCTCGTACGCATCCTCCCACTCCGCGTTTGAAGAAAAAATACTCGATAAATCCCATTTATACGCCGAATCAATTTCCTCTCGTTCCGAGATGGTGCTCATTACATCTCGATACACCACTAGATTCCTAAACCTTGTCTCTCCAATCCACGATGATACGGTAAACCGTTACTCCGAATTCTCTAGTACCCGATCCACGAACGTCCCCGACAACCCAGTATACGTACTTGCATCCAACAGTTCTTCTAATTCGGCGTCACTCAATGCATCCGTCACCCGATCATCTTCTCGTAACACAACCCCAAACGGACGCCCAGAATCAAGCGCTTCCCACGCATTCTCAGCCACAACATCGTGCGCAGTTTGCCGCCCTATTTCCTCAGCGAGCGCCATCATAATTCGCTCTGAAACCACAAGGTCGCCATGAATCCCCATGTTTTCTTCCATCTGCTCCGGATACACTTCGAAGTTATCGAGCAAATCAGTGATATTCCGTAACAACCGACTCATATATAAAAACGCATTCGGAATAACAGCAAATTCAGCGTACCACGTCGACGCATCACGCTCATCAATAGTTTCCATCACTTCATTCATCAACCGGGACTGCTCTCGAATAAGACGCGCGAGCATCACGGTTGTTTCACTGCGCTTCGGGTTTCGTTTGTGCGGCATAGTACTACTCCCAATATGGCCCTCCGAAACCAACTCCTGTGCCTCATGTACCTCTGGCCGATGCATAAACAAGACTTGCCTCGCCACTTTACTCAAGGTACTCCCAATCATCGCTAACGCGCTGAGGAGCTCGGCAAACCGATCTCGGGACGGTTGCCACACGACATTTGGCACCGATAAATCAAGCTCCTCCGCGAGATTCTCCTGAACCTCTAGCCCCGGTTCCCCGAGTGACGCCAGCGTGCCAGTCGCCCCAAAGAATTCAAGAGACAACATCCGTGATTCAAGTTCATCCAACCGATCGATATGCCGCGTCAGTTCATCCACCCACACGGCAACTTTCAACCCAAACGTTATCGGGATCGCATGAACATAATGCGTCCGGCCAATCATCGGGGTGTCCCGATGTTCTTCAGCGAGTTCCGCTAATGCATCTCGAATCGACGTCACCTCATCCCGCACCACAGACAACGCTTCTCGAACCTGTAACACCACCGTCGTGTCAATAATATCTTGCGTCGTCGCCCCCCAGTGAATGTATTCCCCATTCTCATCAAATGCCGGTTTCCACCCACCAATAGTTGCCATCGCTACGTGACCGGTTTTCGCAACCAAATCACCCACAATATCGACATCCAAGTACTCAAGATCCGCCTTTTCAGTAATTTCTACCGCCGCTTCCTCCGGGATCAAACCAGCTTGTGCCTCAGCCCGTGCTAATGCAGCTTCAACCTCCAAGAATTTCTCCATAAAACTATCTTCGTCGAAAATATAACGCATATCAGGTGTACTAAACGCATTTTTGAACAGCGTACTATTGAGGTATAATGCCATAGCAAAACTCACAGTCGATACACCAATAACACTGTGGAATCAAACCAAACCGACACCACACCGTAGAAACTAAATTATACTACTGCAACCCCAATTGCCCTAATTTTCATTCGTAAACGTTCTTGAGATACGAAACAAGTGATTCAGCCATGCGTGATTGCGCAACTAACGATGACCAGCGATCCGCATACACTCGCTGTGCCGAATCAAGTGCGGCCTGATCCATCTGAAAGTCCACCTCATACGCCACTCCCGTCAGTACTAATGGTTCGGGCGGTGCTGTTGGAATCCGATCGATATCGTCCCGATCACTATCAACCAGTTCCTCCACAGTCGGACTACTAGACTCACCGTCAGCGATCATTTCGACATAACTCGCAACCCGCCGTACCAGTTGTCGGGGAAACCCTGCTGCCCGCACAGTAAGAACGAGAAACTCCAGATCCCGTTCCGCTTGGACGGATATAGTCCGGGTGGTACGCTCATTATCGGCAGTAAACCGTTGGAAATCATGCTCCCCCGAAAGCGTGTTAGTAACCTGATTTACCGCCCTATCTCTCGACTCGCACGGCGCGTGTAAATAATACGTATACTCACGAGCCCCAGCCGAATATCTCGCGTTAAACTCACCAGGGACATCCACCCATCCCCACACTCGAATATCAGAGGGAAGGACACTATTCAACACCCTCGGCTTCAACCATGCCGGACTCTCGAAACAAATCACCTGCGCAACAGCAGACACTCCAGCATCGGTCCGGCCTGCCGCCGAATATTCCCCTGGAACACCATCATCCATTCGGACATCTAGCTCAGAAAGACCCCGGAAAATGACTGATTCAATCGTCTCGACATCCGGTTGGCGCTGAAACCCGTGATACCCGCGGCCATCATACGCAACCCGAAACGCTCGCTTTCCATCATCACCCATCACAACCACCCCCGCCTACGGAATAACACCAGTAATCACTACTCTGCTGCAACGAAATCATCAACCGTTGGCGCATCAAACGACCCTGGAAATTCCTCCACTGGGACCGCCACTTGCTCACCACTGTCCATATCTTTCACCGTCACCACACCATCCGCTAAATCCCGCTCACCAACGATTACAACCGTCGCTGCATTAATCGTATCCGCATACTCTAATTGCGCGCCAAAACTCCGATCTCGCAAATCAGTTTCCACCACATTCCCCGACGCCCGTAACGACTGAGCAATCCCCATCACTTTCTCGTGGGTATCCCCAGCTTGCAAAATGAAATAATCAGTTGTGAATTCTTCAGCTGGCCAGACACCAGCACGTTTCAATAACAACGATAATGTGGAAAACCCAGGGGCAACGCCAACAGCCGGCGTCGGCTGACCCCCGTACTCTTCGATTAACGTGTCGTATCGACCCCCGCCAAACACAGACCGAGAAACATCACCCGTTGAATCAAAACACTCGAACACTACCCCCGTGTAATAATCCAATCCCCTCGCCGTATCTAACGAAATCGAACAAAAATCACGCACCCCAAAATCCTCCGCCGCCACCAAAACAGCCTCTAGATTATCAACAGCGTCATGAACCAGTGAGGACTCCGTGAAAGAACGGACAGTTTCTAGATCATTCGAATCGATTACATTATTGAATTCATCACTCTGATCCATTGACAGCCCAGTATCCAGTAACAACTCCTCATACGCATCTGGTGAGAGTTTATCGCGCTTATCAACGGCACGAATAGCCGCTTGAACATCTACCGATGGCTCAATGGACTCAAGTAATCCGCCGAGGATATCGCGATGAGAAACTCGGAACGAAAAATCACCATCGGCAAGCCCCAACCCAGTCAAAGCGTCGGCACAAACCGACAAAATTTCCGCATCTGATGCAGGTGCGTCCGAACCAAAAATATCAATATTCAACTGAT
This sequence comes from uncultured Halobacteriales archaeon, assembly GCA_964542445.1. Classification (GTDB taxonomy): domain Archaea; phylum Halobacteriota; class Halobacteria; order Halobacteriales; family Hikarchaeaceae; genus CAZITY01. The sequence continues at coordinate 16,057 of CAZITY010000038.1, read as the reverse complement.
AGAACTCCCGAAACCGGCCTTGTTGTACTTGTTCGTACCGCCAAAACGGGCGAGTAGAAAACCACTTGATGGGCTTCGCTAACGCAGTCCCTTTTTCAACTACCATTCGAGCAACCGTCGGCGTCAACTCCGGCGTCAACGCAATCCGCCGACCACCCGCATCCGAGAAACTATATAACTGCTCAACAATTTCGTCCCCGCTTTTATCCGTATATAAATCCGTTCGCTCGAGCGCTGGCGTCCCAACTTCTCGAAATCCATACTGTCGAGCAACCGACTCCATCGAATCCATCACCTCCCGCCGCGCACGCATCTCCCCCGGGTAAAAATCGCGAAATCCCTTGAGCCGTTCGTACATACCTCGTGTTTTCCTCCGACTCCGCTTGAACCCTTCCGTTTTCACACCCCAAACTACTCTCCCTCAACACACCAAGACAAGCTTCAATCCTTACAAAAATTACCGTCGGCGAATATTGAAACTCTTCGAATCCGGTGATAACTCGCTCAATAATTGCTTCATCTGATCCTCGTCAATCTTATCCCCTAGACGACCACTCTGCGCTAGCGAAATCATTTGTTGCTCTACTTTATCAGCAAAATCCGGCTTACTCATCCTGACAGAATTCAACCGTTTCCTCGCACCATCAGTCAAATACTGCCTGAGAATCGCTTGCTTCTGTGCTTCCGCTTGCTGCTGTGCCTGTTCCTGTGCTTCCTGCTGCCCCGCAGCTGACTGCTGTTGCTGTTGTTCATCCCGAAGTTCCTCTAACCGCTCTTCCCGTAACTCGTTCAATTCGTCTTCGTTCCCACTCATAGCAATAGTTTCACGTTGCGATGGGAAAATAATTCCGAAGACCGGGAAACCAACCTAAATATACCGCTCAAGCTCAGGGCGATCTAGTTCTTCTAACACCGAGCCCGCGGTCGTGTCAAGAAACTGTTGGCCCTCCGCTGTCACAATCCGGCCGTTCTCTCCAGGTGAATCACGAACTAAACCGGCCTCCTCTAATTGTTGGAGGATCGACCGAACGATCTTTTGACTCCCATCAACCCGGTGATCTGGTGAGACCCCGTACCGCCTCGTCCCCTCGTTCTTATTCCCATATACCGTCGCCAACCGTTCGACACCAACCGGCCCATCAATAGCCACTCGACGAAGAATGCTAGCGGCTCGAGTATACCAAAACCGAGGTTGATCTGGCGGGAATTCACGACCCGCACCGGATTTTACAAAAGCTGCCCAGTCAGGTTCACTGATCTCGTCTTCTAACCGATCAGCAAGGGCTGCTATTACTTCATCCGCGGGAGCGTCGTAGATAGTTACCATGCGTAGTTGTATCCCGTTGATTCCGTTTAAACTCGTCGTATTCGTGGATCCTGACGGATCCAAGTACTTTTCTCGCGGTATCATGAGCAATACGTATGGATGAACGAGCGGTCCTCAAACTGCTCAAAAAAGAACTCCCACACGCTGGGGATGATGCAGCGGTCATCGATACTCTCGTAATAACCACTGATATGCTGCATGAACAAACGGATTTTCCAGAGGGAATCACGCTATATACGATCGGGTGGCGATCAATCGCGGCTTCGCTCTCGGATATTGCGGCGATGGCGGCTACGCCAAGAGCAACTGTTGCGGTGTATGGCGCACCATCGTTCGATCCAGAGTCGATCCGAGATTTCGTCCACGGGGCGAGGGATGTTTCAGAGCGGGTTAATGCCGAATACGTTGGCGGAGATATCGATGGACACGCTGAACGGACAATCGCGTCAACCGCAGTCGGAACTACCGATACACCGGTCTATCGACGTGGAGCGACCCCCGGAGAAGTCGTCTGTGTCACAGGGACCCTTGGACGGTCCGCAAGTGCAATTCGACTGTTCGATATTGGAGACACAAAGCAAGCAAACGAATTATTTCAATTTGTGCCCAGAACATCGACGGGGATAGTGCTCGGGAAATACGCTACCGCAATGATGGACTCAAGTGATGGACTGGCGCGTTCGTTGCATCAACTCGCTGAAGCTAGCTCGTGTGGATTTTCAATCGAGAAGGAGTTGTTACCGATCGATGACACCGTTCAACAAGTAGCTGAATCGACCGATGAAATTATTGATTTAGGCGTGTATTTTGGTGAGGATTTCGAATTGGTCTTTACTGTACCTCCGGAGGATGTTCAGACGGTTGAGCAAAAGGCCCCAATACAAGTGACGGAAATCGGTCGTGTGACAGAAAGCGGCATTAGAATGGATGGCGCGCCAGTATCCGATCGGGGTTACACCCATCAATAATTAGAACTCTTTTACCAAAGTAGTTCTTCTGTTATGTCATTATTTGGATCGGAACTGGAGTGAAACACAATAGCCCGATGAGTAGTGTCGTAACACCAAGGATGAACCGAGTACGATCGAGGGGTTCAGTGTCCTGTATTGGGGTAACCGCACCGATTCGCATGAATAATAAAGTGAGAAGTCCCCAGAACAACCAGATTCCGGCAGGTCCACGGATGTCTTCAATTAAATATAAGAATCCACCGAGACCGAAAAGTAAGAATGGGACAGATCGAGCAACAATGTGATGATACTCTGCGAACATCGACCGAACGATGTGGCCGCCGTCAAGTTGTCCGACTGGTAATAAATTCAAGAACGTAACGAACATCCCGACCCACGCCCCGAACAACACGGGGTTCGCTGCTTTAGTGGGGTCAGCGTAGGTGATAGGCTGATCCATTGCCATCGCAATTAGTTGCAATAAAGGTGGATAGCCAAATCTGACCTCAAAGGCATTTGGATCAGTGAGAACCCATTGTGGGACTGAAATCGGGGGTATTAATAATCCGATAACCGCAACGGCAATAGTAGCCGCTATCCCAGCCAAAGGACCAGCAACCCCGATATCAAACAGTGCCTTTCGATTGGGTATTTGGCCTCTGACATTAATTACGGCACCCATTGTCCCAATGATAGTTGGGACTGGAATGAAATAGGGTAATGATGCATCCACG
>CAZITY010000038.1:0-13036 GCA_964542445.1 uncultured Halobacteriales archaeon | reverse complement strand
ACTCATTACGTAATGTCCGAGTTCATGAATAGCTAGTACGCCGAGTACTGCGGCTGCGAAGGGCCACGCAGTAAAAAATGCCTCTAGTGGGTTTTGGAGGGGGTTTTGGACGTAATACCAGGTAGATCCGGCATAGAGTGTTGAGAGTAAAGTCGCGAAAGCAAGGATGATGTTCTTCCATGGGATACCATCGTATCCGGTTGAGTGTGGTTCGGCAACGAGGAGAAACTCTCCGTGTTGTTGGGTGATTTTAACGTCGTATCCATGTTGTTTGAATTTTGGCCACACCGTTTGAAGCACGTCTTGTTGTTCCACGCGAGGCTCGCCATAATAGAGGAGACGGTCGTCGACGTGTCGGGTCTCATAAACACGAAAAACAGGGTTAATTGATTCGATCGGGGGTCCCTGAGCAAGGGACTCAACATCGTCCATTGTTTTGATTCAGTTGCTTAAAGAAATAAACTCTTAACAATTCACTTGGGAGGGAAGGAGGGAGTTGTCAGCGGGAAAGAGTTCGGTGACTATGAGAGGAGAATAAGTAATTAGGCTGGTGCGACGCGCCACGTCGTAGCGCTCGTGTAGGACCATTTTTCGATTTCGAGTTCTGTGGCTGAGTCTTTGAGTTTGACCATTAGGGCACCGATTTCTTTTGGAGAAAGACCGACTTCATCTGCGATGAATTTACTTTTGAAGTATATTTCTCCGTCGCTATCGGTAACTCGTGATCGGAGATATTGTTTGAGCCGGGTTTCTTTGTTGCCGTTGGAGGATTGGGCGGTCATGCTCATACAAGCCTCAATTAGTGGGATAGGGTGATATAAAGGCCTGATTGCTAGGGCTGTTTTTAATCGATTTACAATGGAAATCGTTATTTTAATTCATTTCATAACGTTTCTAAATTGATTGATATCGTTTTTTATTTGATTAAATTAATTATTGCATGGTTTATTCTGGTGAAATATTCACTGAGGAAACTCGTCACAATGACCGGTTAATCTTAAGTGAAATAAGTATTTCACTAGATCAAGGTCGGTTATGCACCCAGAATGATTCCTCAGTAGTGACTTCTTTTTTGAAAATTGGGACTTCGTCCTTGAGGCGATTAATTCCATCTTGAACTGTGGTGAATGCTTCGTCACGATGACCTGCGAGTACGACGACAAAGACGATATCTTCGCCGGCTTCAATCCGGCCGGTTCGATGATGAAGTAAGACGGCGTGAACACCGTCGCGTGCTTCCAGTTCGGACGTAATTGTATCGAGGCGGTCGTCTGCGACTTGGTCGTATTTTTCGAATTCGAGGTAACTCGTCATGGTGTCGTCTGGTGAATCCAGTTCTCGTACGCGACCAGTGAAGGTCGCGATAGCTCCGGACTGGTCGGCACCGGGGAGTTCTTTAATTTTGGTTACGAGCGATTCGAGGGTGACAATGGGTTCTTGGGCGTCGAGTTTCGATAGTAAGCGATGGATTGACAGTTCGTCTATGCTGGAAGCTTTCTGAAGTATATGACCGTCGAATTCGGGGTTGCCAATTACGACGTGTGGAATGGTGAATGGAATGCTGTCGGGTAGAATCACATAGTCGTGATAGGGGGCGAGTTGATCAAGAAACGTTGTGAGGTTTGTTGTCGAATCTTTCCCGATCCACTGTCCGGTGTTTGAATACCAGTATTGATGGTCAAACCGGTCCGATTCGGGTATCGTAGGAGGAGAGTCGGAGTGAACGATCGCGACTGAACCGTGATCTGTTAATTCTGAATGTAAATACTCGAGTACACCGGCTTTATTGCTTGTTGTAGCGATTCCCAGCGGTTGCATACAGGATAATGGGAAAGGATCCAATTGTATGCTTCGTTTATCAGGATTATCTATCAGTTAGTGCGGGGGAATTTCTGGGATGGACAGGGTAAGATGGGTGTTTCCGAGGCTTGATAATCCTTAAGGGAAACTCTGCGTAATTCTGTGGTAATGAACGTCGTTCTTTCTCTTGGTGGTAGTATTCTCCTCCCGGATGGGGCATCTGACCAGATTGCTGCGTACGCTTCTGTGATTCGTGATCTTTCTGAACAGGGGCTTACAGTTAGTGTGGTAACTGGGGGCGGGGTTATTGCGCGGGAATATATTCAGTCAGCAAGAGAATTAGGGGCGAATGAAATCGAACTTGATACGCTCGGGATTTCAGTAACACGGTTGAATGCGCAATTATTGTGCATCGCACTAGAGGAGTTAGCCGTGCTCTCACCGTCGACGACGTACGAATCGGCAAGGGCGTCGCTGAATAATGGGAAAATACCAGTGATGGGAGGGGTGGCCCCGGCTCAAACAACGGATGCAGTAAGTGCAGCGCTTGCAGAGTATGTAAATGCGGAATTAGTGGTGTATGCGACAAGTGTGCCGGGGGTGTTTTCGAGTGATCCGACGATCGATGAGGACGCGACTCGGTTTGATACATTGTCAGCTAGTGATCTTGTGTCAACGATTGCTGACTTAGAAATGAATGCGGGTAGTAATGCGCCGGTTGACTTACTAGCGGCGAAAATCATCCAGCGGGCGGGGATTGAAGCAATCGTCCTCGATGGGGCCGATCCGGATCGGATTGGTACTGCGATTCGCACGGGAGAGTTCGATGGGACCCGGATTGTCCCGGAGGATGGAACGGCGTCGCAACAAAATCTCCGAGAATTTGATCGATGAGGGAGAATGGGGTTTCGGAAGCGTCGGTGGGTACGTTTTGGGCGGATGAAATTGCGGATCGGATAGAAGCAAGGAAACCGGATGAACCGATCGTAATCAAGGGGGCGGTGTCGCCGTCCGGTATTCCGCATATCGGGCATTTTAACGAGATTCTTCGGGGGTATTTCGTGGCGGAGATTCTCCGAGAGCGTGGGTATACGGTGAGGCAAATTTTCGTTTCGGATGATCGTGATGCGTTGCGGTCGGTGCCGCGACAATTAGCGAATGCGGACTGGGACATTGTTGGTTTGGGAGAGATCGATGCAAGTGTCCTTGGCGAAAATCTCGGGGTGCCATATGCGGATATCCCTGACCCGTTTGGGGAGCATGCGTCGTATGGCGCGCATTTTACTGAGTTACTTCAACAAAGCATTGAGATGGTAGGGGTGGATATCGAGGTGGGTACTGTTTCGTCGTTGTACGAAGCGGGGGAATTTGATGCAGTGATTCAGGATCTCCTCGAAAATCGAGAAACAGCACGGGATATTCTTCGGAAATACCAATCGGATATCCCTGATTCGTACGTTCCGTTCATGGCACAGTGTCAGCAATGTCATCGACTGACGACGGACATTAAAGCCGTTGACCTCGATGCAAGAACAGTTTCGTATGTCTGTAGTGGATTAGCGGCGGGTGGACAACAGATTTCGGGATGTGGGCACGAGGGGACTGTAGATTATCGGGGAGGGAAGTTACCGTGGCGGTTTGAGTGGCCAGCTGGGTGGAAGGTACTGAATGTAGCGTTTGAACCGTTCGGAAAAGATCACGCGGAGGGCTCGTGGCCGAGTGGCAAGGAGATCGCGGAACAGTTGCTGGGGATTGAGCCGCCGGTCCCGATGGTGTATGAGTGGTTTACAGTGAATGGCGAAGCCTTATCGTCGTCATCGGGGAATGTCATTACGGTACCGGAGTTATTATCGTATGTCGAACCGGAAATCCTCCGGTATTTCTTCGTGAAGCCGCCGAAGAAGCAACGAGATCTCGATTTATCACGGATCGATCAATTAGTTGATGAATTTGATCGGTTTGAGTCGTTGTACTTTGATGAAACTTCAGGCACCGAGACGGAGCGAGAAGTTGCAAAACAGGCATACCCGTTTGTGGTGGATGAGATTATAGAAGAACGGGTTCGGTTGCCGTATACCTTTGCAGCGGTCCTCGGGATGACTACAAATCGCACGCTACGGGAGACGATGGCGATTCGTGAAGGACACTTGCCGCCTGACGCGCCACGTTCCGTTATCAGAAGCGCTCTAGACAGGGTTGAACGCGCGCGGAGATGGGCCGAAGATATGGATAACGAATATAATTATCGGATCCAGGAGTCACTACCAGCGGTTGATATCGATACCAAGGTCAAAGAAGCGCTTGAAATATTGGCAGATGAAATTGAAGACAATTCCGACGGGGATGCAATCCAATCAGCTATTTATGATATTGCAGAAACAACGAATATACCAGTGCAGGACTTGTTTACTGCGGGATACAAATTATTCTTTGATCAACCACAGGGGCCCCGACTAGGACCGTTTCTAGCTGCGCTTGATGACACGTTTGTTGTCAGTCGGTTACGATTAGAGGAATAAGAAAGTGCTACCAGAAGTACTGCGAGTCGATAGTCGACTGATTGTTGTCGTGAGAAGTAAAAATGCCTTTCAATACTTCGAGGCGAATACAGCATAATGGTTGAGGTTCTCTATTGGGTTTTGTTTGGAATTGGGGTCTATTGGGTAGCGCTTCTCATGTTACAACGACGAGGGAGGCTCCCGGCGTTCATTGGGTTGCAGGGGCCGATTATCACGATCCATACCCGTCGGTATCAGGCGTTCATTGATCGAGTGGCTGTTCCACGCCGGTTTTGGCGTGCGTGGGGAAATATGGGTCTTGGGATTACGTTAGTGGTAATGGCTGGTTCATTCCTGTTTTTAGTGTTTGCGGCGGTCATGACGCTGCGACAACCACCGCCTGAAACCGCGATTTCGCAACCGCAAAATATTCTTGTTATTCCCGGCGTCAACGAGTTTCTGCCGTTAGAAGTAGCCGGTGAAATCGTGCTTGGTCTTGTGATCGGGTTGATTGTACACGAAGGGGGGCACGCGGTGTTATGTCGCGTTCACGATATTTCAATTGAGTCGATGGGCATTGCCTTGCTGGCGTTCATCCCGCTTGGCGCATTTGTGGAACCAAATGATGACAGTCGTCGCGCCGCAGATCGAGGGGACCAAACGCGGATGTTTGCCGCTGGTGTCACGAATAATTTTGCGATTACAATTCTTGCGTTTGTGTTATTATTCGGGCCGGTGTTGAGTGTCATAGGTGTCGCGCCTGGCGCGGCTATTGGTGGTGTTATCCCCGGTTCAGCGGCGGCGGAGGCCGGGATCGATAAAGGCGATCGGGTTGTCGCGGTGAATAATGTCTCCGTGAATGACAATGACGGTCTAGAGCGAGTATTGTCGGCAGAGGATTCTCGGGAAGTTACACTGCGAGTTGAGTCTGAGGGGTCGGCTGAATCAATTATGTTATCTCGATCTATTCTCGTCACATCTGCCGCCGCCAATACGCCCCTCGGTGGTCGGCTTCCAGTCGGTTCGACGATAACGTCAGTAAACAACGACTCAGTATTTACAACGACTGGATTCCAAGATGCGATACGATCCCGTGAAACTGCTCATATAGTAACTGAATCCGGGACTGAAGTAACTGCCCCTATTGGTGTTGCGGTCATCGTTCGCGATGGTGGACCGTTGGCAGAAGCAGGTGTGTCCCCGGAGACTACGGGAGTGATTTCCGCGATAAATGGATCGCGAGTGATTGAATCGAGTGAACTCACTTCCGTTATGCAAACGACGGAACCGGGCCAATCGGTAGAGGTCCGATTTTGGTCGCAGGGGGAAGCCAGGAATGTAACAGTCTCACTCGGAGAACATCCCCAAGGCGGATATGGGTTTATTGGGGTGGATGTAGCTCCGGGAATCAGTGGGATTGTCGTGAATGATTTCGGCGCAGTTCTTTATCCGGCTGAAACGTATCTTGGTTTATTGAGCGGGTCGGAGGATGGGCCCGGATCGTCATTTTTCGGGCAGGTATTGATTGCGTTACAACTTCCGTTAGCGAGCTTCGCTACTGATTTGCCGTTCAATTTCGCTGGCTTCGCCGGGGGGATTGAGAATTTCTATGCAGTTGACGGGATACTTTCAGAATTCGGTGGTGGAGTGTTTGTTCTTGCGAATATATTGTTTTGGACGGGCTGGATCAACCTGAATCTCGGGGTGTTTAATTGTATTCCTGCATTTCCACTTGATGGCGGCCACATATTGCGGTCTAGTGCGGAAGCGGTTATCGCTCGGGTGCCGATTGAACAGAAACAGATTGTTATTCGATCGATTACCACATCGGTCGGGATAATTATGTTAGTGAGTTTGATTCTCATGATTTTCGGGCCGCAACTCCTTTCCTAGCTGTCGATTTTTACATGCAATGACCGGGATAGTGAAAGGAAACCGACAAGCCTGTCGGATTCGTCGAGTTGAGTATGGACAGACGCGAAGCACCACCAACCGATGAGGGGTGGTACGCGTTACATGATTTCCGAACGATCGAGTGGGATGATTGGACCGAGGCATCCGAGCGAGAACAATCAGTAAGTATCGACGAAGGAAAGGAGTATTTGCGCGATGTGATTGCTGTCGCGGATGCTGAGGAGGGCGCATCAGTCGCGTATGCCATAATTGGGCATAAAGCTGATATTTTGATTATTCATTTGCGGCCCTCGTTGGCGTCTCTAGAGCAATTAGAGCGGGAGTTTGAGCAGACGGCATTTAGTCGGTTTACGAATCAAATTGATTCGTTCGTGTCAGTTACCGAAGTCAGCGGGTACACGTCACAGGAGTACTTTGAATCGGGAGAGATTGAGGACCAAGGCCTCGCGAATTATTTCGAGATGCGGATGTATCCGACGATTCCGGATGCTGAGTATGTGTGTTTTTATCCGATGAGTAAACGGCGGGGATCGGAGAATAATTGGTATACGTTACCTTTTGAGGATCGGGCGGCGTTCTTGGAAAGTCATGGGGAGATTGGTCGAGAGTATGCGGGAAAGGTTACTCAGATGATTACGGGGAGTGTTGGGTTTGATGATTGGGAGTGGGGGGTGACGTTGTGGGCGAATGATCCGGTTCAGTTCAAGCATTTGTTGTATGAGATGCGGTTCGATCCGTCGACGTCAAAGTTTGCTGAGTTCGGGCGGTTCTTTGTTGGACGTCATTTAGAGCCGAAAGCCCTGGATTCTTACTTGGCTGGTGAACAAATTGATGGGATGGATCGCCAAGACGAAGGGGTAACTGATGAAGAAGTGTCTGCGGGGCCGCATGCACCTGCGGAGGGGAGTGATGAAGAGTTACGAGAAGAACTCGCTGACCTTGGGGTGTACTCGGGGCAACCGCACGGTGAGGATGTGCATGCACTCGTGTTGTATTCGACGGGCGATGCTGAATCAGTATTCGATGAAGTGTCGGCGTTACGTTCGAATTTCGAGCATTATGACACGCATGTGAAAACCAGTGTGTACGAAGATTCAGAAACGAAGACACTGGCAGTCGTTAGTATTTGGGAAACCGCACAGGCGGCCGAAACTGCTGGCGGTTTTCTTGTCGACATTCCCGAGGTAATGCAGGCAGAAGAAACCAAGGGTGGGTTCGGGACGATGGGGATGTTTTATACCGTGAAACCGTCGTATTATGATGATTTCAAGGACACGTTTTCTGAGGTAAACGAAATTATTCGTGGGATGGATGGTCATCGGGAAACACGGTTATTCGAAAATGTCGAGGATGAAAACGACATGTTCATTTCGAGTCGATGGAATTCGAAGGAAGCAGCGATGGAATTTTTCCGGTCGGATGAGTTTAGTGATACGATCAAATGGGGTAGAGACGTGTTGGTTGATCGGCCGCGGCATGTGTTCCTTGTGTGATGAGGTAATGGTATCGCGGTGAAGGCTTCCGTAACAACAACTCATATGCTTATTGGGGGGTAAGGTTCGAGGGAATGACGAAGCGGCATGTATCGCTTCCTGATGAAGCTGAGGCTGGTGTTCGAGAATTTATTACTGATGTTGATGAGCGATTGTCAGGGTCGGAAGATACGTGTGCGGTGGTTCGGGATGTGTTAATTGATTTGTTTGGCGATCGGGACGCATACGAGCGCTGGCAAAATGGGGGGGCGGTCAGCCCTGGTGAGCGGGTTCGGTTGCAGGGATATGACCCGTGTAATGCGACGCTTGAAAGTGAATATTATGCCGAGAAAGACGAGGATGCGTATGAGCGTTCGAAGTACTTGCAGTGGTTGTGGCGGCAGTTTGATGCGACGCCAATGGCGGATAATGTCGAGTTCGCTTTGCGGTTTCGGGAGATGTTAGCGAACCATTTGTTTGCGTCAGCCGGGGACAATCTTCGGTTATTTAAGGGCATTTCGTTTTCGTACGGGCATAACATTGAGATTGGAGATAATACGGTGATTCACGATGGGGTGCATTTGGATGATCGGGGGAGGTTATCGATTGGTGATCGGGTGTCGATTTCTGATGGCGCGCATGTGTATTCTCATGACCACGATCTGGTCGATCAGACTGAAGTGTTGAATTATCACACGATCATCGAGGATGATGTGCGAATTACGTATGATGCGATGGTTCGGGCGGGGGTTCGAATCGGAGAAAATGCACTTGTTGGAGCTCGGGCGTTCGTGCAACGGGATGTTCCGGCTCACCATGTGGTTCTTGGGATGCCGGCAAAGAGTGTGCGGGTGAAACCTGGATTTGAGGACGACGCGGTACCAGTCGATGCAGAGTTTGAAGATCATCGGTCGGATCGTGAAATTCCGTACGCGCTCGATGATGAGGTCCAAGTGTTTGATGAGTTCAAGCGACCAGTTGAGCGGAGCAAACCAGGGGAATCCCACACCGAAGCTGAGAATTGAGGGGAGTGGCGCGGTATTTTCAAATGGACAGCGATCATACGTAGGAACCATGGTGGAGTACGGGTGGATTTTTGCCGGGATGTTCGTCCTCGCATTTCTTCAGTTAGTGGTATTTATTTATTTACATAAACGCCAGTCGGTGTTTCGGAAAAACCAGGGAGCGGGCGAACCAGAAATCCGGGATGGACAGCGGGAAAGTGTTGGGATGTCAGGGCTCCGGTGTCCATCGTGCGGTGCAGTGAATGACTCCGATTTTCGGTATTGTCGATCGTGCATTAGTCAGTTATGACTTGCCACAATCAAGTGATGGTTTGGTGAGAGAGGGTTGAATGATGAGAAGCGTTGCAATTAATGTGGGTGCAAATACGAACGATCCAGGGTTTCGAGGACCCATTTATCCTGATGGATCGTTTGCATTCATCCCGATACCTGAATCGGAACCGACGAGCATCCCTGTGCCGACTTATGGCGAGTTAGAGGTTCGGTGTGCGTTGCCAGCGTCAGTGCTGGATACGCGGATGCATCTGGATCCATCGTTTGCAGAATTAGGGTTGTGTGAGGCGTATACATACGGAGATCCGTATGGCGTGAAAGCCCGGCCATTATTAGACCTCTCAGCGGGTGATTGTGTGTATTTTTACGCGTCGTTAACTCCGGAAGGATCGGGGCATGCGGAGTGGATTTCGGATCAGTGGGGGGTATACCTAATCGGGCAGTTCGTGTTGGCGATAGACCCTGTAGATCCGGCGGAATGGGATTCGCTCTCCCCGGATATCGAGCGAGTACTCCGAAGTAATGCGCACTGGAAGCGTGAAACGTTTGACGCGAAAGTATTGTTGCTTGGTGATGATGCTCATTCCGCGTTGTTTTCGCGCGCAATACCCCTGAATGTCCCAGGTGACGGGACGGAACCGAACGATCTAGTTGTGGAATTTTCGAGTGATTCGGGGAAGGGCCCCTGGTGGCGTCGACCGTTACGCTTCGGTGCGGATGGCACGAATGCGATTCAATCATTACGGGAGCAAGAAACACCGATTCTGACAGGGTAAAGAAGCATCTGGTAGCGAAATCCACAATACCATCGCGGATGATGTAGAGGCATGGATACGTTACGGGAAGTGGCGGAGTCGGTTCAAGATGGCTCCGTGGTGGGGTTTGGAGGGAAAACGCTTCATCGAGCGCCGGTAGCGTTTTCTCGAGAACTTGTGCGGGCTGGTGTGCGAGATTTGACGTTGATTGGTGTGGCGAATTCGATTGAGATGGATTTGTTATGTGGCGCTGGGGTTGTAAACGGGATTCATTTTGGGTATGTGGGGTTTGAGTCGTTTGGCCTAGCGCCGAATTTCAGGCGGGAAGTGGAGGCGGGTCGAGTAACGGCGCTTGAGGGAACGTGTTATACGGTTTCTGGGATGCTTCGTGGCGCGAAACAAAATGTCCCATTCATGCCGATTGCTGGCTTAGACGGGAGTGATTTACCGACGGTTCGGGATGACTTTATGCAAATATCGTGTCCGTTTACGGAGACGGATGTGTACGCGGTTCGGACAGTTCAACCAGATGTGGCGGTAATTCATGCAAATGAAGCAGACTCAACGGGAAATGCACGGTTTTATGGGGCTGATTTAACTGAGAATCTTCTCGCGAAAGCCGCGGATCGCGTGATCGTAACGACTGAAGCACTGGTTGATGAAGCAGCGTTTGTCGATTCGCCTGATGCAACGGATATCCCGGGGGTGCTCGTGGATACAGTCGTGGAAGTCCCGTTTGGCGCGCATCCGTGTAGTTGTCCGGGCGCATATGATTATGACGCTGATCACCTAGCGAAATACCTTGAATATGCACGTGGCGATTCGTTTGAGGCGTACAATGACGCGTTTATCGGCACGGATGAGTCGTTTTACACCGCGAAATTTGGGAGTGAAACACGGGAATCGCTGTCATGGGAACACGTAGAAGCAGAAGCACCTACATAATGACAGTGGACAACGAGGCAACCGGCGGAAGCGGAGAATCGAGGGTAACAGTAGCTGAGGTGATGTGCGTCTGTTTGGCGAGAGAACTCCGGGGAAAACAAACCGCATTACAGGGGTTTGCGTCACCATTACCGACTGTAGCGATTCGGACCGCCCGGGAGTTTGACTCGTCGTTGGTGCATTTGAGTGCGTCTGGAGGAATGAATCCAGCGCCGGCCGTGATGCCCGAGTCGACAGAGGATCAACGGCTAGTCTCAGGAGCGTCAGCGTATTTCACGTCGCCAGAGGCGTTTGATTTAGCGGCGCGGGGGAAACTGGACGTGTTGTTTATCGGGAGTCCGCAGATCGATCGGTATGGAAATATGAACGGGAGCGTTATTGGTCCATGGAACGATCCCTCGGTACGGTTTGGTGGGGGTGGAGGGAGCGGGTCGTTGTTACCCTTAGCGAATGAGGTGTTCGGGTGGCGGACTGAACATACCAGTCGGTCGTTCCCAGAGCGGGTTGATTTCGTGACGGCAAGCGGGAATTTAACGTATGTGGTCACGCCACTGTGTGTGTTCGAACGAGTGGATGGTGATCTCATGGTGACGCAATTACATCCAGGAGTGACGCGTGAAGCGGTTCAAGCGAATACGGGGTGGGATGTGGCGTTTAGTGATCCCGTTCGAACTGAATTACCGACTGATCGCGAATTATCGGTGCTCCAGAGAGTTGATCCGACGAATGTCCGTGAAGCCGGGTTTTCACCAGCAGATCTCAGAGAAATTCTTCAAGAGTGAGAAGCGCCGATCAGTTCCGATGAACGATTGGGTTAGATGGTCCAGGATTCTTGCTGGTATGCCATTTCCCAGAATTCATATTCGAGTTTTGCACTCATACGGAATGCGACGTTCATCGCGTCGTGTTCTCCGGGATTGGACTCGCCAAGACGGTCAACGAAATCGCGGCACCAAGCACATGCCTCTCTGAATTCGTCACTCGTGTACATCTCAATAAACGGTGTGTAACGGTGGGGAGTTTCGGCGAGGTCAGCCATGTGTTCGGCGATGTCAAGATAGCCTTGCATACAAGGTAACAACGCAGCGGCGATTTCGGGGAGCGTTCCTTCGTATGCCGTGCGAAGCAAAAAATTAGTGTACGCTACACATGTTGGTGCTTTTTCTGTCGCGTCTAGGTCTTGTTCAGTGATGTCGTACTTGGCGGCAAATTCTCGATGGAGATCCAGTTCGTGATCAAGCGTGGTGTGAGCGATGCCGAGCAGGTTAGTCATGGTGGATTCTTCTCGTGCTTTCACGCCAGCGATAGCGAAGAGCCGAGCGTAATCTAAGAGATATCGGTAGTCTTGTTTTACCCAATGAATGAAGGCGTCCTTGTCGAGGGAGCCTTCGGCGAGTTCGGTGACAAATGGATGGTTCTTCTGGGCTTCCCAAATGTCGCTACTGTCGGCGAGGAGTTGCGAACTAAACGCCATGATTGTACCTTCGAGAAACAACTGGTTGTAATTAACTAATATAACTAACTAATATTGCTGATTGGGGGTTATCAAATGATTACCGGAACAGCGATAATCGCTTGAAAAAGTTCAAATACACGCCTCTACTTTTCCCTAGACACGGATCTGGCGCCGTTGGTCCAGTGGCAGGACACGAGCTTCCCAAGCTCGTAGCCCGGGTTCAATTCCCGGACGGCGCATTCCTCCAGAGCAATCCGCAATCAATTAATTTACTTACGAAAACCCTGATCCGCTTGGATAGAATGCCGGGTCGTGATCCATACATCACGGATACTGGTTCGCAGCAGTTCACAATCATCAGTGCCGCTATGGATTATCGATCTAAGCAACGAATGGCGAAATATTTAACTCGTGTTCAATTCGTGTCCAAGTCATGCCTCATGACGAAGATTCGATAACGCTGACAGGTGCCGGTGATGCGATAATCGCCCGTGAACTCAGATCGTTCGAACACAGCCAATTCCACGAACTGGTAGAACTCATTCGAGATACAGATGCAGCCATGGTAAATCTCGAAATACTACTTCATGATTACGAAGGATACCCCACTGGCGCTACCACGGGGACGTATATGCGGGCACCTCCATGGGTGGCGGATGAACTGACGTGGACCGGGTTCAATTTGTTTTCTGCTGCGACGAATCATGCGTTTGATTATTCCCATGGTGGCATGCTCGCGACAATGCGTGAGTTAGAGGCGCGGAACATTGCGTACGCTGGGCTGGGGCGGAATCTCGCCGCCGCCCGTGAACCGGCGTATGTGGACACTCCAGCGGGCCGGGTTGCACTGTTATCGGTGTGTTCATCTATCACGTCTGGGAGTATTGCGGGTGAGCAA
>CAZITY010000037.1:8413-23133 GCA_964542445.1 uncultured Halobacteriales archaeon | reverse complement strand
AAGCAACATAATCCCAAAAAACAACATCCCAAATGTAGGAAATGCCCCCATAATGAAGATACCGCCGCCAAGCAGAACGAACCCGAAAAACGCGACCGAAACCGGACTGTAAATCCCCGCGAACCGCCCAGCCTGCATCGAACTCAGGGTTTTTAACACTGCTCGGGTCCCCAAGAGAACACCAACCATCACGACAGCCATACCCGCCTCCCGCGTCGCCAACACAGACACATACGTATATAAGCCATATAACAACGTATGCCGGAAGAAAAACGACACCATCAAAAATGCCATCACCGGCCGCTTCAACACGGCCCCTAGTTCACTGAAATACCGTCGGGTAGCCCGATCCGAATCGCTCTCTAAATCTGGGATCACAAACCAGAATCCGATCGCCAACGGAACCGCAAGAAAATACACCAAAAACGGGAACTGCCACCCAAACACAAACAATATCCCCGCCGTCACCGGCGAAACTGCACTCACGACACTATCGAAAGACACCCTGATTCCTTGTGCAGTCGCCTCCCGTGCCCCTGTGAAAAGCGTTCCAAGCATTGCCACAAGCACTGGCTGCGTAAAGGCAACCCCAACAGCTTGCAATACCCGTAAGCCAAGGGCAACTTGGAAAGACTCGACGAACGCAATCAAACCACCAGCTAATCCGAATAACGCCAGTCCAGGAATGACGGTTCGTTTCTGACCTACCCGATCCGCAATCACACCGGCGAATGGAATCATCACCATCATCGTCCCGGTATAAATAATAATGAACAGACCTGCTCGTGCCTCAGAAACCGTGAACACCGTCGCGAGATCAGAAATCAACGGGCTCACGAGTCCCGTCGCCATAATTAAACTAGCATGCGCAGCGAATATCGCCTGCACTTCTCGTTCTTGAACTAAGTCACCCTCTGCACCGAACAATCCGTGGATAACGCGATCAGGAATCACGACTAGAGACTCACCACTCCGAGATCATTTCTAAGAATTCAAGAGTGAGTAATTATGATACCGGTTTCCTCGCCGAAATTTGCGCTGCGACGATAAACTCACTCAGATCTCGATCCGCGTCCCATTCACGAATGAATTCCTCGCTATCCTGTTTCGGTTGAATTGAGACGTCCACGAATCCGGCGGCCGTCAAATCCGCTTCTAACTGCGGAATACGGGACGCACCAGCAACACAAGACGCTAATGACTCTGGATCTCGTTTTATTTCAGCTGGGAATTCAGTGGTTTGAACGACATCACTTACTGCAACCCGTCCCCCCGGGCGGAGAACGCGGAATGCCTCTCGAAACACCTGGGGTTTGTCTGGTGATAAATTAATCACACAATTGGAAAGAATAACGTCAACTGTTGCATCAGCGACAGGTAAGTGTTCGATTTCACCCAACCGAAAATCAACATTCGGAGCCTCTGAATCCAGCGCGTTTTTACGCGCTTTCTCGATCATTTCCGGCGTCATGTCAACACCGATAACTTGCCCAGTCTCACCGACCTCCTGCGCCGCAAGGAAACAATCGAATCCGGCACCACAACCGAGATCCACCACGATTTCACCTTCAGATAAGTTTGCAATTGCTGTTGGATTACCGCAGCCTAGGCCGAGGTTTGCTTCTGATGGGACTGCTGCTACGTCGTCGCGTGAATACCCGATTTTTTCGGCTGCACTCAGCTCATCCGAACAGGATTGGCTACCATCACAGCACGCTCCATCCGTTGCCTTCCCTGCATAGCGTTCGCGGACAACCGTTCGTTGTTCATCTGCGGTATCGATTCCACGTGAGTCGATGGTTTGTTCTTGGTCAGTTGTCATTCGTCTCACCACGTGTGTCAGCGAGGACAGTGAGGATTACTTGCGCTTTTTCAGTCGCGCGATAATACCGCCATCGGCCGTCCTTACGCCGGGTAACTAATCCAGCATTTGTAAGGGCTGACAGCGCCTGGCTGACTGCGCCTTGGCTCACATCCAGTGCTGCTTCTATATCACAGACACATATCTCCGCATCTGCTTCCGATATAATTCGAAGTGTCGTGTACCGGGTTTCCGATGCGAGTGCGCGGAGGACCGCCATATCTTGTTCACGCTGGTTTTCGAGGATCGGGTCGTTCGGTGGGAATTGTGTGTTGGATTTTCTTGTTGGGCGCGTAACCTGATCAGCCATTTTAGTGATTACTAATATAACCCAGTATTGAATAAACGTTACCATTGGGAATTCGAGCGAACCAAATAACTCACCAAAAGTACCACAGCCCCTAACCAACGCTGGCGACACCCGTCACTTGGCCGGCAATAAATTCCGTTGGTTCTCATACACGATTTGACGAATATCCGGGATAGAAACGCCCGCGCGATACAAATCAAAAATTGATCGTTTGATTGCGGCGGGATCACTCCGCAAAACACCCGCACTATCAGTTTCTAACAGGATCCGGCCGGAACCAAACTCCTCTACCATCGAAACAATGTCTTCAATACCCTGATTACGCATCCGGGGATAATTTAACGTATAACTAATATAACACTCAGTATTCTCAAGCACGAACGAAGCGAAGGACTGATCGGCATGTGAAAACACGAGATTTGATTCAGGCAACCCCGCTTCTTTACCCAATGACAAATCCAATTGCACAGCATCCATCACGGGGGTATCCCCAGTGATGACTGGCTCCTGGTCTAATCCGGTGTCTTTCTCATACCATGATTCCTCGAAAGACCACTCCTCGAGGGGCTAGGCGTAAGGAGAATAACGGGCAATTCATACTCAGCAGCAATTATCATTTGCCCCCCGGACAATTTCATTTTGACCCAATAGTTCCCAGCGAACTCCATGGTGTTGGGGAGTAATTCCGGTTTCACCAATTGCCGCTATTTCGTTTTGATCACAATACTCCGAGAGTACCTCAAGCAAGGATGCGGCGTTCTGGACTCTTGTACCAGTATGGACACCAATACCGAGTTTTACACCAAAGGGGTGAGTCGTTGCGATGGGGAATAACCGAGAAAGGGCATCATCCCACTGGTACCGGACATGGTGCGGATGAACCGGTTTGTATGGAGCCCAATGATATCCATAAGCCATCATTACCATCAATTCACAGCCTGTTAACGCGAATTCTTCTCGATCAGTATAGGACAATGTTTGCGCGTGATTGTGGATATCAATCCAAGGGAGATTGAGTAGTTCCCGGGGATATTAAGCGGGAGTTTGGTGGTTCCGAAGAGTTCGGTCGGATTGCCATTAGGTAATCGAGTCAGATACCATGTGATGGCATGTTGCCCTGACTGTATTAACCTCAGTACTTATGAGAGGACGAATTCGGGAATCGATGATATTTTCAGGGTTCAAGTTCTCTAAGTCCATTCAAGTATGCAAATCGCCCAGAACCTCGTATCTATGGAGAAGGAAAGATCGAACCGTAATTATTGCGCTATTTTTCCTAATCGGTATGGGAAACTCTAATTAGTGAAATATCGCTACTGGAGGAGTTAATTACGGGGATTGATCCATTCTGGTTCCTTCAATCTTCTAGATAAGTTTTATATTCCGCTACGGATTCGGTTTAAACGAGTAAGTATAACAAGATATAACAGAATGTATGTCAATAGTATATCACTAAACCGTTGTTTCCACACTACAACCAGCCACTAATCGAAACCCCCATTTACCCCATACCATGTCTGAGACAGGATCGACCGTAGAGATCCAAAATGTCGTTGCCTCGACAACTATCGATCAAGAACTAGATCTCGAATCAGTATCTGCTGATCTCCCCAACACCACGTACGATCCTGACCAGAGCCCTGGCGCGATTTACCGGACTAAATCACCGCGAGCGACTATCCTTCTTTTCCGATCTGGAAATATCGTATGCACAGGGGCGAAAAGCCAAGAAGACGCCCACGCGGCGATCGAGAATCTATTCGATGATCTGCAATCATTAGGGATCGAAATACCCGACTCACCTGAAATCACGATTCAAAACATCGTAAGCAGCGCAGACCTTGGTCATTCCCTTAATCTGAATGCAATCGCGATTGGGCTTGGGCTCGAGAACACAGAATATGAACCGGAACAATTCCCTGGCCTTGTCTATCGACTCGAGGATCCGAGTGTCGTCGTCTTGTTATTCGGCAGCGGGAAAATCGTTATTGTCGGAGCGACTACACCGGATGATACGTACGAAGCCATCGATTTCCTCAGTGACCAGTTGCACTCCCTTGAACTCATTGAGTAAACTGCGGAGATAAGCAGAGATCAGTTGGGGCGGAGCAGTATTATTTTTGGTTTGCGAGTGGTACCTCTCCAAATGGACATTCTGCTTACCGGTGGTAGCGGTCGCGTCGGCACAGCAATTACGGATCATCTGCATCCACATGACCAATTTGCGTTTCATAATATCGATCAAACGGACCACCCATCTATCGATACAACGACTGCGGACGTCACTGAGTACTCCGCAATCCGTCCCGAATTCGATAATAAAGATGCCGTGATTCACCTTGCCCGAACCCCGGGGCCCGACGTCACCGCCACAAATCGAGAGATCACTTGGTCACAGCAATTTCTCGCGAACCTCAAAGAAACCACGAACGTTATTCAAGCCGCAATCGACGCTGATGTCAACAAAATACTGTACGCATCGTCAAACCATGCTGTTGGGATGTACGAAGTGCTCAACGCTCCAGAAGTGTATTATGACACGGGGCTTCTCGTTGACCACACCGTGTATCCACGGCCTGATTCGGTGTATGGAGTTTCTAAAGTTTTCGGCGAAGGACTCGGGCGTCTTTCCGTAGATGCTCACGATCGCGCGTTTTATGCACTCCGTCTAGGAGCAGTTCGATCACGGGACTATGACCATCCGTATGGCGATGCTGAACGAGCGGTGGACAACGGCGAATTATCTCGAGATGACCCAGCGTACGAAGAACAAGTAGCGCGGATGAAAGGACTATGGCAATCGCGCCGAGATCTAGCGAATCTTGTGGAATGTTGTCTCCTCGATGATGAGCGTTCCTTCGAAATCTTCTATGGCGTCAGCGATAATGACCGCCGGTGGTTAGACATAACCCATGCCAAAAAGACGATCGGATATTCCCCAAAAGACAACGGTGAGGAGTATGACGCCCCGCCCACCTGATTGTCCGTCAACGGATCGCTAGTTCTTACCCGGTCTCCCACTCGGAGCCGAAGAGGAGAGCTTCTAAAAGGGTTGGAGCCAAGGACAAGGCATGACGACATTACCACCCGAATGCATCGGTGAGTCATTCGAGACCGATTTCGCTTGGCGGATTCTCGAAGAGTTAACGGACATCGGCAATCGCATGGCCGGTCAAAGTGGTGAGGAAAAGGGCGCACAGGTGATGGAGGACGCATTCGACTCAATCGGAGCGCGAGGCGTCACAACCACTGAATTCGATATTTCCGGCTGGTGGCGTGATTCAGCGTCAGTAACACTCGATGCCAATGGTAAAACGCGGACATTTGAGGAAGCGTATCAGGTCCTCGGGTTACCTGGTTCACCAGCGACCGAAGAAACCGCAGAGATCGTAAGTGTGGGTGACGGCCTGACACAGGATTTCACAGCGGATAAGCTAGCGGGGAAAATCGTGGTCGCCGGGAGTCAAAACCCAGCGGCGTACGGTAGACGAATCAACCGGATCGAGAAATACGCGAGGGCGGCCCATGCGGGGGCGGTAGGGTTTATTTATTATAATGACATGACTGGCGGGGCGATTCCACCCTCCGGTGCGATCGGGTTCGGGCATGCGTTTCCTGGACCAATCCCGGCCGTCGGGGTAAGTAATGAGGTTGGCGCGTATATCCATCGGCATTTAGCTGATGATCGGGTGACTGGGACGGTTAGAGTCTCGTGTCGGAACGAGCCAGCTGTGTGTCGGAACGTTGAAGGCGTGATCGGGCCGGATACGGACCAAGAACTTCTCGTAACCGCGCACGTTGATTCACACGACGTGGGCGATGGAGCGAGAGATAACGGGACCGGATGTGCGATTGTCGCAGAGATCGGGCGGGTTCTCCAGATGGTCAGCGACGAGCTTGAGTATAAGGTCCGATTGATTACGTTCGGAGGGGAGGAAACTGGATTGTTAGGTTCGACTCACTGGGCGGAGACGCACGATTTGGATGCTGTAGTGGGCCAAGTGAATCTCGACGGGATCGGGTATTCACGGAATCTTGGTGTGAAAGGATTAGGATTGAACTCCCATTTTTCCTCCCTGGAAGACACTAACACCGGACCAATATTGACGCTCGAACGAGTGAGTCCCTTTAATGACACCTGGCCGTTCGTAACCGGCGGCGTCCCATCAGTGTCGTGTCGGTCGACAACCGGGAATGAAGATCAAGTCGCTCGCTATGGTAATCTCGAATGGGGGCACACGCATGCGGATACGCTCGATAAACTTGATCCGAGAGATGTCCGCGATCTTGCAATATTGATTACGCAAGGCACGTATGCATGTGCGACGGCACCCCAGAGCGACCGGATTACTGAGGACGAAGTCACAGCGTTAGCCGCAGGGGATTTAGAAGAGTATCTGAAGTTCGACGACCGGTGGCCGTACTAGGCGCCAAGGCACGCCGGGTTGTTTATCGGGCTCGGATTCAATGCAGGGCTATGGTCATTGAACTCGATCGCGATCGGTTTGTTGAGTTAATGAAAACACAGGCAGCTATCGGGAGCAATGGGCCGCAGTCACTCAATCGCCTCGCGTTAACTGACGAGGACCAGGCGGTCCGTGATTGGTTCGTGGAACAACTTGAAGAAGCGGGGTTAGCTATTCGAGTGGATGAAATCGGGAACATTTTCGGGCGGCGAACCGGCACCGATCCCGATGCAAATCCGGTATTACTCGGATCGCATCTCGATTCCCAACCGAACGGGGGGATCTATGATGGGGCGCTCGGTGTAATTGCGGCCTTAGAGTTCATTCATACATTAAATGACCAAGATATATCGACGACCCATCCGATCGAGATTGTTAATTGGACGAATGAGGAGGGATCTCGGTTCGAGGTTTCAATGATGGCGAGTGGCGTTTGGGGTGGTGCGTTCGACCTCGATGAAATCTATAATTTAACGGATGCGGATGGGAATCGCGTGGAATCCGAACTCGAACGGATTGGGTATAAAGGATCAGTTCCCGCCGAGCCCCAGGACACCTATGACTCATACGTCGAACTCCATGTAGAACAAGGACCTCGCCTCGAAGCAACGGGATCACAAGTGGGTGTTGTCACTGGTGTGGTTGGATTTCATTGGGGCGCGGCGACGTTTACTGGGGAGTCAGATCATGCCGGGCCGACACCAATGCATCACCGTCACGATGCGCTCGTGGCGGCAGCGGATTTAATCACGAGTATCAGACGGATCCCAGGGAGTATAGGAGAGCGAACTGTGGGAACGGTGGGTGTTATTAATGCCTCACCAAATTCAATTAACGTGATCCCTGGCGAGGTTACTGTCACATGGGACACGCGCGACCCGCACGATGAAGGTGTGGACGCGGCGGTGGAGCGAATCAAACAAGAAGCGACCGCGGCGGCCGCGCGTGAAGGGATTTCAGTTGCACTTGAGGACCGGATGCAAGCCCCGAGTGTCGAGTTCGATTCTCGTGTTATCAATACCGTCGAAGAGAGTGCGACTGCGCTTGGTTATGATTCCATGCGGATGTTGAGTGGTGCCGGGCATGACGCGACGTATGTTTCGAATGTGTGTGATACTGGGATGGTATTTGCTGTAAGTGAAGATGGGAAAAGCCATTCTCCCGCGGAATACACAAGTTGGGATGATTGTTACGCTGCTGCTAATACGCTCGCGTCCACGGCACTAGCTCTGAGTCAACCCGATTGAAGGTCCGTTAAATCATCTTGCGTATCGATATCGCGTGTGACACCGGGATCGTTAGTCTCGACAAGCGCTGCGTCAGTTGCAGAAAGTAGTATGTTTCTCGCTCCAGTATCGCCAGTCACCGAAGCAAGTTCAGTAAAATGTGTGGCGTCGAACAACACGGGATTACCCCGCGTCCCATTTGCCGCGGCTGCCAACGCCGACCAATTACCCGTAGCAAACGTCCTTAGGAGCGCGTTGACCGTTGCTGGTTTGACGCACGGCATGTCACCGAGCGCGAAGAGGACGCCATCAGCCTCACCCTGATCAATCTGAGCCATCGCTACGCGGACACTCGATCCCTGTCCCTCGTTGTACGATGGATTATCGCTTACCACGATGGGCAAATCAGAAAGAATTGATCGAACTTGGCATGCGTCATATCCAATGATGGCATAATCAGTTGCAGTGTGTGATTCAACTAGATGTTTCGCGGCTAAATACACGATCGGTTTGCTGTGTAGCTTCGCGAGGAGTTTATTTTCAGCACCAAACCTCGTACTAGTCCCCGCAGCGAGAAGGATCCCAGGAACCACTACCTCGTTGTCCAGTCTGTTTGGCGGTGTGATAACCGGAAGACCAGTCATTCCACGACAGAATACGGTACCACGTCGATGGTTTCACCAGCCGTTCTGGGTTCGCGGGTACTGAAAAACCCGTCAGCTCGGGTGGCGCGCGTACTCTGTGATAAAACACTCGGATCAAATGTCTCAGTATAGATTTTTAGGGAGGATTCAGTGTGGCCGAGCGGAACGGCTTCATCGCCGGACATAGTTACAGGGATTATATACTCGAACCCTTCACGGCCAATACCGACATCGACTGACAAAGTTGCAGGTTGAGAAGGTAGCTCTGTTCGACCTGTGAAAAAAGATCGAGCGACCAAACTCGTGATCGTATGTGCACCCACCGGTTTCCCTGGTATAGCAAACGCAATTGCATCATGGTCTGCGAGGTCCGCTACTCCCATTGGTTTTCCTGGACGAATCCGAACACTATGAAACAAAACTGTTCCACTATCATCTAACGCTCGAATGACGTGATCTTTTTTCCCAACACTCGTCCCGCCGGTTGTCATGACAACGTCGTGCTGGTCGGCAAGCGATTCGATTCGGGATTTCACGCGAGCATAGTCATCCGGTACGCTCCCAGCGAGCACTGGTTTATGCCCCCAATTACGAACAAGGCCGGCGAGCATCGCCGAGTCCAAATCAGAAGTTTTGCCTTCATGAATTTCCGTCCCCGTCGCAAGAATTCCGACCGAGAAGGGTTCATACGAATCAACCGCATCTAACCCGAGATCGCGGAGTAAAATCGCGTCTTTTGGGGACAACCGCTCCCCTGCACCAAACAATAGTTCGTCTTCAGCGATATTACTGGCTTGTTGATAAGTGTAATTCCCAGCGCTGATCGGCTTCCCTTCAAGGACACCATCCGTGAGGGTCGCATCTTCGCGTTTCAACACTGCGTCCGCATTCTGGGGGAGCGGCGCGCCCGTCGCGATTCGTACAGCTTCACCTGCCTCTAGTGCGGGTGGTGAATCTTCTGGGAAAATCTCCGTGTCTATAACCCGCAAAGGGTACTCATCAGCAGCAGAAAATGCATACCCATCCATCGTGGCGATATCGTGCGCAGGCTGATCCTCTGGCGCGTGAATCGGCTCTGAAAGAACGTGAGTATTGATATTCGATACATCGACCGACGAAACATCCCGGGTGGATACAAATCGATCGCGAAGGGACAATAAACGCGATGTTGCATCATCACGCCACAACATTTCATCGTACTCCGAATCGATATCACTCATATACCCTGCAGTATGCAGGGAACCCTGAAAGGTGTGTCCGATACCGAACTCGGGGAAGTGAGAAAGTTAATCTCCGATCGAATCACCAACGGCGAGTTCTCCAGAGAGGTCCCGTTGTGGGAAAGGAATCTCGATGTCAGCCTGGTCAAATCGTTCTTTAACGTTCTGGACGTATTCGCCGCGTATCCGAACGAAATCAGATCGGCTTGGATTCCCAATCCAGATCCGGGATTGCAACCCAATATACGAGTCGGCGAGTTCGGTTAAGCGAACTCCGGGAGCCGGATCATCGAGGATACCCGAGTGATTTTCGGCTTCCTCAATAATAATGTTCGTTGCTTGATCAATGTCGTCATCATACCCAATTCCGAAGACAAACTTGAGACGGAGTTTATCCGCCTTCACGGGGTTCTTGATTGTTCCATCCGTCAATTGGGAGTTCGGGACAGTGAGAAGTTCGTTGTCGAACGTCCGAACCCGCGTAACCCGTAACGAAATGTCCTCAACGACTCCCGAGTAATCATCCCATTCGATCCAGTCGCCGATCCGGAACGGTTTGTCGGTGAAAATAAAGATTCCCGCGACGAAATTCTTGATGACATCCTGCATAGCAAACCCAATAGCGAGGGTTGCCGCAGCAGCGATGGTGGCTAACGACCGAAGAATGCTACCGAAGCCAGCGAAACCGAAGGCAAAGCCAACAACAGCAAAAATATACGCGAGCCAGACGATTTTTCTGAGTGGTTGTTTGGCGTGCCGATCAAGACTATATCGACCGAGAATCCGTTCGACGACGGGAAGAATGAGTGTTTTCCCAACGAGATACCCGATGATAAGGACAACGAAGAATTTTACGCCCTGTACTAGTCCCCTCGGGTAATCCTGCGGGATATTGAATTGCGCAAGGCCGTCAGCAATAAACAGACCCGCAAGAGCGATGTCGATCATCTAGCTTGGTAGACAGCTGTGTGTCCCCGTGTCTCCACAAGGATCGAATTTGATTGGTCTGCGAGCGCTTCAGCTAATGACTCGGTGTCAGTACTGCCACGGGCCGACCGAAGGAATTTGACTTTCACGAAATCCTCTTGCTCTAGTTGATTGGATAACTCGTCGGTAACGGCACCTATCCCGTTCTTACCGACCCAAACAGTCACATCCAGCGAATGAATGTGTTCGCGGGCTGTGTCACTCGTCATTACCAAAAACAAGCCGTCAGGAGGTTTCAGTGTTTATATGGGTGGCGTGCAATGTGTCCGCAGTCACACGTCACCACTAATTCCCCATCGTGGATTCTGAACCGCGCGTTCTTCGATGGGATGAGATACCGGTCACACTTCTCGCATGAAAATCGCTTGAATGTCCGAGGCAGCGAGACCCGGTTCCGCATTGCGATCCGCCGAGCTAACTGAACGTATTCACGAGCGCGACAATCATTCCCGGCCTTCGCTGCGACCCGGGCTAGTTCGTGTAACCGTTCTATTCGTTCTTCTGGTATCGTCACGATTGATCCACTCGACTGATACTACTCACCTAATTTGTAGGAACGCGAATAGGCGTATTGATTCAGGCATATCGGAACAATATCACGTCGGTTCCAACACCCTCCGGGTGACCAGTAATATCGCAAACAAAAATCACCGGAAAGTCATAACCTTCCCGCGGAAACGTAAACGTTCGACTCCAGCGAACTAGGGACCAGTAATCGGCCGAATTCTAACGGTTGTACGAGAAAAAGCAATCTATGTCGTTCTAGCGTTCGTCCCTAGTCGTCTTCAAGAGCGTCCGCGATGCGGCGAAGTTCTCGTGTTGCATCTCGAACCTCATCTCGGAGTCGTTGGACTTCATTTTCGAGTGCTTCGGTATCGAAGTCGGGTTGCTCGCCGCCAGGTCTTCCCCCGGGGCCTCCTGGGCCGGCTCCTGGACCGCCACCCATACCACCAGGGCCACCGCCGCCCATCATGCCGCCCATCATTTGCGCGAATGGATTCCCGCCGCCCATACCCCCAGGCCCGCCACCACCGCCCATCATTTCTTCCATACGATCAGCACGAGATCCTTCTTCGTCGCCCTCGCCTCGTTCTTCGCGGATTTCCTCAACTCGGTCACGGAATGATTTCTCTTCCTCTCCACCTTCCGATTCGCGGTCTGCGTCATCCGATTCGTCTGCCATAAATCTTCGTTCGGACTGCGTACCGAAAAGGATTGGTATACTAGTCCAATCGGAATCAGTAACCACAATGGCCTAGGTCACCGAGGATGGGCTCAAATCACAAGCAGTTATCATCGTCGTATCCGGAGGGGGCTATTCTGGATCAACATCCACACCACCGAACAATGCTGCGAAATCATCCTCAACAGGGGGCCCGGTGAACGATTACAGGTGATAGTGGCTATCAGTGGTTTTTATCCGATAATGTCTCGAACCGGGGGTCATGACGGTTGACACGGTTATCGCCGGCGGTGAGATTATTACTGCAACAGATTGTTTCGCGGCCAGTATTGCTATCGATGACGGAACCATAGTCGCCGTCGGTCGAGAAAAGGACCTCCCGACTGCCGCCACTCGAGTCGATGTATCGGGAAAACTCGTGATGCCTGGGATCGTTGATCCACACGTCCATATCGATGAAGCACCCGAGACTCGCGCTGGAACGATGCAAGCCGAAACAGCAGCCGCTGCCCTCGGTGGCGTAACAACCGTCATCGATTTCGCGTTCCAAGGTGGCAACCGTCGGGTTGGAGACGACTCAAAGAATCTAATCACCGGTATTGAAAACAAACGAAAGCGAGAAAATCGGAGTTACGTCGATTTCGGGTTGCACGGTGTCCTCCATCGAGAATCACCAGAAACTTTTGACGAATTACAACCCGCTATCGACAGGGGAGTCACATCGTTCAAAATGTTCATGTCAAACTATGCAGTCGGGATTTCGCACGGATTCATGGCGGAGGCATTCCACCAAATAGCTGCATTAGACGCGGTTGCGGCGATGCATACCGAGAACACTTCAATCTGTGAGGCGCTCACTGAAAAATTCAAACGTGAAGACCGGGGTGCTCCTACGGACTATCCTGATTCTAGACCTGATTACGGGGAAGCTATGGCCGCGGAGGACGCTGCACGAATGGCCGTTGAAACAGGAGTCAAGTACTATGGCGTCCACACCAGTTGTCGAAAAGCAGCCGAAGCGATCAGTTGGTTCCAAGAAGACGGGTCAAACATCCGAGCTGAGACATGTACTCATTATACTGCCCTTGACCGGACCGCCCATCATGACCAGGGTCACCTTCCGTTAATCGCCCCACCGCTCCGGACGCCAGACGACCAAGACGCTTTGTTCGAATATCTTTCCGGTGGAACGTTGAGTGTTGTTTCAACTGATCATGCCGTCTACCATGAACGATTCAAGCACGTCGATAACTGGTGGGATTCACCGTTCGGTGCCAATTCGATCCAGTATAGCTTCCCAGTATTCCACGAGGTAGCAGTGAATCAACGTGACTACGCACTGCCGTTCCTTGTGAAACTGATGTGTCGAAACCCCGCACAAACCTTTGGACTACCGAAAAAAGGGACACTCGATCCAGGAACTGATGCAGACATCGTGGTATTCGATCCCGATGGCGGTGGAGAGATTTCAGCAGCGAACAACGCCTCCAATTCCACGTATTCAATCTATGACGGCATGGAAGTCTCGGGGGAAGTTGAGCGAACATACGTCCGCGGTGAACTAGTCGCTGAAAATGGGGAAATTGTCGCTGAACCAGGAACTGGTAGGTTCATCGAACGGGACATTCCTGATTGGGAGCAGTGAACTGGGAGTACCAACTGAAGCTACCCAAAATTCCCCAAGCTAGATTGGAGTTCACGATCCGTCGCCACAGGCAACAACTCATGCCCAATGAGCTCACGAGTGTCCACGACATACCTATCCCCGCTATGCTCTAATACTAGCAACCGTCCTTTAACCCCGAGTACTGTCCCAGTAGCGAGCGTCTCCTGTAACGGCTGTGTCCGAAGGGACAACCCATACTCCAAGTCAAACGTCTCAAGAACCGAGAAGTCATCAAGGAGTGCACGCCACGCGTCCAAATCTACTGATTCGACCAAACTTGCGAATTTCTCGGAAATCGCGATTCGATCAGGGATCTCCCGAGCGTATTCCTGCTCAAGTTGTCGAGCGATCCGACCATTCGAGACGGTATGAATATGCGCACCGAAATCAGCCCCTTGTTCTAATAACCGCGCATACACACGATAGAGGCGTGTCACCCCGATTTTGAACGTTCGCGGCGCAAACGCGGCCACATACACAGCGTGAACCTCCTTACACGATGGCAAAGGGAGTTCACAAGTACCGGTGCACCGGGCACACCGCCACGTATCAGCATGTTCTGGACACGCAGGTGCTGCTGAATTGTCACACGATTTATGCGTATCACCAGCGTACGTACCCGCGCAGTACCGATCACCGAGGGTAAACGAAAGTGTCTCTCCTGGGGAGAGGGACACCTGGTGGATTCGGCCGTCGTCTGCCACTAGTAAACTCGGGGTTCGTTCATCCTCATCAATACCGTCCTCAGGGTCATACGAGAAGTGCCCGACCCCCGGATCGAAGTCCACGACCTGCACAAGTCCTCCTAAGCACGTAGTTGGTTTAGCAATGACGCCTCTCGACGGTGTGCCTCACATAACATTCTCAATTCATTATTTTTGCTTCGGTGTTTCTACCTCGAAAATACGAGCACCGCAGTCAACACATGAAGCAGCAACGACTTCCATAAATTGACAACAGGATCGAACCGTATCTGATTCAAAATCAATCTGTCCTTCACACGCTGGACACCGCCCGAGGAACGCCCGGAGTCCATTGAGAACGGTTCCTTGTTGATCAGTCCGTAATGAATTCCACAAGGAATTACCCGTTGCTGTGAACTCTTTCGCAGCTGCAATGTCAGCGATTAGTACGGCCCGAGACTCCCATTGGCCGAT
>CAZITY010000037.1:0-8371 GCA_964542445.1 uncultured Halobacteriales archaeon | reverse complement strand
GAGATCCTCATGAGTCGTGCCCGAATCTCGGAGTGAACCCATCCGGTCCCACCAACGTTCCTCAAAGGACTGCGTAAGACACAGATCGTCCCCGTCTTCACAATCCTCAATGGCCCCAAGATCCCGTAAGACGAATTCTGGTTCGATGTCTTCTGGTGGACCAGCTTTATCAAACCACTGAAGCACCCAATTCGGGAAATACCGACTCGTGATTTGCGGAGTCCCCGGGATCAGGTAGCCACGGAAATAAATCACTATCGCCCCAAAGGTAAGGACAAATAACCCCGAAAGGAGTCCCAGTAGTACTGATTCCGATACGGTAAGGGCGAAAGCTATGCCGGCAGCAAATATCGTGATCGCGACATTAAGAATCGTACACGGTATACATCGGTTCTCACCCGTATACTCCGGTTGTCGAAACGCGGGTGCCGAGATCGGAATAGAGAACTGCATCTATTCACGTATTTTAGGGGTAACACTATCAAAGTAGCGCGGAATCAGTCCGAGTAGTATTCTGCTACGAGATCACTAGTTGCCGCTCGCACTGCCTCTGAACTAGTGTAGCTCGGAGACCAGCCATGTGATCGTAATTTATCAATCGACAACTGCATGAGCGGAACATCTCCCCTCCACCCCCGATCGCCGCCTGTGTACGTGAAATCTGGATCTACTGCAAGTTCTGTTGCGACGATTTCCGCTATTTCCGTGACGTTTGTCGCGGACCTGGTCCCAAGGTTATAGATATTCATTGGGTCATTCGTTTCGGATACCACGAACTGCATCGCATCAATGCAATCTTCGATATATAAATAGGATTTTTCTTGTTCACCATTCCCAAGAATCTCGAGTTCGGTTGGATCGTTTTGTAATTTCTGTATGAAATCCACGATGACTGCGCCCGGTTGCAAGCGGGAGCCTACGACGTTTGCAAAGCGGAACACCCAGGTGGTGAATCCATGACTATGGGCATACACGTGACATAACGATTCTTCAGCGGCCTTCGCCGCACCATACTGGCTGATGGGGCTGAACGATTCGGTTTCGGGGGTGGGTCGTGGTGCCTCACCATACACTGTGGACGACGACGCAAATGCGAACCGAGTGATGTCGTATCGGTTCATTTCTTCGAGTAAGTTATAAGTCATGGTAAGGTTGGTTTCGAATTGATCTCGTGGAGATGGATCGTTCACATTTTTTCGAGCAGCAAAATGAAACACTGCATCGATATCCTGATCGAAAACAGCGCTAATTACCGACCGATCGGTGAGATTCCCTTCGTGGAATTCGACACCTGATGGAATCCAATCCGGATTCCCGTGTGACAGATCATCGATCGCAATGACGGTGTTCTGTTCACAAAGATAATCGGCAAGATGGGATCCGATAAAACCAGCCCCCCCAGTAATGACGATGCGATTATCCGACAACTCCATTTATCCGGTATATGATGCGGTGTTTGATGTGCGTTCTGATCAACACCCCAAGTGTAGTTCAATAAATAAACAGTCGCTGTCCGATCTCGGTGTTGTTCACAAACGCCTTTTAGCTGTACAGCATAATTCAATGCGATGACTACGAAGCCGGACGTTGTTGTGCTTCGACTCGGTCACCGCCCGGGTCGGGACGAACGTACCACGACGCATGTAGGGCTGACAGCGCGGGCGCTAGGGGCGGATCAGGTTGTGTTACCGAGTGCCGCTGGTTCTGCCGTCGACACAATTACCGAGGTAACGCGTGATTTCGGTGGGCCGTTTGTGGTTGAAACATCAGACGATCCGTTGTCGTTTCTTGACGCGTGGGATGGCATGATTGCGCATTTGACGATGTATGGAGAACCGGTCCAAGATGTTGTGCCAGTGGTACGGGCGAGTAATAGTTCTGGGTTATTGATCGTCGTAGGGGCCGAGAAAGTACCATTTACGGTGTATGAAACCGCTGATTGGAATATCGCGGTGACGAACCAGCCGCATTCAGAGATTGCGGCACTCGGCGTGTTCCTTGATCGGTTGTTTGAAGGTGATGAATTAGATCAGCAGTGGAGCGATGCGAATAAACGAGTGGTCCCTGAACCAGCTGGGAAAACAGTGGAACCAATTGAGTAGTAGGTAGCATTGAGGAGTGTCGAGTGGAAATGGATGCGGGTTTTTGGATAGGTAATAAGCGTTAAGCGCGTGTGTCCACGATTACCGTTAATGGCGTTTGAGTCGCTCCTTGAAGATCCCGTTATCCAGAAGTATCTGCACGAACTTGTTGGGCCGCGTGGCATGCCGATTGCGGCGGCTCCTCCAGATGGTGAGGTGACGGATGAGGAGTTAGCGGAAGAACTTGGGTTGGAGTTGAATGACGTTCGGCGGACGTTGTTTATTTTGTACGAGAGTGACTTAGCGACGTATCGGCGGGTGCGTGATGAGGATTCGGGTTGGTTGACGTATTTGTGGACGTTTGAATACGAGAACATCCCTGATAATTTAGTAGAAGAGATGGAGCGGTTGCTTGAGGCGTTGTATGAGCGGAGAACGTATGAGCAAAATAATGAGTTTTATTTATGTGAGTCTTGTTCCATCCGATTCGAATTCGGTGAAGCAATGGATTTAGGGTTTGAGTGTCCGGAGTGTGGAGGGGTGTTGGAATCGATGGATAATGACCATTTAGTTGAGGCGATGGAGGAGCGGATTTCCTCGCTTGAGAAGGAGTTAAACACTGAAGTAGAGGCAACAGCGAGCAGTTGAGATGGTAGTGCTCGCGACGAAAATATACGTCGAGGGCGAGGCGTTGGACCGGTCGTTACGGTCGTTAGAGTCAGTTGTTGCGAATCAGCTCGGCGGGTTAGTTGTGTCGTTTGAGATCGGTGTTCGGCATGATGGGTTTCCGGCGGTGACTGTCACGGGTGAGGATGCGGTGGCGGCGAGGAATGTCTTACGTGAGGCGTGGGGTGAAGTGACGCCTGATTTTGTTCCGGGAGAAGTATATGTTGGTACTTTGGAGTCGTGGAATGACACGGGGTTTGTGGTGGATGCTGGGGAGGAAGTTGTGATTCCGGCGAGTCAATTTGAACTCGGGCCGGGGTCGCCGAGTCAAATTCGTGAACGGTTTGGGTTAGTGCAACATGTCCGGTTACGATTCGAGTATGGTGAGGAGCCAGCGTTGGCTGCGGTTGAGCGGGATCGGTTGTTTGAGTGGCAACGGGGCCCAGGTCGAGTAAATGTTAATAGTACGACGCGAAGTGAAGTGCGGTCAACGGTGAATCGGGCGGGTCACGCCAATGATATTGTGAGGGTTGAGCGGTTAGGGTTGTTAGAGCATAGTATTGTGTGTCGTGAATCGACGGATCCGCCGGGGTTACTTGCGTCGATAGGGGAGTATCTTCCGGCTGAATTAATGTGTGTGATTCCGTGACTAGTCGGCAGGTTCTCGCAGGGGTCTTCGTGTTATTGCTCGTTGGGAGTGCTGGGTGTACGGTGTTATCTCCTGGTGAGGTGGATCAAGAGGCGCTCTCCGAGGATGTGGCGTATGACTGGGATACGCAGGCGAATGGGACAATTACAGTAGTTGATGGGGAGTATCGGGCAGTTTATAATTTTTCGAATCGGTCGGAGGTTCGGTTGTATGAATTTGATCGGTTTAATAATGAACGGCCGATTGATCCGCGAGGGGTGAAGTTTCAGTTTCAGAATGGGACAGTAGTTGGGACTAGTGGGATGTCGGTTTCTAAAACGCGTGCGTACACGATTATTTCTTTACCGGCGAACAATGGGAAATTCGCGTATAGCGGCCCGACGAGTGGGAAGCATGTGCGGGTGCCAACGGTGATATCAGGGTCGCACGAGTTGATTTTACCAGAAGATGCTCAGATTCAATATCCGTTGTTTGGGCGGGTATTGCCTCGGGATTACGAGTGGGAGTTGCGTGAAGGACAGGTACATATTTTTTGGGAGGATGTCCAAACCGATCAAATTATTATTCGGTATTATCTCGTCCGGGACCTCTGGTTGTTTGGGGGGATTGTTGGGATTGCATTCTTGGTATTAATCGGGGGTGGGGTGTATTTATGGCGCGAATTACAGGAAGTTCGGAAACGTCGGGGAGAGGTTGGTTTGTTTTCTGATGATGAGTAACGGTGTGATAGCGGGATTTTTGCGTGGCCATGGTGTTCATTAGGTATGCAGGTAGCGGTGATTACGATCGGTGATGAGTTATTAGCCGGTGACACCGTGAACACGAATGCGGCGTGGTTGGGGCGAGAGTTGTCGGAACGGGGTGTATCGGTGGAGCGGATTATTGTGGTCCCGGATCGGGTGTCGGATATTGCGAGGGTGGTGAATGAAATGCGGGCAGAGTTTGATACGGTGGTTGTAACAGGGGGTCTTGGCCCGACACATGATGATGTGACGATTGAGGGAGTTGCAAGGGGGCTGGGGTTGGATGTGGTGGAACATTCGGAGGCGGTTGATTGGATTGATGAGCATTCTTCGTATACGTTTTCTGAGTTAGTGGACGGGACGGCGGATTTACCAACTGGTTCCAGGATGATTCCAAACACGGAAGGAGTGGCACCAGGTGCGGTGATTGAGGGTGCGGATGAAGTTCCGGTGTATGTGTTGCCTGGTGTACCTGAGGAAATGAAAGCGATGTTTGCTCAGGTGGCAGATGAGTTTGTGGGAGCGCCGCGGTATCGACGGTTTGTGCCGGTGGCAGAACCGGAAAGTGCGTTGATTGATAGAGTGCGACAGTTACGTGAAGAATTTGGGGTGACGGTGGGGAGTTATCCGGGTGACGGGGTGGTTCGTATTCGGATTGAAGGTGGCGAAGAGGAGGTGGTGTGTCAGGCGGAGGAGTGGTTGCGAGAGCGTGTGGAGGTGGCGGAGTAAGTTATTTGGTGAGTTGACGAATCCAGAGTGCGGTGATGATGATACCGAGAACCGTGACGATGATGCCTGCTTCGTTGGCGGGGAGACCGGTAGAGAGTAGCATGATCGGAGGTTGTTATGGAGATGAATTAAGTCTTCTTTCACGTGATGCGTGAAGGGTGCTAGGGAGAGTTGGATTTTTGATGGGTGGAGTAGTCGGGTTGTTTTTACGGAGCAGTTTGGTAGGTGTGGTATGGAGATTGGGTTGGTAGTGAATCCTATTGCGGGGATGGGTGGTCGGGTGGGGTTGAAGGGGACGGATGGGAAGGTTGAGGAGGCACGACAGTTGGGTGCGGAACCCCGGGCGCAGGATCGGGGGCGCGAGGCGCTTGAGGCAGTGAAGCAATATCAGGCGGGTTGTAGGATTGTTACGTATAGTGGGGAGATGGGCGAGGATGTTTCACGGAGTGTGGGGTTCAATCCGGTGGTCGTGGGGGAACCGGCATCGTCCGAGACGAGTGCACGGGATACGCATGATGCGGTGTTAGGATTCGTTGATCGGGGTGTTGATGTTATTTTGTTTGTGGGAGGTGATGGCACGGCGGTGGATGTGGCGCTGGCCCTTGAGGAGGCTGAGAGTTCAATACCGATGTTGGGAGTGCCAGCTGGGGTCAAGGTGTATTCCTCTGTGTTTGGGGTGAACCCGCAGGCGAGTGGGAGGATTGTCGCAACTTTCGATAATGTTGAGCGGCGAGAAGTGGTTGATTTGG
Source organism: uncultured Halobacteriales archaeon (assembly GCA_964542445.1). Lineage (GTDB taxonomy): Archaea > Halobacteriota > Halobacteria > Halobacteriales > Hikarchaeaceae > CAZITY01. Next base: position 2,754 of record CAZITY010000037.1, on the reverse strand, counting down.
ATGAGGAGGCGTATCGAGAGGGGAGAGTGGAGACTGAGTTAAAAGCAGTAGTGACTGTGCCGGTTGGTGAGGAGGTACAATCGATGAAACAACTGGCTGGTGGGACGGTTGCGGGCGTGGTTGATGGGTTTGTTATGGAGATGGAGCCTAAGACACTCTATATACTCGGGCCAGGGAGTACCGTTGGTGAGATCAAGCATGAACTTGGTTTCGAGGGGAGCCCGCTAGGGGTCGACGTTTGGCGGGATGGGGAAGTGCTAGTTAAGGATGCGAATGAAGAAGAGCTATTATCGGTGGTGGATGGTCCAGCAGTAATTGTTGTATCCCCGATCGGTGGCCAAGGGTTCGTATTCGGTCGAGGGAATGCACAGATTTCGCCCGATGTTATCAGGCAGTGTGAGGTAGAAATTGTGGCGTCGCGGCGGAAATTAGATGGATTACCAGTATTGCGGGTTGATACAGGCGATGCGTCAGTGGACGAGTCGTTACGGGGCTGGCATCGGGTTCGGGTGGGTCGGGTGGAGCGTCGGATGATGAAAATCGTGTGAGAAATTACGCTGAGAGAGACCAATGAGTCCGTTTTAATATTATATTAATAGTGAGTAATAAATTTGTATGTATATAAGTCCATATAGTCAAAATTAAGGTTTCGTCCGCATATATGGAATATATGGAGACGCGAAAGGTCCAACGGTTGGGGCCATCGACCTTGGCGATGACACTACCAGCCGAATGGGCGCAAGAAAACCATGTTGAGAAGGGAGATGAAATCTCCCTCCGCGTCGGGGGGAAAGGTACGCTCACGGTGATGCCTGAGTCGACACAGACCGGTGAATCAGAGGCAGTGATTCACGCTGAACATCTCGATGCTGATGCTGTTGAACGAGCCATCGTGGCGCAATACGTTCTCGGAAGACGAATCATATATGTTGAAAGTGGTGACACCCTCGACAGTGAAACAATTAATGCAGTGTACCAAGCTGAGACACAACTGATGGGGCTAGGGGTAATTGAGGAGACTCCGGATCGGATTGCGATTCGTTGTTCTGTTGACCCAGCGGATTTCACGTTGAACAACCTGTTGGAACGACTGGAAAATACGGGTAGTACAATGCGGGGCGAAGCAATCAAGGCCTTAGCATTAGAAAATCCGGATTTAGCAGAGCGAGCGCTGAATCGAGAACGACAAGCCAACAAGATATTCGTGTTATTACTCCGGTTGATTTTCACTGCGTATCAGAATCCAACACTCGCTCGGGCTGTCGGGCTAAAAAGCGGGTTTCCCCTAATCGGGTATCGATCGATTGCGAAGAATCTGGAGTTAACAGCGGACAATGCAGAAGATATTGCGAAAATTGTTGTGGAGAGTGAGGATAATTCTATTGATGTGGATCAGGGAGCGATTCGGCGGATCCGAGAGTTTACAGACAAAGTCGATGAGATCACGGCAACGGCCGTGAAAGCAGCGGTAGAACGGGATTATGAGTTGACAATTGAAGTCCGGGAAATGTTCCACGAGATTTCGGATCGAGAACGAGAAATTCTCAATGACCTCCCGGAGTTACCGAATGACGATTTGTTACGGGTACGAGAAGTACTAGTGAGTTTGCAACAAACCGCGGGATATGCAATGCGGAATGCAGAGATTGCAGCGAATTTAGCGTTGAACGAGGAATCCGAGTACGTGACGATCTCATAGGGTGCTGTGGTTTTTCCGGTAGGTTCTATTACGAGGGTATACAACCGGTTTGATAGAATGAGTGATACTATGATTAATGATTCGGGGGATCGTCGGCTCGGGCTGATGGTTATTCTGAGTTTATTAGCTGTTGGGAGTGCGATTGGGTACGGATTGTTCCCGAGTGGTATATCGGCCGGGGTGTTCTTTGGGCTCGCCGTGGTAGCGGCAATGCTCGCAATCGTTGTGACGCACGTATATTAATAATAGTGAGAATCGGCGGAGGTTTTGAGATGATGGGGATTCGGGTCTGGAAACCGTTTAGTGCGTTCATCGCTAGTAATTGAATAATGAGTGACCTCAGTGATGAAGATCGTCGTATCCTCTCATATCTAAAAGACCAGGTCTCTCGCGGTGAGCAGTATTTCCGCGCGAAAAATGTGGCCAATCAAATCGGGCTGTCGGCGAAACAAGTCGGTGTCCGGCTACCCCGACTTGATGAGCGGACAGAGGAACTCTCGATTGAAAAATGGAGTCGGGCACGTTCGACCACGTGGCGTGTCCGACCGACGTAGGGTTTCGCGGTATTTTTTGATATAGAGATGGGGTTTCTATGACAACGCGGGTAGAAAGATCGTTCGACATTGCGGTTCCACCGCAGGAAGTATGGGAATTTATTGCAGATCCGAAAAAGCGAGCGGATGCGATTAGTGTTGTGGCCGGTTGGCGTGATGAGGGTGATAGTTTTGTGTGGGATGTCTCGTTGCCGATTCCATTCGTGAGAAAAACAGTGTCGGTTCGAACACGGGATATCGAACGAGTAAAGGGGGAACGTGTACAGTTCGAGGGTGACTCGAGTGTGATGCGAGTCACGGGCGAACATGAATTAACTCCACTCGAAGACGGAGGGACACGCGTCGTGAATCGATTTGTAGTAGATGGGAAACTCCCCGGAGTTGAGGCGTTCTTTAACCGAAATCTTGATGATGAACTGGGGAATCTTGAGGACGCCCTTCGTTTCGAGTTAACAGAGCCGTGAACGAAAGCGGTGGAATTTTGTAATCGCAAACCAAAAA
>CAZITY010000036.1:12155-24353 GCA_964542445.1 uncultured Halobacteriales archaeon | reverse complement strand
TGGAATAGCGGTCTATATACTAGTATGAACCACTCTTAGTTTAGATTATGGGATTGAATTCCCTATCGACGTGTGCAGTTGGCGATGTCATCTGACCATGACCAATGAATCAACCACCAGCAATCGAAACCCCCTAGGCCAGGAGAGGACCGTCAATAGTGACGGGACAATCCCTGTTCTACATCCGGCAGCTAGTCTTCGATCAGTTGTTGTCGAATACGAAGATAAACCCGATAAATGCACGATTTGCCCGAAGGACTTGTCGAGTCACGAACTCCTCGCGTCATGGATTACGGCCAACAACGAGGTGTTTTTCGATTTACTCGAAGTCCGATGAGTCATCATGAATTAGGGGTCATAGTCCCCTGAACCACCTGTTCCTCGAATTGCGTCTAGATAAAATTTTGAGACGAGGAACGAAACTCGGATTGGATTGACACATCGACTATTCAGCATGACTACGAGATGAGTGAGTGTACCGACAGTCCCAATAAACCCGGTCCCTGAGTGTACGCTATGAATCGTCGGGGGTTTCTCGCGTGTCTTGCGATAGCTGGCACGGCGGGGTGTACGTCGCAGGATTCCTCGATTAGTTCTTCTCAAAATCAGTCCGTTGCCGAATTACGCGAGCTAGCGGATGCACTTGTTATTATTACTGATGAACCGGCGTTCGATCCGGGTGAAGTTGCAATCGAAGTAGGCCAGACTGTGGCGTGGAAGAACACCGATACGACTGGTCACTCAATCACCGCGGACGAGGACAACATCCCGAGTCAAAACGCGTATTTTTCGACTGGGGGATTTTCGCGGGAAACGATTGCGTCGATTCTCTACCCGATTATCGGGGAAATTCCACCACGAGGATCGTTTGTTCATACCTTTGAGGAAGCAGGGCGGCACGAATATTACTCATTGAACCCTCGATATACCCTTCGGGGTGCGGTAATCGTCAATCAAAAATAATCGTCCCGGCTCGTTCCCGCTTGATCGAATAGGGAATTTCCGGGGATCACCAAGCTGATTCGAGTAACTCCTCGAGTTGTTTGGTATCAGTGACTTCCCGAGGGTTGGTTTGTAAGAAGTAATCTTGCATGGCTTTCTCACTGATTTCGGGGATGTCTTCTTTCGGAATCCCTAGTTCACCGAGCGTCGTCGGCATCCCGAGCGATGAGAGGAACGACTCGACTTCTACTGTGACAGCGGTTGCTTGTTCTTCGAGCGACTGACCGTTCGTGGTGAGACCCCAAGTGTCAGCGATTGCTGCTTGTTCCCTGAGTAACACGTCCCGATTGAATTCGAGTGCGGGGATCGTTGTAGCACAGTTTGCTCTGCCTTGGTGAATTGAATCATAGAGGATTTGGATTTGATGGACGATCCCTGATTGAATACTCCCCGTTCCACCACTGGCGGTTCGGGCTTGAGACGCCCGGTTCGACAGCAACGCCGCTTCAGCGAGGTGAATTCGCGGGGTGTCGTCCTCAGGCTGATCATTGAGCTCGGGCAAATACTTCGTCGAGAGGTGAAGGGCTGTTTCGAGGTCGCCGCGGCTCATCGTCGTCAATGATGGTGTTTGTAGCGAGTCGATCACGCCGCAAAACGTCGACGCTGCCGTGTTTTTATACAAACTAAGCGGAGCAGTATGGAGCGCGACCGGATCGATGAACACCGCTCGGGGTGTTGTTTTCGGATCGAAATATTCGAGTCGCCGCGTCGTCTCCTCGTCTTTGACGGCCGTGCCAGCGCGGTTCGTCGCTGTCGTCGGTGTCGTGAGGACAACAACGTTCGGGAGTTTCGGTTCGGTCAACCGGGGACTCACTGGCGGCCCGTCCTCGGGATATTGCGTGCAAATGTCGTGCGGATCCCCGTCTTCAGCTTCCAATATCGATATCGCTCGGGTCGTCACCACCGTGCTCCCACCCCCAACGGCAATCAAAAGATCCGCTTCAGCCGCTTCAACCGCAGCTACACCATTGAGCACCGAGGATAACGGCGATTCTGGTTCCACACCATCCCAAAATCCAGCGTATGAATCCCCGAGCACTCCTTCTATTCGATCGAGTAACTTAGTCTTATGCGCCACCGTATTCCCACATACAACAAACCCATTCGTCGCCCCCTCCCGATTCATCACTCGTTCGAGTTCCGCTAACGAATCTTCACCCACCTGGACACGCAGCTGCGATTCTTTGTATCGATACGAACTTGCTGGTTCCATGAAGTACTCTCCTAATTACCCAGGAATCCCCAAACCCTTTCGTTTCACCCCAACCCGAGAACCCAACCGACCAGAGTGGTTTACCACGCGTTTTCGAGTACAACTTCGATTTCGCTCGGGGTCGGATCAAGTCCTACCGGCCGGAGCTCCATGAGGTCGTCGTCCAGGATGAATTCCGCGATATCAGGGAAATCATCTGGGTCAACTGGGTCCATTTCGCGTAACTGGGTCGGTAAGTCGAAACAATCCCGAATCGCCTCGACTTCTTGAATAATCGACTCTGCCACTTCTTCATCCGATAACGCGGCATGATCAACATCTAATCCTGTCGCGATGAGGTCCCGCCGCCCATCGATCTTCTCGAACACGTACTCGAGAACATGGGGAACCACGATTCCGTGGATCTTGCCTTGCTGCACGGGGTATCGCCGAGAAAATCCGTGGCCGAACGCGTGGATCACCGATATCCGCCGGTTGAATTGCGCGAGAATAATCCCAACAACCGCCCGATCCATCCCCGCCGGTTCATCGAGGTGTTGGTACCCGTCGCGGAGATGTCGCATCCCGAGGCTCGCGGTGCCGTCCGTGATCGGATCGTCGTTCCGGGAATAAATCGTCTCGATACTTTTATTGAACCCGTTCATCGCTGACCCGGCTAACGCACCGTCCGGTGTTGTTTCGAATAGTTCCGGATCATACACCATGGCCCTAGGGGTGTTCCGGCCGCCTGTTGTGATCGGTTGATTCGTTGGCGAGGCATCCGCATCTAATACAACCGGACTCCCACCCGAGGAAATATCAGCGCCCGCGAACGTCGTCGGGATCACGATCACCGGCGGTAATTCTCCCGTCGGATCGGGATATAATGATTCACCGGATTGAGCGGCCTCCTGATACGCCGATAACGGCCGGTTGTCTTGCGAAAAAATACTGATTTGCCGCGCGATATCGATACTACTCCCTCCACCTAACCCAACCACCACATCGGCATCGACATCCGTTAAGACCTCAACACCATCGAATACCGTCTCAACTCGTTTATCGGGCGTTGTTTCATCGAATACCATCTCAAGGCGCCCACCCAACCCGCCAGTAACCCGGGACATGAGCGCCTCATTCGCCCCCACATTCGACCCACACACGAGTAACGCCCGAGACAACCCGTTGTCTTCGAGAAACCCCTCGAGTTTCTTTACACACCCTCGACCATACAAAATATCACTTCCATTATGGTTATACTCGAACGAGTCAGCAATCGGCAACATTGCTTCTGCTTGCACTCCTCCCCGTATGATGGTTACGTAACTCCCCCAAACACCCAACACCCATCATAACCCCTTGACGAGCGCACCTGAATTCCCTTTACAGCGGGGAATTATGCGTGCCGCCGAGTTTATTCCCTCCGATGCACAATATACCGATATGACTGATTTCGGCCTCAAACTCCGGATGGTGTTCGTCGGAACGATCCTGTTTGCGTTCTATCTCTCCGCGGCAACGATCCTCTCGGTCATGTTCAACTTGCCGCTCATCCCAGTCCTCCTTGCGGGAATCATCATTCTCCCCGTCATTCAATACAAACTCGGGAAATGGATGGCAACACGAAAAGCAAAACCAATGCCAACAGACGGGAAATACCGTGAGATCCATCAACTCACCGAAGAACTCGCCAGAGACATCGACATCCCCACCCCGAAACTCATGGTCATGGACATGGGGGTCCCGAACGCGTTCGCTGTCGGCCGGAGAAACGCTGGTGTTGTCACCGTCTCAAACGAATTAATCCAACTGCTCGACCGGGATGAACTCCGCGGCGTCATCGCTCACGAACTCGCCCACATCAAAAACCGCGATGTCATCACCATGGTCGTCGGCCAATCAATCGGGATGATCGTCGGGTATGTTGCGTACTTCGCCGTGCTCTTCGGTGGCGAACGCAATATCGGATCGTATTTCCTCGCCATCGCGGCGTCCACCCTCGCTAACATGTTCGTGATGATTTTCGTTCTCGCCATCTCGCGGTACCGCGAATATGTCGCCGATGAGGATGCAAGTACCACGATCGGGACGGGTGATCCGCTGGCCCGAGCGCTCGAGAAAATATCCGGCGCGTCCTCCGGCCGCGACCCAGACATCAACGAGAACCTCAGTGCACTCTGTATCTTTAATGCAGAAAAAGGCTTGTTCCAACGGTTATTTGCAACCCACCCGCCGACGGAGAAACGAATCGAACGACTCCGAGCAGTCTAATCGATAGAACGCTTTGTTATTCTTGGTGGTCGGCGAGCCACTGGAAAAACTGATCCTGCAAACGCGATTCGGCGTGCCGACTGAACCGGTGACCTTCCCCCGCGTACTTCTGCACCAATACATCGGTTTCCATCGCTACTGCCGCCCGGAAACTATCAGAACAGGCCACAGAATCATCCTGCCCGCCATGGAAAATACACACCGGACAATCAATCTCGTCCGCAATCTCGAGAAACGAATACGAATCGAGATCAGCGAAAAACCGTTCATCTAGCCGGTGGCCGGTCTCGTATTCAAACACGCCGTGTTCCCTGATTACTGCCCTTCGATCATCAGATCCATCCTGATAGGTTACCGGAGCCCGAGCCCCGATTGCCGTGACCCTCTCATCAGTTGCGGCGGTATGAAAAGCAACTTTCCCGCCGAAACTCGACCCAAATACCACGTATTCATCTAGGTCAAAATACTCGACGACAGCGGTGAGGTCAGTAATACGGGACGAAAGGGTTTGGTCAATGAACGAACCGCTCGATTCACCACACCCACGGAAATCAAACCGGACCGCCGTGTACCCCTCGCTCACCGCCCGTTCGCACCGGTCCACGTAACTCCCTGACTTATCACTGATAAACCCGTGACAGAACACGATCCACTCGGAACCCGGTCCTTCGTGTTCCACGGCCGCGATCGTATCGCCGTCAGCCACCGGGATTGAATGTGTTAATCCCATATTCACTGTAAACTTTTATTGAATCCCCAACGCGAATCCCGTGTTCAATTCCCTAGACTGCACGGAGGTCGGAAAGTACCGCTGGTAATTCGGAAAGCGAACGAATCGTCGCAACCGCATCCGCTGGATCATCATGCGTATCGAACACGGGGCGATCGAGGTGGACGAACAGCATCCCAGCGCGGGACGCCGCGATACTGTCTTTCTCTCGATCCCCAACATAGATACCAGACTCACTATTCAGGGTCTCTAGTGCTTTTAGTAAGTAATACGGCTCTGGTTTTCTATGGTTAAATCCCGCTAACGATGGATCTCGCCCACGAACGACAGCAAACTCCGAATCGAACCCACAATACCGCGTGACAAACTCAACGGTTTCCTGTCTATTGTTCGAGACCACTCCCATCGTCCACTCATCACGCAATTGTTCCAGCACAGCTGTGTCGGCGTGGACTCCACGCATCCCTTGTTTCAGTCGTTCGTTCGATAGCTGACTCGCAAACTCTTCTTTGTTCGACCAAAATTCGTCCACATCAATCCCGAGGTCTTTACACGCCGCAACGAGTGATTCATCGCCTACGAGATCCCGGAACACCGCTCGCTGTTCATCTGCTGGGTCAATGCCTACCGCCGCAAGCGCCTTTTCACCAGCCTCCGCATACACCGCTGGATCGGTGCCTCGGTCCTCAAGAAGAACCCCATCCATATCAAATAACACCGGATTATCCTGCGTAACACGGACATCTCCCTGATTCATCCTGTCACCATCTGGTTTGGGATGAACGATAATAACCTGTCGTGATTCGTGTACGTATTCCACAGTTAGCCGTACTGATATTGTGCGATCATGGCCCGGACCGAGCGACGAACCTTCGTTGTCTTTACCGACGCTGACATCGACGACACCCTCACCGCCCTCGAATCAAAACTCAACACCGGTGGTCACGCCCTCGCTGACTCGGAATTCCCGAACGAACCAATTCCCTTCTCCGCTGACCCATCCGCCACCCTTCCGACGCGATACACCATTACGTACTGGGAAGAAATCGATATTTACGAAGACGACCCCCAGATCCCCGAGCAGGATAAAGAAACGCTCCTCGATGTCGTCCGAACCATCTTATCGGAAACAAACCCCGATATTACTGAGCTTGCTGATCGCAATATCGATATCGAACACACCACAGGGGGGATGCGAGCCATTACGCCCACCCTCCCCGTTACATCGCTTCCCGACCACCATGAAACCCTTCAATGGGGAATCTTACTTCCAGTGACTACCGGACTATCGTACACCATTAAAACCGGCGGAATCGCATCTGAAACCACCGCACTCGAGGGGATTTTCATTCCGCTCAGCCGCCCCGTGACTGAAGATGGAAACGATCTTCTCGAGGAGTTAATTCTAGCGAACCAACGCCGTCCCGGGAAACGGGAGCGCCACAACGAAGTCCCGATTTATATGCCAGCCACAGAGGTGTGGGACCAAATTCAGGAGGCCTTAGGAGTTGCTTTTGAGTACGTCCGCCATCCGCCCGGGTACCCTCGTCGGGACGAGGGGTACATATGGATTGAACTGACTGACACGGGAGACTACGGTTGGATGGACCGGTTACGTGACGAAACTATCGGAATACTATACCCGAACTCAGACTAACCTTTCTCGCTTTTCACTCCTGAACTCCACGCTAGACTAGCGGGTCGGAGCGAGTGCTAGTACCGTTGTCGGGGTTGCGGCGCGATGAACCGATTGTACGCGAATAATCCCACAGGAACGAGGAACAGTAACACACCAACCACAAATAATCCATCTGTTATCATCCGCCCGAGCCCAACTGATAAATTATTCACCGAAACCCATACTTGAAATACGAATCCTAAGATAACAAACTGGAGCCCAAGAATAATCCATTCTAACGTATTCATAGTAAACACAATTTCTTACGCGGGGTTTCTCTATCGATTAACTAATCTATTCGGGTTTCACGATTCCCGTATTCGCTGTAACTCGCCTTTAATTTACAACGGATGCCATCCCCGATTCTACCTCGTGTACTTCCTGGTAGCTCTCAACCGTAAACAACCCGACAAGTATCATCCCGATCACCGCTAACCCACCAGCAACGACAAACGAAACTTCGAACGAGAACACTGTAGCAATCCCCCCAATAAGCATCGGTCCCACTACACCCCCAATCCCTCTAGCCGTGGACCGCAACCCCATTAATTGTGACTCGCGCTCAACAGGCGAGACATCCCCAATAAACGCGAGCGAACCCGCTACTAACGCACTATACCCAGTGCCCTTGATAAGCAACCCAACCGCTGCGACTACTTGCCCCACAAGCACAGTAGCGGGTGTTGTCGCTAGCGCCACAACGAACCCAACGAGGGCATGCGCCCCGACCCCGCCAACAATAATCGGCTTTCGTCCCACTGTGTCCGCCACCCGTCCAAAGCCATACATCCCGATTATTTCCGCCGCCGGCGCCAATGCAAGAATCACGCCCATCACCATCTCTGACGAACCGACATTCAAAATCAGGTATACCGGGAGTAAACTACTGATGCCCTTCCAACTCGCGTTCCGTAACGCCAATGCAACATACAACCAATGTAACCCATTCCGCGTCAATACCTCACGCTCGCCAATCCCCGGAAATAACCGTTTCCTGATCCCCCGTCGCAGCTCCCGGAACGATGGTTGTTTGTTCGGATCCGGGGTCGGGTCAGAAATCCCGAGTACGGACACGACGGTGACCCCACTCACGGCGGCGATAATGAGGAAAATACCCTGATACGTGTAATAACTCAACACCACTCCCGACAGCAATAACGCCACCGTAAATCCCATCGACCGAACGCTATTGAACGACCCGAGCGACCGGCCTCGGGCCTCGGTCCCCCCACGATTCGATACGATGGTTAACACGATCGGAAGGAATCCCGCCGTAAACACGGCGTACACTCCTCGAATCCCAATTGGCCCCCAGACGCCTCGAATAATTACAAGTGGAAGCACACTCACCGTTGCAAACCCAGCCGTTACAATCAATAACACCCGACGCCGACCCGTCATATCAGCGATAGTCCCCCACACCGGTGCAGCAATAATGATCACGAACGAATATACCGTAACGATCATTCCAACCGCAAACGGAGACCCGCGTTCTCCAACATACACCGCCAGTACCGTCCCGAGTAAGATAGTCGTTGCAATTTGGGACGCACCCGCAAACGAAGTGAGCAGTTCCTCTCGCCGCTCCCAGAGTGTCACTCCAAGACCCTCAACCGGGAATCCGCATAAAATACCGGGTTCCGATCACAAACTCCCAGATACTCCTCACTCTTCCGGTCCGTATGTTTCCTGCGGGGTTCCAGGGAACAACGAAAAATGCGTGTGAACCGCCTGCCAATACGGCTCTTTTCGCGCTAGCACCACCGTAGCCCGCCCGGGTCGATGGAACTCGTCACCTGCTTCTGTATACCCTGTCGAGGTCCACACACTCACCCCCCATCCATGGTCTCCCGATCCAAACGCCCGAATCGAATCACGGTCAAACGCAAAATCCGTGATATACGGCCAAATACTCGACCATTGATTCTCCTCAAGTCGCTCCCGGCTTTCTACGATATTAGCACTCGTCCCAAACGAAACGACATCATCGGCAATCAGGACCCGTGCGGCCGCATACTCCTCGGCGGCACAGCACGCCCCCAACTGTTCAAACCACTCTCGCACGGCCGTCGTTGGCCGTACCTCAGCACTAATACCCGGCTCATCACCTCGTCCCATAGTCTATGTCAACTCTCCCATGCACAACCCAAAATACCTACGCACCCTGGTTATCTCCTGCCCGCTGCAGTCTTCACTGAAACCTGACCCTGCTGGTTTTTTACGACTACCCGCTCGGAATAATACATGGACAATTCCCCGCCCCTTCCATCGAAAACCAATAAAGAGTGGACCTCTCACCTCTCGGCTGCCTCCGCCATCACGAATGACTACGAAGACGACGACTGGAACACACTCTTGCTCGACATCAAGGACGTCACTCCCCTCTTTTCTGACCCCATCGGCCTCGCCATTCTCGTTGCCGATCAGGAATTCAAGCAACTAGAAGAAACCGTCGAGACAATCGCCATCGATACGACTCATGTCTATCGAAACCACACCGACCAAACCCACTACCTGATCATCGTCGCCGAAGCATCCACTGCTAATCAAGCCATCATTATCCCTGCGTTCCTCCAAAACGACCAGTTCGAACAGCTACACCAACTCGCACGAACTAAACAAGAAATTCACACCACGCTTCGGTCACTCGGCACCGACGCTCGCGTCACCATCTCCCACGACAACCCCTCGATATTCTTCTAATATCACTTGTTTACCCGACCAATCAAAACCAAAAACCACCTAGCTACTGCGCAATCGCCCTTTTACTAACGGGAGAACACTCCGATACCCAAATCCATACACGCCGACGAACATCCCAAGTAACCCAAAATACACAAACCACAACCCCACGACGACGTCGCCTGATAACAAATATTGCATGCCTACCGATTCGGTGAACAAGCCACCGATCGTCATAATCACGAAGAGCACACTATACGCCACCAACGAAACAACCTCTCCGACCAATGTACCAAAGACCTCTTTCATACTCCGAGTAGGGTCCTTGATTCTATAACGATTCCGTGGCAACAATCACCACTCACTATAGGCAACATCGACGCTATTCTCCCTGCCGTTGTCGCCCCAGAAACACCCCGATCATTGATGCCGTGACAGCAAAGCCTGCTAACGTCAAAAACAACGAGAACGGTTCCGATACGGCGAGGATCGCACCAGCAATCGCCCCGCCAAACGACCCAACGCCAAACACCCCGAGATACGTATACCCATACGACAACCCTCGTGTTCCCGGAGGCGTATACTCGGCGACCGTTGCTTGGTACATCGGTTGTACAATAAACAAAAACACCCCGAGAAACATTCCGAGGATCACTAGTGGCCCGATCCCAATATTTGAGACCGGAATAAACAACACCGCCAACACTGCTAACACCCCGAACGCGCCGGCCAGTCCATACTCAACGGGAAACCGATCAGTCAACCGCCCACCTATATACTGGCCCACAATCCCGATGATCAACAACCCTGAGTAAAAATAATCCTGTGGCCGTAACACTTCGCTACTCTCCGCATCAACCCCGAGTATCCCATGGACCGATTCTGGGATAATCGAGGCAACCGGAACCGGATCAAACCCCTGAAACCCCTGTAATAACTCCGGGAGAAATGTGAGGATCCCGCGATAATACAACCCAGAACAAATCACAATCACAAACACTAACACGAAACTTCCTACGAACAGCTCTCGTGACTCATCAAGGAACTCCCCGAACGATTCTACTCCCGCTTCTGCGCGCGACCCCCCATCAGCCTCTACTGATTGGGACACAGCAGCGGTTTCATCGAACCGCGCTCGACTCGCATACACCGTCGCTAACAACGCCGGAATGCTCAACAGTAACGCCACTTCCCGCCACTCAAGAAACAGTAACAATATCGCAGCAACGAGCGGGCCCACACCAATCCCCATATTCCCCGCCATGCCATGATACGCGAACCCAGTTCCGCGCTCTTGTACTCCTTTACTAATTAACGACAGTCCAGCTGGATGATAGATACTCGCCGCGACGCCCCAGAGAACGAGCGCCAACGCAATCACGATCATGCTCGGGGCAAGACCGAGTAACAAATACGCAGACCCCATCCCGAGCAGGCAAACAGTGATCAATCGTCGCGAGCCAATTCGGTCGACGAACACGCCACTCGGCAGGGCGCCGAACCCGAATATTCCGTACCCGAGTGTCACAATAATCCCGATCGTTGCCGTGGTTACATCGAACTGGAGTAATCCGAGTGAAATGACATCGAATTCCACTAACCAAATTACGACAAACAACGGGATGACCATTTCATACGTATGAATCATCGAATGCGACAGCATCACCAGCGCGGTAATGGCCCGATCGTTCCGATTCACTATTCGTAGTTCTGTAGACGGATCGTATTATTGCATCGTTCTCGGACGCGCACTACACCCAATCAAAATGGCGCTGGTGACCCAGTGATCAGTGTTGATTATAGCGATGCTCCCGTCTAGGGGAGTGATCCCCGGATCGGCGGTGGGGACAGGTGATCCTAGTAATTATTTATGTCCCGGGGAGACGTGGTGCTAGTCATGCCAGAAGCAGTAGTGACTGAAGACAGCTACGTGAGTGACTCACCATACTCACAAGCCATCATTCACAACGACACGGTCTATGTTGCCGGGCAAGTCCCGAAGAACACTGCCGGTGACATTGTCGGGGAAACAATCCAACCGCAAACTGAACAAGTACTCGATAACATTGAAACAATTCTTGATGCGGCCGGGACCACCATACAGAATATCACCAAGGCAACGGTGTTCCTCACTGACATCACTGATTTCGACGCGTTCAATGAGGTCTATGCCCGTCGTATGCCAGCACCACGGCCGGCGAGAAGTGCCGTAGAGGTATCGGATTTAGCGGCGGACGTTCGGGTGGAAATCGAGGTTATTGCCGCACGCTAACCCAACCAACCATTCGCACTAGAAATAGAGTGTTCCCCGGGGGCCAGACTCTCCTCGGCTGCACCGGTAAGGACCCGTCCTAGTACAGTCCTTCGGAGTTACTCGTAGAGCTCGGTCGCGAGTCGCTCGTACGCCGGGGAGACCGTTCGAATCGTGTTTGCTACATGTTGGAGTTCCATCCCGAGCAACACGATAATATCGCTCAACGACACAATCCCCACTAATTCATCTCCCTCAATAACCGGTACTCGCCGTACGCCGTGTTCCGACATTTCCTCAACCACATCATAAATCCCCGCGTCCGCATCTACCGTCACTAGTTCATCTGTATTAATATCTGCCACGCGTGTTTTCTCTGGATCATACTCACC
>CAZITY010000036.1:0-12145 GCA_964542445.1 uncultured Halobacteriales archaeon | reverse complement strand
TACGAGGCCATCGCGACCATGGCCCACCTTTTGGAGGACATCTTCGGCGAAATCCGGAACGGCAACCTGACCATCGACGGCAATAGCTTTAACGATCTGTTCCGGGCCATCCTTAGACACCACCACGACACTTCCGACGGATTTCTCACCCATTACGCGAACCACCTCAGATAAGCTCGCATCAGGCGAAATCGTCACCACATTCGACCGCGCAATATCCCTCACAGGCATACCGACTAAATTTGCTGTGCGGCAATACAACAGTTACGAATCTCCTACTAATGCTGGTTCGAAGTCCTAATAACGACTAGTGCCAAGGTCACCAATACGAATGCATGGTCGAATTTTAGCGACGACCGATGAAATCATTGCCGTGGTCAGTCCCGGGAGTGACCAGGCTCTCAGCACCCTAGAATCCTGGACTGAGAAGAAGGATATCGGGTTAGCTGTCGTGGACGTCGGGGAGAATATCGATGATGTATACAACGAAAGCCGCGCGACACTCGGCATCACGCTCGGGGGTGACGGGACGTTCCTCGAAGGCATCAAAACATTTGCCCCAAGAGAAATCCCATTGATCGGTGTCAATACGGGAACGCTCTCGTTTTTAGCGCGAATTGAACCCCATGAACTCGACAGCGCTCTTGACGAAGTCATCCGCGGTCGCGCGTTGGTCGACAGTCGCCAACAGGTCTACGCCACAGCCAGAGGCCTCGAAGCAACTGGGATTAACGATGTAATGGTTCAACATGTCCCGCCAGAGAACCCGATTGAACGCAAAATAACCCGACTGGAAGTTTTCGCTGACGATGAATATGTCGGAGAATTTGAGGGTACCGGGCTCGCCGTCTCAACTCCAACGGGCTCAACCGGGATTGCATTATCCGCGAACGGCCCGATCCATTATCCCGTTGATAATCATTCACTCCAACTAGTCCCCCTCCACACGCATCAAATGGGGGTTCGACCGGTCGTCGTTTCACCTGCAACCACCCTCCGTATCGTAACGAGAGGCCAAGCAAGCCTATTAATCGACGGCGGACGAGCCCACACTATACTCCGCGAAGGCGAAGAAATAACGGTCACCGGGGCTGAGCAACAAGCCCACCTCGTCCGTACGAGTTTCGATGACCACTTCTTTACCGCTCTTGCCAATAAACTCGGCTGGAACGTCCGAACGGGCGACGACATGGGTCCCCGCGACCTGTTGGCTCAACCAGAACCACCGACGGCCGAAAACGAACTCGAAAAAGCACTAGAGATCGCGAAGGAGGCAGCCCAGAGTGTAGGTGATCCGTTACGAAAATTACATGGTCAAGTTGAGTCCATAACGGTAAAAACAGACAAAGCTGATATTGTGACGGAAGCCGATCATCAAGCGGATCGAATCATTACCACTGTCATAGAGAACGAGTTCCCCGATCATGGGATTTTCTCGGAGGAAAGCGAACGGAAAGAAGGCGACAGCAAATATACCTGGTTGATAGATCCGCTTGATGGGACAGGTAATTTTGCCCACGGCAACCCGAACTACTCGGTGTCCATCGCGTTACTAGACGGCAGTAAACCGGTCCTCGGGGTTGTGTATGTCCCTGAAACCGACGAAATGTTCAGTGCCTCCACCGATCATCCTGCCCAAGAAGATGGCTCGGAATTAACGACAACTGATCGCGATGAACTAGACGAAAGCATGTTATTGTCTGGGTATGATCCCGATGGGACGTTTTTAACGCACTTTTACGAGGAAGCCCGTGGTGTGCGGCGATTGGGATCGGCGGCATTGAATCTGTGTTATCTCGCGAGCGGGAGTGCTGATGCGGTCTGGGAATACGATACGTACCCCTGGGATATTGCGGCTGGACTCGTCATTGCCAACTCGGCTGGCGCGAAGGTCACGAACCTCGCTGGTGAAGAATTTGATTTCAGTCTCGATACTGAACCCCGCGCGGAATTATTAGCATCTAACGGTCCGCTCCACCCGGCATTATTATCACACATCAAGTCAGGCGATCCTGATCTCTAATCTATTTGTCACCTAGGGCTTCGGTTGGAGTGTAAGATTTAACGGGGATATACCCAAACTCGGTGTATGACGATTGACACAGTTCCCCTGGGTAATACCGGATTAGAAGTCAGTGAATTGTCGTTTGGCACGTGGCGGTTTGGTCGACGGTTGGTAGGTGGAGAAGAACGATATGACTCTGAAGATGGGGTTGTTGAGGTCGGAGAAGAGCGCGCCTATGAATTACTTGATGTGTATGATGCGCATGGTGGCAATTTCATTGATACGGCTGATAAGTACGGGGACGGCCGTGCTGAGCGGTGGATTGGGAATTGGCTGAAGGATCGGGATCGGGAAGATTACGTGATCGCGACGAAAATTTTTCGTCCGCGTCGACCGGGCGATCCGAACGGTCGTGGACTGAATCGGAAACATCTGCGTCGCCAAATTGAAACGTGCCTCGATCGTCTTGGTACGGATTATATTGATTTGTTGTATTGTCACCGGTGGGATGATAGAACGCCGACTGAGACGGTAATGCAGACGTTATCGCGTTTTGTCGATGAGGGGAAGGTATTGCATCTCGGTATTTCCTCCGGGAAACCCGATGCGTGGAAGATAGCGAGAGCGAACGAAGTGGCGACCCGGCATGGGTATGAGTCGTTTACTGTGACGCAGCCGCGGTATAATTTGGTTGATCGGGCGATTGAACCGAATTATCTCCCTATGTGTGCGGAGTATGAGTTAGCGGTGGTCCCGTGGAGTCCGTTGGCATGGGGGTTTTTGACGGGGAAGTATCAGCGTGATTCTGGGGTGGGTGATTCGACGGCGTCGGAGGATGATCGGTTTGAATCGCATTATTTGACGGCGGAGAATTTCGAGGTGTTGGATGAAGTGTTGGCCGTGGCAGATGAGGTGTCGGCGACACCAGCGCAGGTGGCGCTTGCGTGGCAATTACATCATCCGCAAGTTACGAGTCCAATTGTGGGGGCGCGGACGGTTGAGCAGTTAGAAGAGAATTTGGGGGCGAGTGAGGTTTCGTTATCGGATTCGCAGGTTGAGCGGTTGACGACTGCTAAGTCATTTGTCCTCCCCGGCTGATAATTCTCCCTAGACCCGGGGTTTGTGTTACTTATTTGATTTGTTTTGTCGAAGGGTTGGGTTTACTGCGAGCTCAGCGAAGAGATTCGTTCTTACAATCCAGATATTAGTCACTTGTATTCATAACTAATATTATGGTGGGTGCAGAATGCCACCAACACGAACGACACAACCCAGTACCACCTCGCACTAGCCCCAACACATGTCAATGAACCAAAACACAGAACCAACTCCATCGTTATCTACGTGGCTCAAAGAACAATCGCAACCAACCTGGGACGAAGCTGTCACGCACCGCTTTACAACCGATCTCGGGAACGCAACCCTCGACACCACCGTCTTCATGCAGTATTTACTCCAAGATTTCGCCTTCGTAAACACCCTCGTCAGTGCCTTCGGATTTGCCGTTGGACAAGCACCGACAATCGATGCCAAACGCCACTATATCGCATTCCTCGACACCCTTACCGATGAAGAAAACACGTACTTCGAACGGTCATTCGAAGCCCTCGATATCCCGGAAAACACGTATCAAAACCCGGCACTTCATCCCGTCACAAAATCGTTTATTGATCTTCTTGGTCGCGCTACGCGACAAGGCGGGTATATAGAAACCCTTGCTGTCCTCGTTCCTGCCGAATGGATCTATAACGAATGGGCAACCGCCATCCAAGACCCACCGGACACCCCGTTTTATTACCAGGAATGGATCGATCTCCATAACAACGAAGAATTCAATCAATTCGTCACGTGGCTTCGATCCGAACTCGATAGCGCTGGACACACCTTACAGCCACGACGAAAACAAACTGTCTCGGAATTGTTTACTCGGACAGTCGAGCTAGAAGCCGCGTTTTTCGATGCCGCCTACGACACCACAGTTGAGGCGTGAACGTAATGGTCACAACATCACTTGCCCTCGGAATCACAATCCTAACCCTCCTTGCATTCACCGTTCTCGGGATCTACTATAGTAAAAGTCGCATCCACTCAGTAGAAGACCTCATAACCGCCCGAAACACAACGAGAACTGGGACGACAACCGCAACTATCATCGCATCGATGATGGGTGCCTGGATATTATTTAGCCCCGCCGAAGCCGGCGCAATGTTCGGCGGGATCACCGCTGTTGCAGGGTACGCGATTGGATCCGCCTTACCATTAATCGCCTTCATTTGGATCGGCATCCGCGTCAGACAACTCCTCCCCACCGGCCACTCATTAACCGAATACGTCTATGTCCGATTTGGTCGTCTCATGTACGCCTACGTCCTCATCATCACCATCAGTTATATGTTTATTTTCCTCGCTGCCGAAATGACAGGGATCGCCGGCGCGCTCGCGTTAATCGCCGGTGTCCCGGAATGGCAAACAGCCGTCCTCATCGGCGGATTCGTTCTAATCTATACCGCGTACGGTGGCCTCGTTGCGAGTATTTTCACCGATACACTCCAAACGCTCCTGATCCTCCCAATCCTCATCCTCGGTTTCGCCGGAGCGATCCTCGCTCTCGGCGGCACACAAAGCATGTACTCGGCCATTACGGCGACCAACCCGGATTTGCTCTCTCCCGGTTTCCGCCCCGGGATCATATTCGGATTATACGTCATGATAGCCATCCTCGCAGCGAATTTATTCAACCAAGGCATTTGGCAACGCGTCTTCGCCGCAGCCTCCGATGCAACGGTCGCTCATTCCTTCCCAATCGCTGCACTCGCTGTAATACCTATGATTTTCCTCCCCGGATTATTCGGGATTACCGCCGTGGGACTCGATCTCATTCAATCACCCACAGACGGGAGCATCGCGTTTTTCTTGGTGTTACTCGAGGCGTTCCCCGAGTGGATTGCGTTTTTAATTACGTTACTCGCGTTATTACTCGTCATGAGTTCCGCCGATACAATGCTCAACGCTATTGCGAGCATTGTCACGGCCGACATGTCACTCATAACTGAATCCGTCACTCAACGCCAATTATCGATTACAGCCCGAATTGTCACCATTACCGTCGCGGGAGGCGCCATCTTCATCGGGGCTCAAGGCTACAGCGTACTTGAACTGTTCCTACTGGCTGATCTCCTCGCAGCCGCAACCGTCGTTCCGTTTTTATCCGGGTTATTCTCCACCAAAATCACTGAAGCCGGTGCGCTCATTGCGAGCTTCCTCGGACTCCTCGTCGGGATCACGTATTTCCCGATCACCCGGGGCTTTCTCGAATTACTCCCATCAATTGGTACTGTGCTCCCTCCCGCCTCGTTTTTTGTTGCGTTCGTTGGCGCAGCTGGCGTGTCAATTGCAATTTCCCTACTCGCTATTAGTCTCTCGAGTTCTCATTTCAATCATGATAAATTAGCGACCGAAATCAGGTCACTCTCAATCAATAACACTGATCAATCTACTTCATCGACGACCAAGGAGGGAACAGAATGATTCTCCCACCCTTGGTGTTCTCCGGCATCGTGTGGGGAACACTCTTGCTAGTAACCATCGTGTTCTCGTATGTACTCCTAACTATTTTTGTAGAAACCAGGGACGCGCTGACTCCCTAATGCCTCCTTGACTGCGGTTGGCAAACAAGAAACCGAGTTTGACACTCACTACTCCCAAGACGACTCCCGCGATCACATCTACTACCCAGTGAATCCCTAAATACATGGTCGCTATCATAACGCTCCCCGCCAACACCGCTGCGATCGGATACCACACCGGGTAAATGATTTTCGTCCGAAACGCGAACACCGCGACCGACGTTGCCAACGACGAATGTAACGACGGGAATACATTCGTGTTCGAATTAACGATCGATGTCAAAAATTGGACGTGGGGATACGTCGTGTACAACAATGGATCCACGATATCTGGCATTAAATTGCGTGGTCCATACGAAACGAACATCGCGTAGAACACGAGACCAATACCGTAATTGAATATGTAGGCACTGACGAGTGCTCGGAGGTGTGTTGATGATTGAATAGCAGCGTATGCGATTACCGGGAACACCAACAAGAAGACATAGCCATATACGTACACAAATGAAAAATACGTCGTCAGTACCGGATTAGCAAAGGATTGTAACCACGCTACGAACGTCCCTTCGACGTTAAAGATTGGGCCTGTGAGATTCCACCCGATGATCCAGGAAACATCCGTGACAGTTTCTCGACTCAGACTATTAATTACCAGCACACCTAACAGTAACCCGAAATACAACGAGTTTTCGTCGAGAGTTGTTCGATATTCCTGCCGGAGGTATCTAAGCCGATCCGGCCCAACAATGTAGTAGGCACTACCGACTACCATTACGATCACAATCGCGACCAACGTGATGAATACGGAATAGACGGCCATACTCTTATTCGGTCCTCGTCAAGAGTTCTCCCTCACTACTATATTGGTATCCAGCGTCAACAAAATTACTCATAGCCTCATCAACTGCTAATTCACCGTAATCGCCTGCGAAAGGCACAACTGGATCTGTGCCGTTCCACTGGAATTCGCTCGGCGACCAGTCTTCATCGCGGATTGGATCGACAGTCGGGCTAGCAAACCCACCGAAAATAACGTCCGTGATGTATTCTTTATCGAGTAATTGAGCTACCGCCCGCCTGAAATTCGGATTTGTTAATGGTGCTCTAGTCGTGTTATACCCAACTGTGTAAAACGAACGGGATTGATCCACTTTTAATTGAAGCGTCTCGGCCTGACCAATTTGTGGAACAAGATCCTTACTCAATCCATCTCCAATGATATCAGCCTCGCCTTGTCGAACGAGTTCGAGGGCGGCTTCGTCCGATGGGGCGACTATCATCCTGAGCCGGTCGAATGACGGACCGCCATGATACCGTGAATCGATTTCTGGTGGTGCATCAGTGAGGAAATGAGCATCGAACTGCGTCATTTCAAGCCACTGGTCAGACTGAGACCCTGTCACATTGAAGATCCCACTCCCAACAGGTGACATATTGTCCCAAACTAATGCTTCGGTAGTACCCTGGAGTAATTCAAATCCAGCGACATTGGCTAACGCTGATTGGTCTTCCCATTCGTGCCTCGGTAAGATGGGGATGGTAAGCGATTGCTCGCAGACTCGCTGGTTCCCTGAATTAAACCTAATAGTTACCGTCGAATCATCACGCACTTCCACTTCTTCAACGAGTGTCACTTCACCCCGATACCGGGGAGCCGGGACCGACATATCGTGGTGATCAAGGGTGGTGTCAGCGATGAATTCATACGTAAACGCGATATCGTCTACCGTTAGTGGTTGTCCATCATGCCATTCGATCCCATCTCGGATCGAGAGGGTTGCCACTAGTCCGGTTTGGCCACGAGTCCACTCCCACGTTGTAGCGATCCACGGGATTGGGATATTGTCATCAAACCGAATGAGTGAGTCATACACGAGGTCGGTAAATGTCCCCAACTCACGATATTCCACTGACAACGGATTGAAGTTATTGGTGAGTCGTTCATCCGTTATGACAACAGACAAGGTTTCCTGATTCTGTCCGTTCGTGTCGAAGTCGGTTGGGGTGAGTGTGAGGTAAAAGAAAATCGAATCGAGACTCGTGGTATTCCACCCAGCGAATTTCTCTGGTCGATAACTCCTGATAAAATCCCTGAACACTATCGGTGTAAACGGTTGTTTCAAAGCTATTTCTTGCAACAACTCCTGGATAGTTGCTCGTCGTTGCGCGCCTTCTTGCTGGGTCTGTGTATTCAGTAATTCGTCAATCGTCAAATCAGTGAATCCCCATGGGTTCTGCCAGCCAGGCTCTTCACTAAAACGGGAATGTAACAATGGTCTGAGGAAATCCGGATCTCGACCACCGGGATGGGGCAACACTGCCAAATCGAATTGTTGGTTAATTAATATGTCGAGGTATAACTCATTCGTTTCCAATAGGGTAACCTCAACAGAAACACCAATCGCCTCTAGATTTTCCGCCAGCAGTTGTGAAATTCGGACCCCAGCAGGGTCACTATCCGCTGGCGTTGCCTTGATCTCAAGCGAAACTTGTTCCGGGGACACCCGGGTAACTAGGCTCCGTGCCCGCTTGACACAGCCAGCAGCTGAACACAAACCGGCGGTTGTGGCACTAAGGATAGTTCTTCTTGAAACCCGAGTCGATTGCGACCCGGTATCCCCAGCCATGATGTATGTATCTCCCTAGGTACGGTGACGCCAGTCATAAACCTCACGTCATCACCCAGAAATCCATCAGCTTGATTGTTGTCAGCGAGCGGGTTTGCCCAATGCGGAATATTCAACGAGGTAGCCATCAAACCCAACGGTATGCCTGATCTCATTCCCGATTACTCGCCACTGAAACTGTGGATACTCACTGTCCTCAGTTTCATCGGTGGGCTCATTATCGGAGTTGTGTTGTTCCCCCGTCAGGTGTACGATGGATTCATCTGGCAGTATTTTTGGGGGCCAGTTGTTGCGGACGGTTCAGTCGGCGTTTGTGCAGTCCGAGAAAACGGGCAAACAAGTCTGTTACTCTCCCAAGGCGACTGCGCTCAGGCGACGGGAATAGTCGCCTACCCCGGGTACACACCGACCTCGACGGTTAGTTACGCACTAATTCTTGTCCTCGCGCTCATCGGAATCTGGTTTTTATTGCAACGATTGGACATCGGGGATTCTCACGGCTTTTTTTACGCCCTCGTACCCTTCATGGTCTTCGGCGGTGCGTTACGAACGTTAGAGGATGCAAATATTGCGTTACTAAACGAGGGGTTAGCACCAGTTGTGAGTCTCCCTTGGGTCGCAATAATCATTAGCCCATTTATTTATTTCACTGTCTTCTTCATCACCGTCAGCGTTCTCTTGCTAGCGGTGTTTCTTCATCGACACAGCTACATTTCTCGATACGAATACCCGCTCGGTATCGTCGGGTCACTCGCGTTCCTAGTGACGATCGGGATCCTCGGTTGGTTAGCCCTGACCTCTCCGGCTGTTGGGTTCCATCCCTATCTGTTCATCATCGTCATCAGCGGAACAACGTTACTCACATTTGCGGTATGGGAGATTACGACTCGTTATTATCCCGGGATTCATACCGGAACCGGCACAATCGGAGTGTTCATTATTTGGGGACATACACTCGATGGAATGGCCAATGTCATCAGTCTCGACTGGGCTCCAGCTTTTGGATTAACTCCATATAGTCCAAAACACGTCGTGAATCGATTGATTATTGATATTACTGAACAAATCCAGCCAACAGTCGTATCGGATCTGGTCGGGACGGCCTGGCCGTTTTTACTCGTTAAAATCCTCGCAGCGGTCGTTGTCGTGTGGGTGTTCGACGAGCAAATATTCGACGAATCACCACGGTACGCGATCCTATTACTCATTGCTGTTCTAGCCGTTGGGATCGGGCCGGGTACGCGTGATTTCCTCAGAGCAACGCTCGGAATTTAATTAGTCACTCAGAGTACCGCTGGGACGAATTCAGCCATATATAAATGGTTCAAAAGGACATACGTCAGGACGCCAAGTACCAGGCTAATTACCCACGTGATAACCGCTACTCGACCAACCCGAGCATGGGGTGTTTCTTCGAGTTCTTTCGGTGAATGCGTTGTACCGAGGACTATCGCAAACAAGACAAGGGGAACAGCGAGAACAGAGAGGATAATATGGATCGCGAGCATAATGAGATAGGCACTGTGGACTGGTTCCCATACCGGGACCCACGCGTATTGCGGAGAGAGCACAAAATATTTCTCGCCACCACCCCCGACCTTCGGTAAATACAACGCGAGAAACAACACGATTAACGTAAACGCCGATCCCATGGCGTATTGGTGTTTTTTTATCTCGCGTTGCCTGATCCAGTACCAGCCGAGGAGAAGGCAAATCACGGCGAGTGAATTAACGATCGCGATGGAATGGGAGAGTAAATCGACGTGTGATTCGGTGAGATTTGGGTAAATCGGGAGTGCCCCGGCAAAGGTACCAATAACCACCGAGTACCCTGCGAGCGTAAGGATACCAGTGGTGACGAGCGGCCGTTGCTTCGCCCAGGATCGGATACCGCTTCGGGTGGCTACCATACTACTCGTTCATCGTGCTTTCTCATGTGTAGTGCGATACGTACATAGGTCATTACAAAAAGTATTGGTGCTTACGTGGGTTGCGAAGCGAGATCAGTGGATTTCCGAATCGGTGAAAGTAATTCTTCTATCGTGTGGGTTTCTAGAGCGATGAGGCGGTCCTCGAGTTCCCGTTGATCCTCCGCTGCCATGCCTGTCGTAAGTTCAGTGAATTTCTCGAATAACTCCGAATCAGACAATTTATTTTCGGGTTCCCCTCGAGCGTTCTCAGTAAATAATTCAATGCTCCCCGATTCTGTCTCTAGCGTCACTCGTGCTGCCCATATCTCTGGATATGCCGCATCAATATCCTCAGCTGGTGTAACGTCCGTATTAGAGTAGAGGTCAGTGAACAACGCCGAATAGGGTTCTTCGACCGTCGAGATGAAACTGTCTACTCCCGCATCCCCGGTGGTCAACGCAAGCGCGGATCCGAATCGCATGCTGAATTGGGCATCCACAAACGATGCCGGCAGTTTGTCCGCTGGGGACTCGACGAGGGAAATACCCGGGGTTGGCAAATTGATCGTGACGCTCCTCACTTCAGTTGGGTCTACACCTCGGTCATGATACGCGGATAAGAGTAAATCAAGGGCTGGATGCATGTATCGACAACACGGATACGGCTTGATGCCGGTCCGAAGTGTTTCGAAGTCCCCACCGAGATTTCTCGTTGCCTGGTCTGGATATGGCTCATCCGTGTATCCAGTGAAAAACCCGTTGTCGCCCTCAATCGGCGCTACTGCTCCTTTCACACCTTGTTGCGCGAGCGAGACCGCAGTTATCGCTTCTCGCGCTGAAAAACCGGGGTGCAATCGCTTGTTCCATGCGC
This sequence comes from uncultured Halobacteriales archaeon, assembly GCA_964542445.1. GTDB lineage: Archaea > Halobacteriota > Halobacteria > Halobacteriales > Hikarchaeaceae > CAZITY01. The sequence goes on along the minus strand of CAZITY010000036.1, from coordinate 1,106 downwards.
CGTTCGCAAGGAACTGTAACGATCCACTCGCTTGACTCCCGTTTAACCCGAAGGCGTTTTCGAACTCCTCGGACGTGAGGTCATGGATGATCCCAGCGGCTGCAGTCCCCCCGAACACACCGCAGGTTCCGGTCCCGTGGAACCCTCTCGCATAATGAGACGCAGCATTTACAGCCATGCCAAGACGCGTCGTAATTTCGTACCCACCGATGATCCCAGTCAATAACTCCTTGCCTGTGGCATTCGTTTGCTCAGCAGCCGCGAGGGCAGCGGCAATCACCGGCGCACCCGGATGGAGGGACGCGCCACGGTGTGTATCATCAAAATCCAAACTATGCGCCATCGCACCATTCAACAAGGCGGCATTCGCGGGCGTCATTTGTTCACCAGTTGCCAGCACCGTTGCTCCCGTACCACCCCCATCGAGTTCCGAAATCGCATTCTTAATCGGTGAACTCGATTCAACCCGAGACGCTGCCCCGATCATGATGCCAACAGTGTCAAGCACAAGCCGTTTCCCGTACGTTCTCACCTCATTCGGAAGCGCTGAGAACGATAAGTCTGCACAAAAATCCGCGTAATCCCCAGCAATCGTCATACACGTACGTTCTTTATTCCATCAGTAATACCTACCGCCCCCACGGCTGTCTAGACCCGCGTCCGTTAGGCCGGGTACTGATCGATCCACGGATTCAATCGTTCGTACCCCGCGCCCACGCGAAGCGCCAAGTCATCAGCGTACCGGTCACTAATTACTTGCATCCCAACCGGTAATCCATCAGTGAATCCAGCCGGAATCGTTACCGTCGGATGGCCCGTGAAATTACACGGTTGTGTTAACAACCACCCCCGCCGCGGTTCGATTTCTTGCCCATCAATCTCCGTCGGAAATTCACCATGTTTGAACGGAACGACACCCGTCGTTGGTGTGATTACTGCGTCAAACGATGCGAGCAGGTCATTAATCCCATCTAGTACCATTGTCCGAACAGATTCAGCTTGTTTATACGCTCTGGTTGAAACGGAATCCGCATCCATCACGACGTCAACTAACTCTTCACCGAGCCGGGACCTATCCGCGCCTCGTGGATCAAATCCTTCGTCCT
>CAZITY010000035.1:20566-26960 GCA_964542445.1 uncultured Halobacteriales archaeon | reverse complement strand
CTGGTTGGCTTGGTCCGCTGCCGCAGGCTTCAACGTAACAGGAGAACCCGATACCGCGGTAGGTATCGGTATCTGGCTGTGTTTGGGTGGTGCGGAAGTCGTCGTAGTCGATGTGATCGAGGGCGGCGGTGAGTGTTTTCGTGTATTCACCGGAGTCATACACGTGGCCGGTTGGTGATTCGTACGGGAAGGCGTCGGGTGGGATGAAATTCTGTTTTCGGAATTCGATCGGGTCGACGCCTAATTGGTTCGCTGCGTAGCTCATGAGGCGTTCGATGGCGTAGGTTGCTTCTGGGCGGCCAGCGCCACGATAGGCGGCAACGGGGGTGGTGTTGGTGAAGACGCCGGTTATTTTCGCGTATGCGGCCGGGAAATCGTATTGGCCGGGGAGCATCTGGACGAAATTCGTTGGCGGTCCGGTAGAGACGGTGTACGCACCAATATTCGCGATGGCGTTAGCTTTCAGGCCTTGGACGGTGAGGTCGTCGTTGACGGCGAGTTCGAGGGTGGTTCGATGGTCCCGGGCGTGGATTGTCGCCTGAAATCCTTCTGATCGGGTCGCTTGCCACTTCACCGCTCGGTCGTGCTGGATGGCGGCCCATGCGGTCAGTGCTTCGTCGGGGTGTCGGTAGATTTTACTGCCGAAGCCACCGCCGACGGTGGGTGCCCGGACGCTGACTTTGTGTTCCGGTAACCCGAGGGTTTTGGCGAAATCACTCCGGACGTCGTGTGGTTTTTGTGTCGATGATTCGATTTGGAGTTCGTTAGAGGCGGGGGTGTACCGGGCGATGCTCACTCGTGGCTCCATCGCCGTTGGGATGAGTCGGTTGTTTTCGATGTCGAGTGAGATCACGGTATCTGCATCAGAAAACGCCGCGTCGGTCTGGTCTTTGTCTCCTTCGGCGTACTCAAATACCGTGTTGTCAGCTGATTCGTCATGGATCGTTGGGCTCTCTGCTGCTTGTGCTGTCTCTGGGTCTGTTATCGGGTCGAGGCGGTCGTAATCGACAGAAATTTCTCTCGTTGCTTGCGCGGCTGCGTACCGGTCTTCGGCGACGACGATCGCGATGGGTTGGCCTTGATAGCGGACGGTGTTGTTGGCGAGTAACGGATAGGGTGGGTCAGTGATCCAGTCGGATTTTGCGGAATGGAGGGTGCCGTCGATACCGGAGTCGATGAGATCATCGTAGGTATGAATCCCGAGAATATTGGATTCTGAGACGCTGGTGGTGTCGATGTCGGTGATGGTGGCGTGGGCGTGTTGGCTTCGGACGACTGCCATGTGGGCGAGGCGAGGATATTGGATGTCATCGGTGTATTGGGCGTCACCGGTGAGCAAGGCGGGGTCTTCGCGGCGTTCAACCGCGGAGCCGAGGATTTTGTCCACGGTGAGGTCACGGCCGGGAGTGGTTTCGATGCTCATGAGTGTGGGGTAATTGGGTCGTGGGAAAACAGGTTACGCTTTCGTGGTATGTATCAATATTGTAATAGTTGGTGGTGAATGGAACGCCAGCAAGAAAATAAACAAAAGTTATAATACATTCGGGGATTATACATTCTAAACATATTAGGTTGGTTCGGTGACGCAGTTGGATCGACGAAATTCTCCTTCCCCTTTTTCCTAATCTACTAACCCTGAGTACCCACCGACCGCAGAAACTCCATTCTCACCGACAACAAACCTCTCTGATTCTCGCTCAACGTGCCGATTAGGGGGCCACTCTCGCCCTATCGATCAATATCCCACCACACTCCGGGCAGCTCAACCGATAGGCACTCCCCTCAACCCGCTCACCACAATCACTACATTCATACTTTTTCATCCAATAAACCCTACTAACTATCGGTAGTTAAATGTTATACATGGACAATTATCCAATAATTTAGATTATTAGTGGCCACATTTTAACAACGTTGTATTACATGAGTATTCTTGACAGCGCACCCGCTACTAGACCGACAAAATCCGGACCACCTGATTTAACTACTGCTCCAATCTGCTAGTTGACAACGACATGTCCGATCGTTCATGGACCCGACGGCAAGCACTCGCTGGGAGTGGTGTCATGGGGAGTGCAATACTGGCTGGGTGTCTCCGTGCACCTTCGGGCCGCCCTCCAGCCGGGGGAAACCGTATTGTCCTCGTAAATACTGATTCGATCCCCTTGATTGACGCCCAGCCATCGGTTGAAGTGTCTTCATCCCAGATTACTGAAACTTCGCCTGGGATCCTGACGGCCACGGTGACGAACATGAGTGACGGGAGGATCACTGTTGGTGAAGAACGAGCAATCGTGTTCGCCTACGTGCAAAGCGAACAAACTCCAGGGATACAGTTACTCCCTGAACCGGCGAGTCAATATCCTGCCACGCACCCGGGTTGCTGGCGGCTCAGTAGCGGCATCGCGATTGCCGAATATTATGGGATGGTGGAATTATCGCAGGGTGAATCGGTTTCTTCGAATCTCGGTGTCTGGGCGCTCCCGGAGGTGCGGGATGCATGTGTTCCAGTAGGGGAGTATCGGTTTGAAACGCAGTTGTCGGTGTGGGAAGGAAATGAAATCAATGGTCCGGAGGAATCTGCGACGTGGGGTTTTACTCTCGCTGTCCGGGAATAACTCGAGAATACTTCGTTTTGTTCGTCAGTCTAAATATGGTTGTTCGATGTTTGATTCGATGTTCAAGACCAACGCGAATTTCCGTGTCATGTAATCCATCACGACGATTATTGGGTAAAGGAGCAGTTCGATGAATCGAATCGCGGGTGCCACGACGAGCGCCCAGCGTTCGGCGTTCGCTAATCCGTAGGATTTCGGGATGATTTCACCAAACATCAATACCACGATACTCGTGATGATTGTTGAAACGATCACGACGAGACTCGGCGGTAAGTACGCGATGAGGACAACGGAGATGATACTCGCAATAGCGATATTCACGAGGTTATTACCCACAAGGACTGTGACGAGTAACCGATGGGGGTTGCCAAGGAGTTCGGTGAGGCGAGCGGTGTTTTTGTGGGTAGTGGGGGTTGATGCGTCGATCCAGGACTGGGGGAGTGAGAACATGGCGATTTCTGCGCTCGAAAAGAACGCACTGCATCCGAGGAGGATGAGTGCAGTTATGAGGTAGCTGAGAGTTGTGAGTGGTTCCATGTGCCTAGTCGTCGGGATTGTGAACTGAATTTGCTGTGATTCCTATCCGGCAAAGAATCGCGGTTGCGTAGGCGAGTTCAATGGCTTGTTACACTCACTAGGGAGGCTTCCTAGTTGTGTGGATTCGTGTTACTCTTGGGTGAGAGTAGTGAGGTCGTCGGGGGTATCGATGCTGGTTAATGTCGCTATATCACTGACTTGCTCTATCTGGGATTCACTGATTGTTGTGTACTTGAGATACGAACAGAGGTCCTGTAACCGATCTTTCCCGTCCCTTGTTGCCTTGGTGATCGCGTGTTGTAACGGATTCACTCGGTATGCGGCGTGTGTGGGATGGAGCCATCCGTCACTGGTTTCGGGAATGACAGCATCTGATTCGAGGGTTTTGAGCAGGTAGGCGAGGCAGTCGTGACGGACGAGCGGCATATCACACGCGAGCACGAGTGCTGTGGTTGTCGTGCAGTGTTCACACGCTGTCCGCAATCCAACGAGTGGTCCGGTGCCCGGGGTTGCGTCGAGCGCGAAGGTAAGTGAATCTTCGAATGACGATAGCGCTTTTTTATAGGCGGGTTGTTGGTCCTGTCTGCAATTCACGATCACGAACGGTATGATTTGGAGGAGTTCACTGGCGACGTGATAAATGAGTGGGCGGTGTTGGTATTCAGCGAGGGCTTTGTTTTGCGAGCCGAACCGTTCTGAATACCCTCCAGCGAGGATGATCCCTGTTGCGTCCGGGAATTCCATTCAATGCCTCTAGCGGCCTGGACTGGTAAAATGAACCGGGACTGACAGAGGCTTTGCGGGTTACTGGTTGGTGGGTTCTGTATCGACTTTGAATAACACGAGTAAGACCCCGAGGAGCGCGAGTTCGTGGAATTTACTGACCAAGGCTACGGGGTCACCGATCAGATGGAGGTACACTGATTCTAGATAACCGAGGTCGTTGTGGGGTGTGGCGGGGATATGGGGCCAAAACGCACCGTGGTTCAGGAGAGTGTGCCAGGCAACATACCCGCCGAGAAAGGTGATCATTAGGGCGATCCCGGCGACATAAATTATTCGCGGGTGGAACCCGGTGCGGAAGAGTGCGATCCCGGCACCGATCAGGAGGGCGGTGAGTGTGAACACGATTGGGCGGGGGTCAAACAGTGTCCCGACTTGGAGATACGTGATGAGTCGTGGCAGCCCGAGGGAGGGATGTAAGAGGTGAATCCCGGCGATGATCCCCGCTAGTAATCCCGCTGCGTATCGGAAGTCTTTGATCGGGACAGCACGAGTTGGCATAGTACCACCAGTTGTTTTTCGGGCGTACAAACAAACATACTGATTTCTGTCTAGACCGGTTGGGAGCTGGCGCTGCGGTGTTTTCTCTCCGTTGGACTAGTCAAAAGGGTCATTTCGTTGCCCGGCCTATCACGGTCGTTACGATGTATGACTCGCGCTAAGTTCCGGATTACCTTACCAGAGCAGGCGTGGGTATCGAGTGTATCCCGGAACTACTCGGAGGCGGTTATTGAAGTTCTTGCTGCGGTACCGGGGGACACAACTGGGTATGCATTGATCCGGGTGTCTTCTGCTGCGGTTGATGAATTTGTGACCGATATGGAAAACCACGACACCGTGCTTGCTGCGGATATTCTTCATCGAACTTCTGACGAGGTAACCGTTCAGTTCGAAACAGCTAGACCAGTGTTATTGGCGATTGCTCAGAAGTCGGGGATTCCGATCGAGTGGCCAGTTGTCATTCAAAACGGGGAAGCAACCGTTTCGATGACGGGGTCTCGCGATAAATTATCTGCCTTTGCAGAACGGCTTGACGCGAATGATGTATCGTTTTCGATCGAGTACATTCGAGCGGGAGCGTTCGGTGACGATTTGTTGTCTGATCGACAGTTAGCGATTGTGCGTATGGCCCTTGATCACGGATACTATGACACGCCTCGACAGTGTACATTAACCGAGTTAGCCGAGGACGTCGGGATCGCGAAATCCACGTGTAGTGATTTGTTACACCGCGCAGAGGAAGTAATTATCAAAGAATTCATGCGCGACATCCCAGATCGTCGCGTGGATGAGTATGAAGCAGAATTTTCGTGACTACCGACCGCGCATGGGGGTGATTAGTGGTCTTGTGCGACGAACCAGGCGGAGATGGTACTGATGACGAGGCACACGAGGACGAGGGTCGCGAGGCCAAGATGGGACGTGACGATGAACGGCTCCAACTGACGGGTTACCGTTAACCCGCCGAGGATTACTTGCACCGGGAGAATGAGGAGTGCGAGCGTGGCCGACCAGGTAATGCTCGGTCGATCTCGATGTGATATCCACGCGCTCGCTACGGTTCCAATGATGAGGACGCCCACGATACTCGCTAATCCTCGGTGCGCCCATTCTGCAAGTATCTGGATACTCGAATACGGTGCGTCAGCCATGATTTCTGGGTGGAGAAACGGGATCCAGACACCGTAGCACTTGGGCCAATCCGGACAGGATAACCCAGCGCCGATTGCACTGGTGTACGATCCGAGGAGCATAAGGATAAACGTACAGACGACTGTCGTTGTTGCTAGATACCGATAGGGGAGCAGGGACAGGGTGTCACCGAGCTTGCCCATGGTGGAGATGGCAAGGAGGGAGTAATTAGTCTTCTTGTCTGAACCACCAACGGACCCAGGTCTAGACCAGCAGCAATTGCACTGATGGATTGGATCCTACGAAGTGATTTTGGTGCCAAGAATCAATACGCTGTAGGGTATATTATCGAAGTTAAGTACCGGCATCGCACCATGGCAGATTGTATTCTTTGTGGGTTACCGACCCCCGCACCACCTATAACGGATATCGAAGACCGACCGTTTTGCTGCACGGGGTGTCGGGAGGTATACTCGGCCCTAGGCGATTTCGATGAGGATGCACGCGCGGCGGTCGCCGACCGGCTCGATCTGTCACCCGAGCAATCCGCGGCTGTTCCCGAGGCATATCCAGCGTCGGTGATTGAAGCGTTTCTCCAGGTGGAGGGGATGCATTGCTCGTCATGCGAGGAATTTCTTGAGGTCCGTGGCGCGCGACATGATGGGGTCTACGATGTATCAGTGAATTATGCGACGAATCTCGCGCGAATCGTGTACGACCCTGAGCAAATACCAGAACACGACCTCCCATCGTTGCTCACTGGCTACGGATACAACGCGTCGTTGTATGAAGACACAGGGAACGCACAATCAGTCGATAGTCAT
>CAZITY010000035.1:0-20556 GCA_964542445.1 uncultured Halobacteriales archaeon | reverse complement strand
CTCCATGCTTATCATGCCGTGGTATATTTTCTTTTTATACCCGAGTTACGTTGGTATTGAAACCGGTATTTTCACGTTCGATATGACGACGCAAATGGGACTGTACTTTCCCATGTTATTCATTGGAATCTTAACATCGCTTGTGCTCGTGTATACCGGACGGCCGATTTTCACGAGCGCTTACGTGAGTCTCATAACGAACCGACCGAACATGAATCTCCTTATCAGTGTAGCCGTGCTCGCGGCGTTTTTCTATAGCGTAATCGCGCTCATGCTCGGGAGTACGCATCTGTATTTTGATGTGTCTGTGGCGATCATCATGATCGTTTCACTCGGGACGTTTTACGAGAACCGTATCAAGCAACAAGTCACGCGTGTGTTATCTGATCTCACAACGAACCGAGAATCAACCGTGACGCGAATCTCGGCGGGTGGAGAGACTGATACCGTTCCTATTAATGCCGTGTCTCCCGATGATGATTTGCTTGTCCGTGCTGGTGATCAAATTCCGTTCGACGGGAATGTCACCTCCGGCGAGGCGGTGGTTGATGAATCAGTAATCACCGGGGAATCGCGACCGATTCATAAGTCACCGGGCGATCCGGTCATCGGGGGCGCAACGGTCACCACGAATGCAGTCGTCATTGATCTGGATGATGCATTACAGAGCACGATTTCTCGGATCGCCACCCTCATGTGGAACGTGCAAGCAGGGTCACCCGGCCCCCAACGCGTTGTCGATAAACTCGCCACAGTATTCGTTCCTCTCGTGTTGCTCCTAGGCGGGAGTATCGGGCTTTATCAGTTTGTGTACTCTGGCGATCTCTCGTTTGCTTTACTCGCCGGGTTAACCGTCCTTGTGGTTTCGTGCCCGTGCGCGCTTGGTTTAGCTACGCCACTCGCGATTGCATCTGGGCTCAGAGAAGCAATAGAGAATAACATCATCATCACTAACGATGGTGTGTTCGAAACGGTCGAGCGGATCGACACTATCGTGTTTGACAAGACGGGGACGTTAACCACTGGAGCAATGCGGGTTGTTTCTCAGTTGGGTGAGCCGGATGCGCTTCGTGCGGCGACAGCGGTTGAGAAGTTCTCGTCGCATCCGATTGCCGATGCGATCACTGATACAACGGCGTTTGAACCCGATGGCGGTGGTCCAGTCGGTTCGGCCGATGCGGTGTCAGCTGCTAAGGGTTCCTCGGGTTCTGATGACGCTGAATTTACCGTCACAGACTTTACCGAGTATCCCGGGAGAGGCGTGGAGGGATCCGTGAATGGGGCACTGACCACAGTGGGGTCACCGGCATTTCTCCGGGACAAGTACGGCTCACTCCCAGCAAGCTATGAAGAAGCGGTAGACGAGGCAAATTGTACGAACGCAATTCCCGTTGTCGTCGGGTACGATGGCGGCATCGCGGGGCTCTTCGTTGTTGGTGATGCTGATCGGGACGATTTGGACGCAACGCTCACCGCGTTTCGAGATAAGGAACTCATCGTGCTGACTGGAGATGACTCAGCAACTGTGACTAAGTATCGAGAATCATCACTGATCGACCACGTGTTTTCGGGTGTTCCACCGGATGGGAAAGTAGCGACAATCCGACGGTTAATGACCAAGGGAACGATCGCGATGGTGGGTGATGGTACGAATGATGCACCGGCTCTCGCGGAAGCAGATCTCGGGATTGCCTTGGGTGATGGAACCGCCACCGCTATTGAAGCGGCCGATGTCGTGATTACGGATGGACAACTGTCGTCTGTTCCCCGTATTTTTGAATTGGTATCGAACACTCGCTGGCGGATCCGTCAAAACATCGGATGGGGGTTCCTCTATAACATTGTTGCAATCCCCATCGCAGCTGTGGGGATACTGAACCCGTTGTTTGCGGCGCTCGCGATGGCGACTAGCAGTATTATCGTGGTTGTGAATTCCTCGCGATCGCTGCTCTCCTAACGGCGCTAGCCGGCTGGGACCATATCAGTGGTTCGCACGAATCGACGGAGTGTATTGCCATTGGCATCCCGTACTTCAACAGTGAACTGTCGTTGATCTCTTACTTCGGCGAGGTCAGCGATCCGGAGGTTAAACGCGAACGGCGGGTCGTCTATTCGCTCCAGTTCAGTCCCTCCACTCAAAACCACCACGTGATCGACACCTTCGGTGTTCGACATGTGACAATGAATTACGCCTTCGGTTTTCGAGCACGACAAGGATGGATTCACGTCCTGTCCGTCGCCTCCGATATCTGGAACCGTAAATTCGAGTACCATTGGGGATATCGGGAACGTGCCGAGAAGCAACACGACGACGAAAAACACGGTAAGGTTTATTTTCGTGCCTTTCCGCGCAAACTTTCGAGTAATAGGGTGGTTCGCGGTACGGCGTAACCGAATGATGAGCGGAACTAGGATGAGATGCGTCAGGGGACCCCAGAAGATGAGAACAAATCCATACGATAATATATACCAGAGGAACGTCCAATCATGTCGGTATGACATCAGGACGCTCGCGCCGGACCAGAGGAAGAACCCAAAGAACAGTAACGCACCGCTCTTCAACCAGCGCCACACGATCGTGTTTGCGTAATAGATACTAACGAAATCCCGCCAGAACTGTCTGATGACGCGTTTGAAGTACGTGAGTGGTGGTGGGTGTTCTGATGAAGATTGAGACATAATTCGTTACGAATACGAGGTGACTGTGTTAGACGCCGATTTCCCAGAGTTGCGTCAGCAGATACCAATTGAGGACATACGTGACAACGAATACCGCCATGAACAAGAGGCTTAAGGCGAACGTCCCTCGGAGGTCGTACGCATGGAGTGGCTTGCCCTCATCGGCATTCGCGCCGCCGTCGGTAGCGATACTTGACCGGCCTGAATGATCGACGGGTTTACCGACGAACACTGACGCCACGGCGACGATGACGAAGAGAACTCCTGCGAGGACAGCGAGGATGGCGAACACCCCGAAAATCGCGAAGAGCGGTGATGCAGCAGAGAGACTAAACGACGTCCCTGGGATGTTTTCGACAACTTCAGCGGTTCGGCGTGGGATACCATACAGGATACCGACGTACATCATCATGAGTGTCGCAACGCCCATGGCACTAGCGTAAAAGTACGGTTGAATCGATGCTATTCGGGGGAATCTGAGGTCGTTTTGGAACATCGTTCTGATGACGAAAAACACCAGGCCCATGAACGCAAGTGTTGTTCCGACGGCGACGGTGCCGTGGAAGTGACCCACGGTTGCGAAGGTATTGTGCCAGGTCATGTTCACTTGCATTTGGCCCATGACGACGCCCGTGATGCCTCCGAGGAAGCCAAAGAGAATGATGCTGAAGATCACTGAGGAGAATACCGGGTTTTTCCACGGCGCTGACGTTAACCATCCGAACATCCCGCCGCCGAGGTTACGTTTTCTGCGGGCGGCTTCCATGCCGCCGGGGATGGCGAACGCGTGGATCATGCTCGCGAACGCGGCGCCGTAAAACGCATACGATGTGTTGAAAAGCCGCCAGCCGACGGAGACTGCCGGGTCGCTCATGAGGTGGTGGGCGGCGCCGAGATTAATGAAGAATAAGTAGAGTACGAACGCGGATCGCGAGACTTTCTCACTCAGTACCTCGGCGGAGCCAACGACGTGCGTGATGAAATACCAGACTGTGATCATCGCAACGAGATTTATTTGTTGGGATCCGTGCCCGATGGTCCAGTACATTTGTCGGTACCAGGCGGCGTCCATCCATTGGATGATTTCGACGCGCCAAAGGAAGGCAGCGAGAAATGTTACTAAGCCGCCGAGGAGCGCTTCAACCGCGATGATACTGGTAACGAACGCGCCAAACGTCACTAGGGGGAGTGATATGTTTGGTTTTTCTCGTTTCTCTTTCCAGAGCGTGATGAAGAACGGGAGCGCCGCGACGGTGGCGCCAACGATGAAGGTCACGACTCCTGCATAAAATAGGGGTGAGGAGGTTTGAGGCGCGTACGCGGTTAACAATGGGGCTTGGTCTGGAACTGCCGTGGTCCAGATCCCATAGTTCACTAACAGCGCGCCGATGACCATGACGATCCAGCCGCCGGTGGCGAGGAATTTCGCTGGGAGTTTCCGGCCGAGTACCATCGGGCCGCCGACGTAGAGTATCGCGATTTCCATGAACACCATCCAGAAGATGAGGAGATTCCAGGCGTGTAAACTGAGATGGATATAGAAGTCTTCGGGTTGGAGTAACCCGATCACTTCCCACCGTGTCATTGCGACGTTGAACGCGAAAAACCCACCAACGACAAGCGCAATGACGGCTGTAACCCCGTATAATTTGACGTGGCGTTCGACCGACGAATGAACGTCTAGTCCGGTCACTGAGCACGATCGGAATCCATCTGTATCGTACTCGTTGTCGAGGAAATCAAATATCCCGTCGACGATTTTCACCATGGTTCTCACCCCTCCACCACGTTGATGGTTCCGTGCATGGTTCTGTGCCCGACACCACAGAATTCGTTACAAATCACGTGGTATTCACCGGGCTCGTCGAAGGTCATCGGGATGACCCATTCGTACCCGGGGAGTACTTGTAGGTTTATTTGTTTACTCAGGGTTTCCTCGGGTCGGACTGAAAAGCCATGTTGGACGTCGTATGAGCTGAGGTGAATGTTGTATTCGCGGTTTGCTTCGAGTGTCACGGGGGTGCCGTGCCATTCGAATCTGCGTGCGCCGATGTAGACATCTGAGCCGGCGGGAATGATACCGTCGTCCGTTTCAGTTGCGTCTTCGAGGTATGCGTCCATTTTATCTCCATACGTAGAGGAATCCACGCGGTAGGTTTCGCCGATCGGGTTTTGTTCACCGATCCGGGTGTATGCACTCATCCAACCGAAAATAATGATTGACCAGAGGCCAGAGATACCGAGCCAGATGCTTTCCCGGCGGTTTACGGCTTTATTCCACCAATTTCCTTCTGGTGGTTCGAGGGGTGAATTCATTAGATGATCACCCCTGGGGGGATGGAGAAGATATCAACTAGTCCCCAGATGAGATAGGTTACGATAAAAAAAGCGAGGGCGAGGACGGCGAGTAACCATATGTTATCGAATAACCGTTGCATGACTGGTAATTCCTCTGGTTGGCTGGACATTGGTATGTTGAAAGTTAACACGGATACTATATAATTATTAATGGTAATTTCTATCAGGAATGAATGGTAACACACCTTTAACCCTCAATATTATGGGTTTTCCTCGGAGCGGGGAGGAGGGGGTTAGCGTCGTTGCTTCGGGGATTATTCCCAATATTGAAATACTCAACTCGGAATGAATACGCATGGATTTCGGGATTCTCCCAAACTGGTCATGGCCTCTCGACGGCTCCCCCCGAGAACAATCCGAGAAAACACTCGAGCAAATCCAAGCAGCGGTTGATACTGATTATGATGCGATTTGGTACGGCCAACATTACATAAGTGAGGGCAACAATCAGTTCCAACCGCTCCCGCTGATGGCTCGGGCGGCTGGGTTCGCTGATCAGATTGATATGGGGACGTCTATTTTCTTGTTACCGATTCATAATCCGATTGCGGTTGCCGAGAATTTCGCGACGGTTGATGCCTTGTTCGATGGGAATTTGATTTTTGGTGTGGCGATTGGGTATAAGCAGGAAGAATTCGATTCGTTTGGCGTCGAGAAGAAACACCGGGTCGGTCGACTGGTCGAGGCCGTGGAATTACTCCGGTTGTTGTGGACTGAGGACGATGTGAGTTATGATGGGGAGCATTTTTCGGTTGATAACATCACGATCGATCCAAAACCCAATAATGGGAATGGGGTTTCATTCTGGTTCGGAGGAAATGCCGAAACGTCAGTTCGACGGGCGGGTGAGCTTGGGGACGGGTGGATCATTAGTGCGAGAACCACGTTGGAGGATGCCAAGGCGTTGTCAGCGATTTACGAGGATGCGAATGCGCAGTCGCCGTATCCCAATGAAGGGATTGGGTTGAATCGAGAGGTATTTGTTGCGCCGACCACTGAGGAAGCGGAAGATACCGTTCGCCCGATGATGAAGGACCGGGCGCAGAAATGGCTCGATCGGGGTGCCACGGATACCGCTGATCAGATTGATGATCTTGATGAGCAAATCGATGAAATGCTCGAGGATCGGTTCGTGGGGAGTCCCGAGGAATGCATCGAGCGGATCGCTCGATTTGAGGAGGAAGCGGGGGTTGATCATTTGATCGCGATGTATAACTGGCGTGAGTTACCGCAGGACGAGGTACTTGATTCGATTCGGTTGTTCCAAGAAGAAGTCGCTCCGTATTTTTCCTGATCCACTCGGGGTTCTAGGTCAGTGGGTTGTTGTGGCGTCGAGGAGTGTTACGATGTCATCGAGATACCGCATGGTTTTCCAGACTGCAATGAGAGTCTCCATCAGTGATTGTTGTGAGAGGCCATCGGGGTATAGTCTGGCTTCGAGAAAGATCCGTGACATCTCCTCGAATCGAACGTTGTTCCCTTGGGCATCTCGGAACCCGTATACAACCGGTGTCATGGTGAGCGTTTCACGGATCCGTGCAACTAGATCGTTTCTGACGGCGTTAGGTAAGTCTGCGATGCGTTGGGTGATTTCCTCGCTGTATTCGATTTCCTGCCCGATGAGGATCGGCCCATCGGGGCGTTGTCTGATGACGTGCAAGAGGATGTTCGACATTTCGATGAGGAAATTAAACTCAGCGTGCTGATCGGGGGTTTGCTCGATCGATTCGACGAGATCCATATCGATCCAGTCTTTGATTTCGCTCGCGGATCGTTCCGATGGCATCACGCGGGGTTTGGTAGTGAAGCTGGATAACACTGGTCAGTTCAATTTGTTGAATGACCGATCTATGTATTTATCTCTAAATCCTGTTTGCTAATCGGGTGCTCGCCGGATTGAATTCTTGTGGGTATCGAAATGGTTATTGGTTGATGGTTTGTTTGTGCACTGATAGTGTGGGACCAATACTCATACGACTCACCGACCAATTCAGGGGGTCGTTCCCCATAATTTCCCGCGGAGAGGTTGATTTCTATGCAAGGACATGAAGCACTTATTCGGATGATGGTGGCATCGGGTGTGAAGACTGTGTTCAATTATATGGCGGAGGATACGATGATGTTGATTGCGGCGCTCACGGAGGAGTGGAGCGACGAGATCGATGTCGTTCATTCTCGGCACGAGCAGGGCGCGATGGCAATGACGGATGGGTATGCGCGGAGTGGCAATGAAATTGGTGTTTGTGTCGTTGGTCGTGGCCCCGCAATCGCCCAAACTGGGACGGCCATGATTAACGCGCGAAAACGCGGGTCGAAACTCCTCGTGATTGTCCCCGAACCGGCGTTACGGGACACACATGATGTCAAGGATTTCAGACAAGAAGCGTATCTTGAGGCGACGGCGGAGAACGTGGTGTCGATCCGGAGTCACGAAACCCTCGTCCCGAAATTCCGGGAAGCCTTGCGGAGCGTTCACCTCGGTGAGAGCCCACTCGTGGTGCAGGTTCCGAAAGATATCCTTGATGAAGACATGGATGCCCCGGCCGATCTGGAACGTCATAGCGTTCCACCTGGATTGCCCCAGGCTGACCAGTCCGAGATAACGGCAAGCAGTACTGTTGTTCCGGATGAGTCGGTATTAGAACAAGTGGTGGACCTGTATCTCGATTCGGACGCATACCAACCACCGGTGATTCTCGCTGGCAGGGGGGCGATGCAGGCCGATGCAAAAGACGCGATTGAGGATCTCGCTAAACAAACTAGTGCAGTCATCGCGACGACTCTCGAAGGCCGTGGGTATTTCGCGGATCACCCCTGGTACCTCGGGTTCACGGGGAATTGGGGAAGCCCACTGGCGAACGAGTATTTAACAGATGCGAATTTCGTGATCGCGATCGGGTGTAGTCTGAACAATAAAACGGTCGATGACGGATACCTCATTAATGACGAGGCGACCGTTGTTCACATCGATACCGACCCCACGAGTATCGGTCGGTACACCCCGGTTGATCTCGCAATCGTTGGGGATGCCCGTGAAACGACTAACGCGCTCACCGAGACGTTTGCAGCGAACGATATTGACCGGGACGGCGAACTCTGGACAGATTCCCTCCGCGACCAGATCGAGTCGTTCGATATCCTTGAGGGCCAAGAGTTCACCGATATTCCCGAGACCATTGATCCACGGGAATTAATGCGGACGCTTGATGAGCACCTTCCTCATAATCGACTGATTGGGACGGATGGGGGTCATTTCCGGAAATGGATCCTTGATGGGATCCACGCTCATCCTGACGATTCGATCGTGGCGTGCGATTTCGCGGCGGTAGGGTTGGGAATGCCATTGAATATCGGGGCTGCCCAATACCTCAAACAAACCGAAGGGGATGCGGATACACCCCGGTTATCGATCGTGTTCTGTGGCGATGCGGGATTCATGATGTCGCTCCAGGAACTTGAGACGGCGGCCCGGCATGAATTACCGATTCTTGTTGTTGTAATTAATGACAGTTCGCTTGGGGCGGAGTATCATTCGCTCGTGAGTACCGACCGGGATCCTGAGGTGGCGTTGTTACCGACGCCGGAACTGGCAACGGTTGCGGAGTCGCTCGGGGCAAAGGGGTATGTAGCAACGAATCTCGACGAGGTGAAAGACGCGATTGCTGATATCGGGACCACCCCGACGGAGCCAGTGGTGCTTGAGTGTGTGGTGAATCCGGAGATCAGACACCGAACATACTAACCCGGCATTCTTAATCGTGATCTAGGGCTCATTCGCTGGAATGGAGAACTTATTAGTCAGTGGTTTGAGAGCGGAAACGCTCATGTGATCGCTCCTCAAACGTTGCGTTTGTACACCCGTGTGATTCGGGTCAACGTGATTACTCCAAGCTATGGCGCCTACTAATCCCTCAGACATCGATACGGAAGCAGTCCGCAAGCAAACACCCGGCCGGGGAGAAACCCCGACAGCGGCCGCGATCGAGCCCGATGCGCCCGAGTCGTTCGGGCTCGTTCAGGTGTGGTGGGGTGACGGGAAAGGAAAAACGACTGCGGCTTTGGGGATGGGGTTTCGGGCCGCTGGGCATGGGTATCGGGTGCATTTGTTACAGTTCATGAAAGGCGGCGCGGATAGCGTCGAAAGCACACGAGGGGAGTACAATGCAATCGCGGCGTTTCCGGGGTTTACGTATGAGAACCTCGGGCATTACGGGTGGCATGGCCTCATGGACGGGTCAGACGATTCAAAGCACGCTGTGCAAGCGCAAGCGGGGTTGGAACGGGCTCAGGAACTCGTTACAGCGGCTGAACAAGTGTCCGGTTCAATACCGCTGGATGCCCCTATCGAGGCGGGTTGTCACCTGTTAATTCTTGATGAAATTATCTACGCGGCGAATCGAGACCTCATCGCGAAGCGTGACGTTATCGATCTCATCACTGAGAAACCGGATTCGCTCGAGTTGGTGTTAACCGGTGGGCACGAGAAACCGTCTTTTCTGTACGAGCATGCGGATCTAGTGAGTCGTGTTGGGAAAGAAAAACACCCGATAGACGCTGGGCAACGCGCCCGAAAAGGAACCGAGTATTAATTCTACGTTGTTCGCTTTCCGGCCCCCAACCTCCCTCTCGGGCCGAATAGCGCACCAGTCATACGTCTCACGTAGTCCTTAAAGGGATGACCCTCGCTATCTGGGGTAACAATGGGGATCGTTGAGACGATTGTCGCAGCGCCGCTCGATCACACCGTTATCCAATTAGCGCTCGCCACTGCACTCGGGATGTTTCTAGGACTCGAACGGGAGTGGTCAGAGAAATCAGCCGGGATCCGGACATTTTCGCTTGCGAGTCTCCTCGGTGCGGTGTTCATATTCATCGACGAGCCATTGTTACTCGCTATCGGCGGGTTGTTTGTTGCCACTCAAGGCATTCTCCTGGGTATCCGTGGCATCGTTGAAGCGGAAGGACTCGCACTCACCACATCTGTTTCCCTCGTCGTTGCCTATGGTGTTGGTGCGCTCATTGCAACAGGCCTCATCCTCGAGGGAGTGGCTGTTGCCCTAATTTCATCGCTCTTGCTAGTGTTACGCCGCGAACTTCACTCGTTTGCGTGGGGTCTGTCCCGAGAGGAATTACGGTCTGCGAGTGAATTCGCCATTTTAGCGTTCGTTATTTTCCCGTTATTACCGTCGAGCGAAACCATCGACCTCGGCGTTCTCACAGTGACGATTGAACCGCGAATAGCGTGGTTAATGGTGGTGTTCGTTGCTGGTCTCGGGATTATTAATTACGCTATTGTGAATCTCTATGGCGGCCGTGGCCTAGCTGTCATTGGCTTTTTTGGTGGGCTTGCTTCATCTACTGCTGTTGTTGGTACCGTTATTGACCACATCCGGCAACAGCCTGGGATGACGTCCTATGGCGTTTCGGCGGTACTGCTTGCCAATGCCGCAATGGCCCTCAGAAACCTCATCATCGTCGTATTGTTTACTTTCCCTGACTTCCTCGTTGGGCTGGTTGTCCCACTGGGTGCCATTGTCGTATCGAGTGTTCTCATTGCGGCACTGAACACGACGTGGTCCAGTGACTTCTCGCTCGACCTCGATGATCCGTTTTCACTCCGGTATGCGATTGGTTTCGGCGGTGTGTTTCTCGCAATTCTAGTTGCGGGATCATTGGCAAACGCTGAATTCGGCCAAATTGGTTTTTATGCCACGACCGGACTCTCTGGATTGGTCTCAAGTGCTGGTGCAACAACATCCGCAGTAATCTTATACCGGGGTGGCACGCTCGCTGAAAGCACCGTTACTATCGGGATTTTACTTGCAACATTCATGAGTATAGTAGTCAAAGCCAGCCTTGTCGTGACGTCTCAGAACAAAGCATTCACTCGCCAAGTCGCCAAATGGAGTACCGTCATCATACTTATCGGGATTGTGTTCACTGGTCTAACGCACAGCGTATAGGCCGAATTCACCGTCCTCTCCACAACTTGGATGAAGATGGATCGTTCTAGATCTTTTACGCCTGAGCATCTTCCGTAAACGGAATTCGATAGCAAGTGCCAGCCATAACCTAGTACTCGGAAATCCCTGGCTATGCTTCTCTCAAGGTACGGATGCTTTTTCTCAGAACACTCTATTCTCGAAGAACCGTTGAATACGACTTGGACTCACCACATTCGCTGTCACGACAATCGCCGAACAATCAATCGCTTCTACAATCCGATCCGACGGCCGACCAAACACCACCCCATATACTCCCTCTCTCCCGCCGCTTATCACTACGAGATCGGAGTCACGACTCCCTTCAATCAGTGCGCTAGCCTCATCAGTTCCTTCGACGATCCTCGTAGTCGTCTCCATCTTGAACTGCCCGGCTAATTCCTCCATGTATTCCCTGATCGTTGTCCGCTGCTGACTAGGCGCACCTGGGCTGATGGCAAATAACAACTCTACACTGGCATCGAAGTACCCGGCAACTGCATTTGCAATTAATACTTTCTGCGCGTCATACGGCCCCCGGTCAGAAATCACGGTAACTCGTTCAATACCAACGAATCTTCGATCCTCGATCTCAATGACATCACAATGAGCGTGCCGCTTGACCCATGCGGTATCACTCCCGAACAACCGCGTATGAATCAAATCCCCGCGTCGCTCCAACACAATTCCATCAACTCCTAACCGATCCGCGTGATTGACTATGGCGTGTTTCGTATCATGACTCACAATCTCCTCAAACCTGAAGTCATTCCCTGTCTCATCCTGCAATACACCCATCCGTTCCTCAAACGACTGATCCCCCTCCGTTTGGGTTCCAGATGCCGTATCTAAGGGGGTTTGATCAGGGACTTCATCAAACCTCGTGACTTGTACAGACCCCTTGTTATCCCACGTGATCGCTGTTGCCACCCGCAGTAACGAAGATTCACTCGCGGGTAAGGACCGTTCGGTTAACCCAACCATGACATCATACGTTCGACTGGTCCTGATGACTTGCTCCGTTTGTTTCATCACCAGTTCACTGAGTCGTTGCCGGATTGCATTTGTCGCCGCCCCTTCTCGCTGAACGTCCCCTCGGGGCCGAACATACCCGACATACCACAAAAGAGACCCTGCAACAATCAGAAACGAACCAATCAACGGTACCGTCCCCATCATGGGAATAAGAACCAATCCCCCGATAATCCCGAACAATTGCGGAAATGGGTACAACGGGGTCGTAAAACTAGGGTCATAGGTATCCAGATTCGCTTCTCGGAACGCGATCAACGCGACATTAACCAGGACAAACACGAGAATCTTGAACGCACTCGCGAGCTTCGCGATTTCTATGATCGGGACAAACGCAACCATCACGAGGAGCACCGCTCCCGTCAGCGTAATTGCTTGTACCGGTGTCCCAAATCGGTCGCTCACGCCACTGAGCGCAACTGGCGCTAACGAATCTCGACTCATCGCTAACGGATAGCGAGAGGACGAAAGAATCCCTGCGTTCGCGGTGCTGACGAGCGCAATTAGGGCAGCGATGACGATCGCGATGACCCCAAGATCCGCCAGAGTAGCATTCGCCGCAAGGGCCATCGGGATGTTCGACCCTGCTAATTCCTCTGCAGATACCACACCAATCATTACGATGACAAGCGCAATATACAGGACCGTCGTGAACGCTAACGAACCAAGCATCCCGATGGGGATATTGCGATCTGGATTCTCGATTTCCTCGGCCACACTCGCGATCTTGGTCACCCCGGCATACGACACGAACACGAAACCAGTCGCGGCTAATAGTCCACTTATTCCACCCGAGAAGAATTGGTCGTACCGACCTGGATCGACTGCCGGCGCGCTCCCTGCAACAAACCACGTTAACGCAGCCAGCATAACGACCACAATGATGACTTGTAATCGCCCTGTTTGTTTGACGCCGACCACATTAATGATGATCAGGAGGAGTCCAATGCCGATCGCGATCGGTTTCACTGGTAAATCAAACAGTAACACGAGATATGGGGCGCCACCGATCAATGCCAACGCGCCTTTGAATGTCAACGAGAACCAAGTACCTACTCCAGCAATCGTGCCAAGTAACGGCCCCATGCCTCGCTCTATGTATAAGTACGTCCCCCCAGCTTGCGGCATCGCTGTTGCCATTTCTGACTTGCTGAGCGCAGCTGGTAACACGAGGAGCGCGGCAATTAAATAGGCGAGAATAACCGCTGGACCGGCCATGTTCAACGCCAACCCGGGGAGAATGAAAATCCCGCTCCCGACCATGGCGCCGATACTGATAGCAAGTACGGAGGGGAGACCAAGGTCTCGTTCTAAATCTTTCATCGTGATCTCTTACCGGATGATCGTCATCTGTTGCTTGACGCAAATTGGGATCATTGATTGAAGCGGTTCAGTGCAAACGTCTCGTGGTACCGCAAGCTCCGGGGATCACCTAACGAGATCCATTACCCACGATTTGTCCAGAGTATTTATATCGATAATCACAATAAACAATTTGATTCGAGCTATTTACTTGATTCGATAAAATTATCTTGATTTTCCTGATCCAGGGTGCCCAAATTCGTGGTATGGATTTGTGTAATGGTTCCGAATAATGTCTTCATCGACGACTTGTAACCCCAAGTCAGATAACTCCCGTCCGATCCGCGTGAGATCATCACCATCTCTCCCAACAGCCGTCACATGCACGTTATCTTCACCGGTCATGACCTCTTGTACCTCTACCACACCTGATACATCGAGCGCTGCTCTCGCGAGGTCTTCGCGATCGGGAATGGGGGCCGTACAGATAATCAACGTGTAGAGTTGGAACCCGGCGCGTTCGTAATCAATTTCGGCGTGATGTCCGCGAATGATCCCATTGTCTTCGAGCTGGGAGATTCGGTTTCGCACGGTGCTCGGTGAGACGTCCATTGCCTCGGCGATTGTTCCAGAAGAAGTATGTCGCGCATCGCGTTGTAACTGATAAATAATGTATCGATCTAGGTCATCTAACCTGTCCCGAACCATACCCCTAGGTTAATGTATCAAAACCTTAACCCTATCCGTTACGTTGCTATCCAACCCATTTCTCGACGAAACCGTCTCTAGGAGGCCTATTTTGAACGGCAACCCGTGATGCTCATGGACTACGGGTTCAGGAGGTCCAGAAGGACCGCGTTAATATCGCGAGTACCGGGATAATTTCGACTCGACCGATCCACATTAACAAGATCATACTGATTTTCGTTGTCGGTGGGAACGCGTGGTAACTACCGTAGGGTCCAGCGATCCCGAATGCTGGACCGATGTTGAGAAACGTCGAGGCGGCGGCGCCCATGGCTTCGAATTCGGAAATCGTTAATCCCACGCGGGCTGCGTCGATGGCAACGAAGGCCGTCAATCCGAATACGAACAGGACACTCAGTAACACGAACCCGTACACATCCCGAACGGTTGGTTCATCAATCGGGCCCGAACTAATCCGAAGCGGGCGAACCACTGCTGGGTTAATGGCCGTGAAGAGTTCGCGTCTGAAGGCTTTGACGACCACGAGCCACCGGAGCGATTTAATCGAACATGTTGTTGAGCCGACCATTGCTCCAAGGAACATACACGCAAACAGAATGTGTTTCGCCGCCGGTGACCACACGTTGAAATCCGTACTCGCGAACCCTGTGGTTGTTAGGATCGAGACGGTATTGAAAACGGCGTGTCGCACGCTTGCTTCCAGCCCGAACGAGACAGAATCGTCGAATCGTAACGCCACTACCACGAGGATAGTGGCGATACTTACCGTGGCGAGGTAAAATCGGAATTCTTCATTCCGATAAAATCGCCGGACGTCTTCGGTGAATCCACGGTAAATCAGGATGAAACTCGTTCCCCCAATCAGCATCCCGCCAATCAACACCCACTGCGCGATCGGAGCAAACGCTCCAGCGCTTTCTGCTTCTGGGGAAAACCCGGCGGTTGCTACCGAGGTTAATGCGTGTGCAACGGCATTATACAGGGTCATATTCGGCGCTAGCCCGCTGAGGTACAGCCCGTACAATACAGCTGCGACGGCAGCCGTGATGACGGCGTAGAGTTTGAAGAGAATCCGCGCGGTCTCGGCGATTTTCGGGGTGAGTTTCGTAACGGTCGAGGTCCAGGTTTCGCCTTCCATTAACTGCGCTCCACCGATCCCGACTTCGGACAGGATGGCGGTAGCGAGAATAAGGATTCCGAGGCCGCCGAGCCATTGAATCAACTGGCGCCACATCATGATCGACCGGGCATGAATATCGAAATCAAGGATTACTGTCGCTCCAGTTGTCGTTATCCCGCTCATCGATTCGAATAACGCGTTCACCGGGGTCGCTATCGTCCCAGTCCCGGCCATGATGAATGGGATCGCGCCGATAACGGCGATTAAAAACCAAATGAGAGAGACGGCGAGAAATGATTCGCGGACCGTGAGGTCCCCTTTCTTTCCGATGAGATCAAACGACACCCCGAGGATGAGGGTGACGAGGATCGCACTCACAAACGGCCATGGGGGTTCCCCATAGTACACGGCGATGCCGAGTGGGACCGCGAGCGGGATCGAAAGCGCGGACAGGGTGGTCCCAACGAGATCAAGGCTAACCCGCCAATCGACCCGGATCCTCATGTAACTCCCCACGGGGTCTCGGATCTAGTCGTGCCAGCCGGTCTCGGCATTACTACTCACGTGGTTTCGCTGCTCTCCGTACTAATGCGTTTCTGAGAACACTGCTATCAGTTCTGTCCCTCGGAATCTTTTCGGCAATCCACGTATCATGTAGTGTGTGATGGTATCACATGGGGGATTTTGACGTGGTTCGTGGGCCTGGCGACCGAAACGCCGCTCGGCCAGTCATTCGGGGTCAACGGGGTGTCGTGTCGGCCGGCCATCCGTTCGCTGCTGCTGCGGGAAACGCCATGCTCCGTGATGGAGGTAATGCGATTGATGCCGGGGTGGCGGCTGGGCTTGTGACGAATGTCGTTCATCACGACTTGACTAGTTTTGGTGGCGTCGCCCCAATTATTTTGTATTCGGCTGCGACCCGGGAGGTTACGTCGATTAGTGGGTTGGGTCGCTGGCCGAAAGCGGCGAGTCTCTCGTATTTCCAGGAGGAACACGATGGGGCATACCCGACTGGAGTGTTACGGTCGGTGATCCCGGCCGCGCCGGATGCATGGCTCACCGCCCTAAAGGACCATGGCTCAATGACGTTCACAGAAGTGGCACAACCAGCGATCAGGTACGCGAAACACGGGTATCCGGTGTATGAATTTCAGCGGAACAACATCAGTGCGGATATCGATGGATATACGGCGTTTCCGTCGACGGCGTCGGTTTTCCTTCGTGATGGGAATCCACCTGATGTTGGTGAAGTGATTGTGCAGGAGGATTTGGCGCGGACGTTCGAGCGATTGGCTGCCGCGGAGCAACAGCATGGGGATCGTGAAATGGGGTTGCAAGCCGCGCGGGAGTATTTCTATACCGGTCCGATCGGTCAGGAGATTGCTGCGTTCAGCCAGGAACACGGTGGGTTCTTAGACGCGAGTGACCTTGCGGAGTTCTCGGTTCAAACGGAACCACCTGTGCACATCGAGTTTAATGGGTACGATGTGTATACGTGTGGACCGTGGTGTCAGGGGCCGGTTTTTGCGCAGGCGTTACAACTCGTGGATATGTTCGATTTGGTGGAGTTAGGTCATAATTCACCCGCGTATCTTCACGTTATTCTTGAAGCGTTGAAACTCGCGTTTGCAGATCGCGAATGGTATTATGGGGATCCGGAGTTTGTCGATGTCCCCATCGACGAGTTGACCACTGCGTCATATGCAGCTAATCGCGCGGAACTGATCGATATGGACTCTGCGT
The DNA here is from genome assembly GCA_964542445.1 of uncultured Halobacteriales archaeon. Lineage (GTDB taxonomy): Archaea > Halobacteriota > Halobacteria > Halobacteriales > Hikarchaeaceae > CAZITY01. Next base: position 3,633 of record CAZITY010000035.1, on the reverse strand, counting down.
TTTCCTCATTACCGCCACCCGGTGACACCGATGCGGTCGCTCCTGATGTGTTTGCGCTCGATGATCTCGTTACTGATCCAGCGGCCCCTGAAAGCCCGTTCGCCTCAGGTGTCTTACGGGATACGAGTTATATTGCGGTGCTGGATGCTGATGGGAATGTGTTTTCGGCGACGCCGAGCGACTCGGTGAGGACTACCCCGATCATTCCGGGGATCGGGACAATCATTTCGAAACGTGGGTTGCAATCGCGGCTTGATCCTCGCCACCCAGCGAGTTTGGAGCCGTGGAAACGGCCGCGGTTAACCCCGAATCCGGCACTCGTGTTGAAAGACGATGAGCCGTTTATGGCGATCGGGACGCCCGGTGGGGATGTGCAACCGCAGGCGATGCTCCAGGTGTTTCTCAATCAGGTTGTCTTTGGGATGAATCCACAGGAGGCGATCGAAGCGCCTCGGGTGTCGACGTATTCGTTCCCGGGGTCGTTTTTCCCGCATCGATATTATCCGGGTGTAAGCGCTGGCGAAGCCCGCATTGATGATGCGGTGTTTGCGGCGTTACGGGAGCGCGGGCATCAGATGGAGCGCTGGGGTCGGGTGAGTAAAGCTGGGGGCGTGAATGTGGTGATGCGTGACCCTGTTACGGGCGTCTTGCATGGTGGGGCGGATTCACGCCGGGAGAACTATGCGATCGGTGACTAACGACACCCCCATTACGAGTGACTTGTCGCGGGAATCGCGTTGGCAGAAGGTGGTGTGGTTGATGTGACCATCGGGATCATTGGGGGTGGTGTGAATGGTGCGGCGGTTGCGTATTTTCTCTCGCGGTTAGGCGATGAGGAGGTTGTGGTGTTTGAGCGGGATAATATTGCGAGTGGATCGACCGGGTATTCAGCGGGGATCGCTCGGTCGTATTACTCAACTGCTCATCATATTCGTATTGCGAAACGAGGAATCGAGATTTTACGGAACCTAGAGGCGTTTGTCGGGGCGAATGGTGGGTTTCGGCAGTGTGGGTATATGCGGTTTGTGAGTGAGGGGAATGAGGATGCGTTACGGCGGGTGGTTCGGCTGCAGCAGCAAGCGGGTGTTGACGCCGAACTCCTCGACCCCGCAGAGCTTTCGGACTATCATCCCGGCCTGAACACCGATGGTATCTCGTTGGGGATGATCGATCGCGATGGTGGGTTTGCTGATCCGTATCTCGTTACGACTGGGTTCATCCAGCAAGCTAGAGACCTCGGGGCAACCGTCCACACCGGGATGCCGGTGGTTGATTTAGCGGTGTCAGGTGAGTCAGTGACGCATATTGAGACGCCGAATGACACTCATCGTGTTGATTTCGTGGTGAACGCGGCGGGACCGTGGGCCGATCGAATCGGACAGATGGCTGGGATTGAGCTTCCATTGCGGTGGCACGAATCAAAGATCGCGGTGCTCACCGCGAAAGAACCGTACGGGCCGGATTTCCCGGTGTTCTCGGATCATTCGTGTAAACCCGATATGTATGTCAAACCCGAAACGGGGGGTGAGTTTATTGTCGGCGGGATCGATCGGCCACCCGTTGATCGTGCGGCCGGGTTAACAGGTGTTGATACCGCCCATCTCAATCAGATCAGTTCACGAATCGATCACCGGTTACCTGGATTTGCCGATGCCGAAGTGTCGAATACCTGGTCAGGGATCATTACGATGACGCCCGATTCGCATCAAATCGTTGGCGTCCCTGACTCGCTAGATAATTTCTATAACATCGTTGGTGGGAGTGGGCACGGGTTTAAGGATGCGCCGGGGTTCGCTGAATCGATTGCCCAAACCATCCTTGGTCACCAACCGGCGTACGATTTGACGCCGTATCGTTTGGAGCGGTTCGAGGAAAGCGATACAATTCAGGATGTCGATGAAAAAACACACGGATACTAATCGTCAAGCATGCGTGTACTTTCGGTTGGTAACTGCCGTGGTGTTTGGGTGCAATCGTTGTTGTAGTGAACCAGTTCTTATTTTGGAGACGCCATCAAATGATTCGGTGATGCAGTACAGCCCAGTCACCGGGGAGTTTTTCACCGTTTGGAGACGAAAACCGGTCCAAGCGGCGAAATTCATCGGTATCATTGGCGCGTTTTTGTTTGGGGTGACTGGGTTTCTTCGGCTCATTGACTTCACCATGCTCATGGGTGATCCGCGGTTGGGTGACGGCCAACTACTCGTTCTTTTGGTGCTACCGTTCTTGAGTTTCGGCCTCGTTCTCGTGGTGTTCTTTGAAACGCTCAGAGACGGGTATCGGGTGCTCCGGGCAGAGACCACGGTTAGAGAACAAGTCACTGGTCGGTGGGGATACGTTATAATACGAGGTGCTGAAGCCGCGATTGCCCTTCTCGGTGTGGGTATCATGGTGACTGTCGTCCCCGTGGTGTTTGCTTCGTCCACGCCAGCGCCGATTGGTGTCGGCGCCATGCTCCTCTTGGGGGTTGTGGCGGTCTTCATTTTGATCACTAGTTTCGTTCGAGCGGGTGCAGAGTTATTCGTCTATACCCAGACGTGATCATTCTTGGTCTCGCAGTCGTTGGGTATGGAGTGGGTACAGGGATGTTTGATGCCCTCATGGTAATCGCGTTATCATACCTCTAATGCCAATTTCGGCTGCAACCTCAGTGTCGACGTCGTAGTGGAGTGGTGTTCGTCGGTTTACAAGCTGCTTACAATTCAACAACACGTCTCTCGAATCCGATCCCAATCCCTAGACGTCACAATTCCTCGTTGTTTCATCGTGATGGATTTGGGTTGAGGGTTCCCCATGATTGGACTCGGTCCGGTGTAATAGTGATGACGGGTCGGGTTTCGAGGATGTGCGAAGTATACTGCGTGTACTTTGCTCGCAGTGCTGCTATCGCGGATTTATGCGGGGTTTCATCCGGCATCGTAATCGCTGCTGATCCCCGGACTTGGACCCACCCGAGGTCGTCCCAGTTGTCGGTGTAATGATCCGCGAGGAGAACGGTTTGTGGGTTCGCTTGGATGTTCTTTACTCGTTTGAGTTCTGTGGCCGAGACGCGCTTGGGTTTTTCATCAATCGGGGTCACAAGCGTGTCATCGAGAAGAGTGAAACACACCGGGACGACATGGGGTCGTCCGGTTTGACTGGCGGTGGCCAGCCGCCCGAGGTCCGTAGCTTCGAGATAGCGTCGCTCGGTCGCCGAGTACATACGGGGCTATTCGATAAGGGTCCACAAGAGCGTTGACTCCCCTAGAGATCTTCTCCCTAGATCCAGCCAATGAGGAGGCAGAACTGTTCTTACTCGGTAGGGGGTCTGTTTCAGTTCGACGGCGCCCGGTCGTCAGTAGTATCGCGGGAGCTGCGGATTATCCCGACGTTACTGGTGGCTTCTTGACTGATTCGTTCAGCGATCGTTCCGAATCGCATCCGAGAGGTGTCACTCCGTTCGGAGAGCCCAACACAGACGGTATCATATCGGTTAATCGCTTCGAGAATAGCGGCTTCGATGTCGTCTGCCACGATAACTTCGCGCTCGAACTCGTCTGGGTCTAGGCCAGCGTACTCAGCGACCGAATCGATCACTCCTTCTCCCCGGGTTCTCGCGGCTGTTTCTCCATCTGTGGTTGGTTCTTGGACGTT
>CAZITY010000034.1:0-27553 GCA_964542445.1 uncultured Halobacteriales archaeon | reverse complement strand
GGACAGCGCCCTCAACGCTGCGCCGTTGGCCTAGCTTGGCTACCCACGCGCACCCAAGGGTAGCCTTTGCCCTGATAAAAGCGCTTTTGTTTCCCATGAAAACACTCGATTACTACCGGATAACTCGACAAAACCCCGAATTCACGACAGACTATTTTGACAAGAAACACCTAACAGACCCGACCGGCAACACGCCAATATGCGGGCATTTATTCGATCTAACCTAATCCCCACTACGATTGTCATCGCAGGCCTCGCAATCTTCCTCGTGGTTGCAGCTGTCCAACAACTCATCCCGCCCGCTATCCTCCCCACGGCGCCAGAATTCGTACTGCAGTTCATTCCCCATGCTAATGTCCTCGTTAGCCTCCTTGCTATTACAACCATCATCCGCGGCTGGTACTGGATAACCAATGCAGATATCCAGAGACACCGCCAATCAATGCTACTCGCCACCGCCCTTTTTGCGACCTTCCTCGTTCTATACCTCTACCGCATCATCCATGTCGGCCCTACCGAATTCACCGGCCCCACCGTCATTTATCACTACCTCTACCTCCCAATCCTTGCTATTCACATCACACTCGCTATCATTTGTATTCCCCTCGTTACATACGCGCTCCTCATCGCACTTACCTATCCCCACCAGAAAATCACTGACACCCCCCATCCAACGATCGGTCGAATCGCCGCAAGCCTCTGGCTAATCTCATATACCCTCGGCATCACCGTCTACGGATTCCTCCACATCGCCTACTAATCAATCGTCGGCCTCAACCGGTGGTGAATCACCAATCATCGGGCGGGACACCTCCCGATCAGTCTCCTCACCATCGACCGCATACGGATACCGCTCAGTAACACACCCGAGACACAAATCCCCCCGCGACTCACCAATCGCACGCGCCACCGCATCTATCGAGAGGTAAGCGAGACTGTCCGCCCCCACTTCCGTTTCAATCTCCGAAACAGGTTTTCCTGACGCGATTAACTCCTCCCGCGTCGCCATATCAATCCCCATATAACACGGTGAAATTATCGCCGGTGACCCGATCCGTAAATGGACCTCAGCCGCCCCAGATTCCCGCAACAAATCAACCAACTGCGTTGACGTCGTCCCTCGCACAACACTATCATCTATCAACGTCACCGATTGCCCCTCAACCGTCGACCGAATCGGATTCAACTTCATCCGGACTGCTCGCTCCCTGGCCTCTTGGGTCGGCATAATGAACGTCCGCCCAACATAACGATTCTTCATCAAACCCTCCGCGAACTCAATTTCCGCACCCTCCGCATTCGCCGCTTCTGCATACCCACTCGCAAACGACCGCCCGGAATCCGGAACTGGCATTACAACATCAGTCTCGATGCCCTGTTCTTCCCATAACAACCGCCCTAACTCACGCCGCACCTCATATACGAGCCGCCCATCCAGGATACTGTCCGGCCTGGCGAAATACACATACTCAAAGAAACAATGCGCTGAATGTTCGCGAGACCCGAGTTGATACGAATCGAACCCCTCACCATCCCCGTGTAAAATAATGAGTTCACCCGGCTCAACATCCCGTACCAACTCGCCACCCAGCGAATCAATCGCCGCACTCTCACTCGCAAGAATATACCCGTCCGGCAACTCCCCGAGAACTAACGGTCGGTTCCCCAACGGATCCCGAAGTCCCATCACGATATCATCGTGCATTACCGTCAACGAATACGAACCATGCACCCGACTCATGGTTCGCTTCACCGCTCGAACCAAATCCGACTCTAACAGATTACTCGCTAAATCATGCGCGATCACTTCCGTATCTCCATCAGATGTGAACGCATGCCCGTGATTTTCAAGATCCTCCCGAACTGAGTCAGTATTAATCAAATTCCCGTTATGCCCAAGCGCAAGTGACCCACTCTTGAACGACACACTAAACGGTTGAGCACAATCCTTATTCACACCACCTGCTGTTGGATACCGAACATGACCAATTCCAGCCGACCCCGTTAGCGACTCGATATCGTCCCGCGAAATCGCATCACCCACAAGACCCATCGCAACATGACTGTGCTGTTGAAATCCGTCATGGGTTACGATCCCGGCCGATTCCTGCCCCCGGTGTTGCAACGCATATAATGCATAATAAATCGGTAGCGCTGCAGACGAATCAGCGATTGAGATGCCTACAACGCCGCATTTCTCAGTTGGAGGGGTAACAGCCTCACCCCGTCCAGATACCATACGGCCAGGTACGTTTAGAAGAGGGTTAAATCTCCCGCAACGTCTCAAAGAAATACCCGGGATCCATCACCCATTAAATAGAAATGAGCGAACGGAAGAATCCGTACGGGGAGGAGCGGATTAATGATCGCCGGTTTTGCTTTGCCACGCGTACGAACGCTGTTTTTTCGATTTCCCGAACCCGCAACTCGAACACTCTTTCGTCCGGACATGATAAGATTTACTTCCGCATCGTCGACACTTCACGTGCGTCGTTTTATTCTTTTTTCCCTGACTCGAAGTTCCTGAAGTCATTCCTTGGTGAGAACGAGGGTTTCGGGCCCATTAACGGTTATGGGTTCCGACAAACCGACCAGCTACGTGATTGTTCTAGCCCGTGTTACCGTAGGTAAACAAATTACTAGTGACGAGCAAATACCCAGTTTAACTCGAGTGGCGTATCGTTAAATGACCTGAACGCCAATGATTCAGTATGGATCTCACCCTACTCGAACTACGTTTTCCAAATGCAGAATTCAACGCGCCATATGCCAATCCACGACAATCCACAGAAGAAGATAGTGATCCCCAAACCCAAGAACCAGGGTCCGGAGCTAGTATTTTCCCGGCGCTCTTCCTCGTTATCCTGATTGGGACTGCTGTTGCGGCGTATTTCATCCGCCAGAAGCAACAATAACGCACCATTAGGACAGAAGTATTTTAGTCCTTCAAAATCCAACACAATCCGTGAATCTGTATCAATGCCTCGAAGCAATCGCCACAACAAACGGCGACGGCCCAATCGATTGGGACGCAGTCAGAACCGCTGCGTACGCAGCAACTAATCCTGGTTCGTTATCCCTCGATCCCGGTGAACAAGACGCCTATACAACCGACGTTACAGACGCTCGAACCCGGATTCAAGAACTCACCGGCACCGCATTCGAATTCCCAAACACAATCGAACTAATTGACCGGCACCACTGGATCGACAGAAACCTCTCCACGTTCACCCGAATACTCACCCCGCTCGAACACCGACCGCTCCATCTCCCAGAGGTAACGAGACGCATCAATACCGCCACACTCGGCGGAATGGTGGCATTCCTCGCTAACCACGTACTCGGGCAATACGACCCAGTACTCCTCTCAGATACCGACTGTCACAAACTCTATTTCGTCAGACCAAACATCAAAACAGCCACCACCAAGCTCTCAGTTGAATACGATCGATTCCGAAGATGGATCGTCTTCCACGAACTCACCCACGCCGCTGAATTCAGTATCGCCCCATGGCTTGCACCGCATCTGGAATCACATATCACAACCCTCATGGAAGCACTCGCTGATGGAACACTTGACAAAGCCGTAATAAACAAACTCAACACGACAATGACTGTCGTTGAAGGATACGCTGAATTCATCATGGACCACGCATTCGACGCCGAATACGCAGATTTACGGGAAAAAATCAACACCCGACGACAAAACCACGGTCTGCTCAACACAATCATCCGTCATTTATTGGGCCTCGAAATGAAACGCAAACAATACGAACAAGGCCGCGAATTCTTCGAGTACCTTACCAACTCAAACTCGCTCCATTCAATAAACGTCATCTGGGACTCTCCCGAACACCTCCCCACTAGTGACGAAATCGCCGCACCGTCCCGATGGGAAGCCCGGGTCCTCCACTAACAGACATCGAGTCTAACTACCGTCTAGACACACTGGTTAAAACGAAGAGATATTTGCACTATTCCGATGGATCCAAGTAACTTAGAGGAATCCTCGATTAATATCGTCCTGCTCCACTAACTCCTCAAATTCAGTTTCCAAAATATCTTCTGCCTCCTCAAAGGTCGACGATAACGAACTCAACCCATCCGGCCGACCAGACAACTCAAACTCCATCGGTCCATACGCCGGCGAATCAATCGCGTCCATCATATCAGTAAATAAATCATCCGGTGATGTCGGCGCCGACGCGTGCGCCTTTACGGTTTCTTCTAATCGTTTCGCCTTTGATTGCGCATCAGATTCATCACTCGGCGCTTGCTGCACTGCAAACCGGGACGTTGAATCATTCGGCAAGTAATCACCGATCTCATCATCCAACTTTCGAGCTACTTGGGTTCCCACACCCTTTACCTTATACGGGTTTTTCGCGTACGTTTTCAACTGATACATCCCTGCTTGTGGATGGCCTAAATACAAATCCTCACCCACACCACGACTCCGCGACCCCGACACCCCACGCCAACCGTCAGGATCTACATCCTTTTCAATGACGTCAGAAACTATTTCCTGCCAGTCACGCACACGCATTACTCAAAAGTTCGTATGGACAGGGATTAACGTATCGGAACACACCCACATACGCCCCTGGATTTAGGCGACTTCTCCAGATTCGCCGATGGTCTCTAGCACCCGGTCGTGGAATTCCCGCAACACCGCTGTTTCATCATCAGCCAACACGACATCACTTGAGGCTAACGTCGCCAATCCAAATGCCAATGGCGACGGCGACCCAACCCGATACGACTCTATCGTAATCGATCCCGACTGGACCGCCTCTAGTACCGTCTTAATCCCCTCTACATGAAGGTTATCTTCAATAATCTCACGATACGTCTCCTCAATCACCGCAAAATCCGATAATTCCTCGGCGAATCCGAGTAGCATCTCACTCGATACCTGTTGCTTCTGCGCCGACTTCTCTTCTCCCTTATACCGCTTCAACACCATCAACGCTCGGGTCGCATTAATCCGGAAATATCGTTTCAACAAGTCAGTCTCCGCAAGGCTTTCGCGGAGATCCGATCGAACCGCATCCGGCTCGATACCCCCAAGCACTCGGGCAACATCGATATTTCGGTTCAACGGCATCTCAATCACAAATCCCTTATCCGCCACTGAGACTCGAACATTCGCTGTAGAGGCTTCCGCACACCGATGCGCTACAACTCGAGATAACCCATCATTGACTCGCCGCCCGTATTGTGAATGGACGTAAAACCGGCGACGGAACGCTTCCGAATCATGCTCCTCTTCAATCACCAATCGATTAGGCGTACTAACCCCCGCTTCACCTAGGTATTCTCGCTGCTCGGCAAACATCCGCGTCAACGCATACACGGCATTCTCATCGATTGGATACGACCGCAACCACGATCGGACAGCCGGTTCCCCACCCGCTTCAAACCGCTCTAATACCATTTCTTGAAATGACAATATTTCGCGTCCCAAATCAAAGGATAACGGTAATCGTTCCGAGAACCAGGATGGCACAGTCGGTCGATCCGTTGTTTGATCAACGTACACATTCGTCCCACGACGATATCGATATGTGTACCGGGACCCTCCGAGAACAAACACATCGCCTGGGTCGAGAGTATCGAGGTATTCTTCGTCAAGATCACCGATCCACTCATCCGATTCACGCAGGTACACATTACACGAAAAACTATCAGGAATCGTCCCAATATTCTGCATGTATATCGGTCTCGCCAGCCGGCCACGTTTCCCAATTAACCGCTCCCCCACAGCAAATTCCGGATGGTGATGCTCACCATTCGGCGGGTCGTTCGTATCCCGCCACACTTTCGGGTACACGTTTTTCTCTTCCAATCCAGGAATCGACCCGGTGAGATAATCGAGTACGTGATCGAAGGATTGTCGATCGTACCGGCGATATGGATAGGCACGTCGAATTGTTTCCCAAACCCGTGTTTCGCGATGGATCGAATTGATGGCCATCCCGTAAATGTGCTGTGCCACTACATCTTGGCAATTCGACGGGATGAACACCCGATCTACGAATCCGTCGACTGCTTTTTTCACCATAACGCTACACTCAATGAGTTCATCCCGATCAAGCGTGAGAATTCGACCTGTAACCGTATCCCCTGGTGAATGCCCGGCGCGCCCGACCCGTTGAAGCAACCCAGCGACGGATTTCGGGCTCCCAATTTGCACCACGAGGTCTAACGTTGGCATGTCGATTCCGAGCTCTAAACTTGTCGAAGTCGTCACGAGATCGATGTCCCCTGATTTCAATCGTGATTCCACTGATTCACGCATCGTCTTCGAAAGAGACCCGTGATGGCACCCAGTGTTTTCCTCTGAATAACTCGCCGGGTATCGTTCTCGGAGTTGATGGAGCACCCGTTCGGCGCCTGAACGCGTATTTGTAAAAATGAGTGTAGTCGAGTGCTCTTGCGCGTACCGGTGTAAGCGATCAAATAATTGATCGCGAGCGGTCGTGGCATCGGTCGTAATCAGGTCATTCGTCGGACATTCGAGTTGGAGGTCGAACGAGCGACCGAACCGGGCATCCACAATTGAACACGGTCGAGTCTGATCGTTCTGTTGGCCAACGAGAAACCGAGCAATTTCCCCGAGGGGCTCGACAGTAGCGGAACATCCGATACGGGTGGGGGAGGTTTCCACAATGTTCTCCAGTCGCTCCAAACTCAGAGCAAGGTGAGTCCCTCGTTTGTTATCGGCCAGACTATGAATTTCATCAATGATGACATACTCGACGGTTTCGAGAGTTGCTCTGAATCGCGGGGCATTAAGGAGAATCGCGAGTGTTTCCGGAGTTGTATTCAGGATATGTGGCGGCGTATTGAGCATATCTTGGCGCGTAGCCGTATCCGTATCCCCATGCCGAATCGCATGCCTGATCTCTTCCGGAGTTTCGCCTTGTTCACGAGCAATGGCAGAGATACCCTCGAGCGGTACGGTTAAATTACGGTGAATGTCATTCGCGAGTGATTTCAATGGCGAAATATACAAACAATACACGGAATCGTCAAGTCCCGTGGTGGTCGCCCGATGGTGTAAGTCATTGATGATCGAACTAAAGGCGGCAAGCGTTTTCCCACTCCCAGTTGGCGCCGCAATCAACGTGTTCTGTTGCTGATGGATAAGCGGAATGGCTTGTTGTTGCGGTGGCGTGAACACCGAGTCATTTTCGGCTCTCGCATCACCAAACGAACCTTCCCACCAGTCTTGAACCGCTGGTTCCAGAACGGATAAGATCTCTGAATCAGTATAATCGACAGTTGAAACACTGATTTGATTCTCGGATTCCCGTACCACCATCTCCAGAGCCATCTACAACTAGGAAACGTAAGTGTATTCGGCTACCAAACTGAAAGTAAATCTTGCAATTGGAACCCTCGTAGTTTGGTGACGAAGCGCTTAACAATCGTCTCGACGTCGGATATGGGCATGAAAATAACGTTCCTCGGGACTGGAAGTGCAATTCCAACAGGTGATCGGGTTCAAACCGGATATCTCATTGATCATCACAGTCCGATGCTCTTAGACTGCGGGAGTGGTGTATTGCATCAATTGGCGAGAACTGAAGTCGGGATTACTGGAATTTCAACAGTGCTGTTAAGCCATCACCACATCGACCACGTCTCCGATCTCATGGCTCTCCTGAAAGCGCGCTGGCTCACTGGTGCAGACTCACTTACAATCGCCGGGCCACCAGGAACGGAAACGCTCGTCCAAGATCTCCTTGATGTCCACGGGTACATGCAGAATCGTCTGTCGCTCACATTTATCGAAATCACACCAGGCGAAACAACCCTTAATGATATCAAGATCACCGCCATGGAAACCCGTCACTCAATGGAATGCCTCGCGTACAGATTTTCGACAGATGCCGGGACAATCACTATTAGCGGTGACACCGAAGCGTTCGATGACTTAATTGACTTTGCGAGCAAAAGCGATAGTCTCATCCACGACTGTTCCTTCCCCGACGATGTCGATGTATCCAACCACCCGACGCCGAGTCAACTCGGCACAGTACTTGAAGGAAACCAATTCGATACCGTATACCTCACCCATTTGTATCCGCATACGAACGGAGAGCATGAGGCGATGCTCGAATCAATCGCGGAACACTATGATGGCAGCGTCGTCATTGCGAAAGACGGAGACACAATAACTCCTTAACTTACGACAACCGATACCGCAATAACGCAGCAATCCCACCTAGCGCGCTTAATTGCTCACCCGGATCAAATTCACTTGAGAACACTACCACTTCACCACCTTGGTGTTCAACATCCGTAATGATCGAATCGATCTCCACATCCCAGTCCCCTGTGTTTTCCCGTTCTTCTCGTAACCGCTCATCAACCACCAAGAGAGTTTCTACCGCGCCATATTCGGCGGCTTCGGCAGTTGCCTCAGAACCATACACCGCCTTCACACCTTCGTTTATTCGGTACATCAACTCATCAATCAACTCGGCTTCCGCAGCAATCCGCGTCTCCGCGAGGATTTCGTCGACTTCACCCCGCTTGAGAACCTCGTGCACCCCTCGATCGCCGACACTACTCGTGTCCACCATCGTGATTTTATCCGCGATCGCTGGCTCGTTGTCCTCGATGTACGCGTACGCATCCTGTTTCGTGAACCCTGGCCCGGCAAGGATCAATGCATCTACGTCTAGATGCTTGAGCGCGTCAGACAGTGATTCAAACAGTTCAGAACGAGACCGGGCGAACTCCCCTTTACCAGTTGGTCCACTGATCGACGCGTATTCATCAGTCCCATAATCAGAGACCGTGTGGATATACGCCAGACCTTCTTCAACGGTAACGATACCAACATCTGGTGGTGGCTCCTCTGCTGCGTCTTCGAGACGGTTGATTTGATCCGGTTTGAAGACTTTCTCGATCGATAATTCATCGAACGGCTCGATGTTTAAGGTATGATGAAATCCGAGTTGGTCTTCACGAGAACACGAAACTATCTTGCCTTGTACACGGAGGCGATTCGCGAATTTATGGAACTCAACTTCCGCAACCTCAATCGTTAACCGCATCGATTCCCGACGCCCACCCGTATCTCGAAGTCGATCGTCATCGCGTTGAATTCGGCGAGTGGTATCTGCGGTCACCTGATCGCCAGGTTCGAGAACATATTTCAGGTGCCACAAGTCATCAAGGGTTTCCGGAACAACCACGACTCGCTCCCGGTCGTCCTCCAATGGCTCCCGGGAGTCAATACGCATACATAGGTATCCACCGCGAATCAGTAAGTGTGCTGTCTTTTCTGATGAACACTAGTCCATGATTCCCTACCCGTGCCTTCGGAACATACCCGGTGGAAAAACCCCCAGAACTAGGTTCATTCGATTGCGTCCGCGTTACTGATCTGACTTGTTCCGGGCGGGAGGAATTTCCCGATTTCATCCGGACTCGCAATTTTCCGCACAAATGACGTATCACGAAACCGTTCCCGGAACATTCGGTACACTCGCTTTGCCACATCAGCTTGTGCGAATTTCCCTGGTTCGACTTCGGCACTAGTAACTGAGTTAGGATGAATGACAGAGGGCGGCCCACCAATCACTCGTGTATCAGGTTCACACCTGATCCCAACAGCACACCCAACAGGTGTATCATCATAATACGTTCGCGATCCCCTGATAACGAACGAGCCCTTTTCGAGGTACTCGCCACTCTCCGGGGTTTTCGACACTTGATCATGCGCAACTGAATACACATCGCCCGCATATCGTCCCTCTTTCCAAACCGCCGAGTACGTCACCGCGAATTGCGCTACTTCTTCACGCGTCTGTTGACTGAAATCCACCGATTTGGTCGGTTCGTTCGGCGCCGTCGCTTTCAGGATGGTTACGGGGGCACCCGGCGCATCGGTGTGGAAAAACAAATCACCAGGATCGAGGTATTTCTTTACTAATTCTTCATTTTGATCGGCATTCCGACCGCCAAGAACGAGATATCCAGTTGTAGTTCTGAACCACCGAAATCGATCGAACCACTTGTCGGGTTTTCTCACCGGCACAGAATCCATTGCTAACCAATCCTGTTCAGCGCTCTCGTCACTTTCTTCCTCACTCGTCGTTGAATCAGTTGACTGGCGTTGTTTTATCGCATTTAACGTTTCACGCGTATCTTCGAGTGCATCGAACGCACCTTGGCGTTTTTCATCGATTCGTTTCGCTTGTGTATACACTGCATCAGCATTTTTTTCGACACCAACCTCGGGATCAACGCTCACCACGTGACCGTCTAGTTCGATTTCTAGACGGCCTTCAGCGGGATCTATAGTCCGGACGATCTCTGCAGCCGGGATTCCTTTGGACGCTCCCGCTTCAAGACGGTTCTCTATTTCCTCCCAATTGTGATTCGATTCAAGGGCCTCTTGCACTGTTTCTAGCAGTTCATTCACCAGGTCGTAATTTGCGTATAATGCTTCGCCTGCCGCGCGTTTCGCAGCTGCTTCCGCCTCAAAGTCTTCGATCGCAGTTTCTTGTTGGGCAATGATCCGTTCTTGCCGCTTAATTTCCTCAATAACGTCCGGTTCCGATGCGTCTTGATCGAATTCTGTCACCTGCTCGAAATACGTATCAAGTGCCACATTAAACGATTCAAACACCTCCGAGTCAGCATCTCGGTATTTCTCTAGAAGAAACGGGGCGACATCAACCGGTTTCTCGTCTTGGTAATAAATCCGTGGATCCGTCGACCCAGACTCAATATTGCTCGCCAATAACTGTAGCGTTTCAAACACAGCGGAGCGTTCGGAATCGGTGGTGTCATCGATCGATCGGGTTTTCTCCACACTGGCTCTTGCACAGATTTCTTCAGCATATAACCCACCTAGATTGAGTTGGGATGCGAGCGTCCGAACGATATCTGCATCGGAGGACAGAAACTGCTGCTCGAATTCGTCTCGGGACAATGTTAATGGGTTAATTCGACTGCTCGGGAATTCATACGTCGATCCTGGGGCCACAGTCCGAGAAGTAACACGGATCGTATCGAGGCACTGGAGCACTTGTCGCGTTGCATCGAGCACCACGATGTTTCCATCACCGAATAATTCAGCGATAATTGTTGTTCGTTCGTCGTCTCGTTCGAACTCGAATTGTACAATCCGATCGAACTCGTATTGATCAATTGATACTAACGTGCCGTCTGCGATTCGGTATCTGAGCTTCTTCGCGAACTCTGGTGGGCGCTCTGGGGCATCCGGAACGCAAAGCGGGTCCACTCGGTGTAGGCGTTTGTATTTCCCTGTCTCGATAAACAACTCAATCCGGCCTTCTTCATAATCCCGTAATCGAAGTCGGAGCTTGTCATCACCATATAAATAGATCTTTTCAACCCGAGCACCCTGGATACTCGCAAGTTCTCGAGTGACAACTGATAGATCAATACTCGATAGCTCGCGTTTGGGTTCCATCTATCAGTGATTACGATGGTGGGCCAAATATACCCGGTGACTTATGTCTCCAAAATCCAATGGGTGTCAATACAACGGAGCAACGTGAATTGGATCGATCGTTAGTTCGTCGTGAGTGGTTTCGACATGTACGGCCCATCCTTCACATACCCGTGTTTTTCTCGATAATACTCGCGGGCGCCAATCCCACTAATAACACTGAGTTTCTGGAACCCGGCAGCCGCAGCTTGCTCCTCAGCCGTGTGTAACAACGCTTCACCAAATCCTTGGTGTTGAAAGTCGCTCCCCGTCTGCCCGATTTCAACTTGATTCCCATAGACGTGAAGTTCTCGCACAATAGCTGCGTCAGTTAGTTCTCGCCGGACAGGATCATTCGGGAATCGCAACCGACAAAACCCAACGAGCAGATCCTTCGGTTGATCCTCGTAACTAATGAAATGCTCCGTTCCCCCCGCCGCCTGATACGAATACGTATCTAATGTGACATCAGACGGGACTTCCTCATTGAGGCCGACTTCCCGACACCGAATGCAATCACACGTCCACCCGTGTTCTTCCATTCGTTCTCTTGCTAACTGCCGGAGATTCGATTTCCACACTCCGGCATCGATGAAATCAGCTGGGATATCTCGTTGCACCCGCTGTAACCGAGTATAGGGAGGTATCAGTGATTTTACTTCAGCGACGAGTTCTGCTGCCTCATCGTTCGTTAACGGCTGATACTCACCGCGTTTCCAATCGTCGTATATCCGGGTTCCGCGAACGACGAGTGTCGGATAGATTTTCAAGTAATCAGGGCGCCAGCGGGGATTTTCGAACAGTCGCCTGAAGTCTTCTCGGCACATCTCGGGCGTCATTCCCGGTTGTCCCGGCATCATGTGAAAACCAACTTTAAACCCGGCATCTCGCAATCGTTGATTCGCGGCTACCGACGCAGCAGTTCCATGCCCGCGATGCATTTCGCGATTGATGTGATCGTACGTCGTTTGAACCCCTACTTCTACCTTTGTTCCCCCGAGATCTAGCATGCGATTGATTTGTTCAGGATCACACCAGTCCGGTTTTGTTTCGAATGTGATACCGATACAGCGAATATCACCGGTTTCGTTCGCCGCGATTACGTCTTCTAAATACGAAAACGACGGGGTCGCTTCTGAAAAATCACCATCCTCAGATGGAGTTGGCTCTTTTGATAAGTCATAGTCGTTCATCGCTTCTAGCGCGCGCTTGACGAACCATTCTTGGTAATCATGGCTTCTCGCCGTCATTGTACCGCCCATGAGGATTAACTCGATTTTATCAACTGGGTGACCGATTTCTCGCAACTGGTGTAATCGGAGGGTCACTTGGCCATACGGATCATACTCATTTTGGACAGCACGAGCCGCTGCTGGTTCATGACCCGTGTAGCTTTGCGCGCTCGAAAATTCGCTCGCCGGCCCGCCCGGACAATACAGGCATTTGCCATGTGGGCACATATGCGGACTCGTCATTATTGCCACTGGTGAGACACCCGAGGCAGTCCGCACCGGTTTTCGTTGCAACACGGTCATTAACGTTTCTCGTTCGTCCGATGTTGCTTTATCCAATAACTCAGTATTCTTGGGAATTTTCGGTGACGAATACTTGCCGCACACCTCGATTTTCAGTGACTCAACGTCATCCGGAGACACATCTTCTTCGAGTAACCGATCAATGAGTTCAGTACATGCCTGTTGGTAGGCTTGTGTTTCCTCGGGGGGTACCTCTGTGCTCATGGTGTGTCTCTGGTGACAGTCGCTGTCGTCTAGTGACTGTCCCGGAGAATTAAGGATGTCGCTGTATTACGCGTTGAGTGCCTGGGAAACCACGGTGATGACAGTGTCTTTTACAGCTTGACGTTTGCCGACGAGGAACACGACTGTTCCATCTCGACCGCCACGGGTGGAGACACCAGCGTCATCGACTTCTTCAGCGATTTGATCTCCAACGGTTTCCATGTTAATTGGGGCCTGACTCCAAATGATGAGTTCATCCTCTCGGAGTCCAATGACAGCATCTATCGGCTCGTTTTGTCTCGCGATTTCTTTCAACAGGATTTCGTCAGGGGGAAATTCAAATCGCCTCGTGTAGGCATCGATATCGAGGACTCCCAGCGTGTTCCCTTGGCTTGTGAGGGTGTCTAGGTGGGGGTTGGCCGTTCGTATGGCTTCAGCAACGCGTTCCTGGAATTGTTCGCTCGCATGTTCCGTGATCGAGTGGTCTTCGAATAATATCCCGGCGATGATTTCTCGTTTGTCTTCATACGATTGATAAAACGCCTCAATGGCGATTGCTTCGCGTATTTCACGTAGTTTCGATCGGTTAAACCCGGCATCAATTGCGAGGGTTTCGTATTCTGGTGGGATGTCGTTCCAATAACTAATCGCTGGAAGGTGTTGGACGTCAGAGGTAATGTCTGGATTGACGTGAACCGCGATGTTCGTTGCGAGTCCACTCGTGGTGACGGCATCAACGTCCTCATTGTCACCCGTCGTGTGCGGATTGACAAACACGTCTATGGTGTCTGCCGGTGGATCAGGATACGCGTCATCAATGACGAGTGCGTTTGCGTCGTAAATGTGGAGTAATTCGAGGCTGTCATAGGATTCATTCGTACTCGCTACTCCTGCAAACACAAATAACGGGGGGCGTTCGTTATGGCGTTCTTGGGCATCAAGCAATTGGGTGGTATCTCGCATTGCATCCTGCATGCCATAAATCCGACCGTCGAGAGGGCGTCGGTCGAAGTAATGGTAGGCAGCGTCATCCTCGTCGTGTTCGTTCTCGAGTAAGGGTAGGACTGCGCGTTCAATGGCTGCACCAGCGACATAGCCATCAGTTGTGGCGGTGTGCCGGACAACGACTGGTCTTCGCTCAAATACCGCTCGGCGGATTGCGGTCGCTGCATCTTTTATTTCGTCATGGATGCCTATGATTCCCGGGAAATCAGCGAGTAATTCTTCGGATGGCGGTTGGGATTTTTCGGCGAGTTCGTTCTCGATTCGCGAGCGGACGGTTTGTTTTTCAGTGCCTTCGAGAATTTCGAGTTCGCTGGTTTCTATTTGGAGATTCCCGCGTCGGTCTTCCACTTCGCCCGTGATCCGAACGATATCTCCTTCTTCGACGTCAGGGTACGCGCGGACTCCAGCTGCTTCGAACGCTGCACACTCGATTTCTCCGGTTTCATCTTGTATCGTAAATAACGTAGGCCCGCTGGTTTGTCTGATGTGAGATACCGTTCCAGCGACGGTTGATACTTTACCGATGAGATCATCGTGGGCTGATGCTGGTGATCGGTCGAGTTGGGGTTCTTGTTGCGCTTGGGATTGTTGTTTCGATTCGTGGGTTGAGACCGAGGTTTCGGTGAGAGTTTGCTCGCCGTGTTGTGATTCAGCCACTTCAGACTGAGAGGTTGTTTCGGATGTTTCCTCCGTTGGTTCTGGTGGCTCTTCTTCGTCGATTCGTCGCATGCCATCTGGCGCATCAACGAGACCTCCGCGGAATTCAGATTCGTGCTGACGGATCGACCATCCCAAATCGACGTCACCGTTATCCCGAACATTCTTGACTTGGACGAAAATCGGGTCTCCGGGTTCCCAATCGAGGCTTTCTAGACGGCGGTCTAGTTCGCTGGTGTGGAGTAATCCGGTGACATTTTGTCCGATGTTGATAAATATCCCGAAGTCCGCGTATCCGTCGACTGTTCCTTGATAATATCGGTCGGCTGAGAGTTCATTCGCCGAGTTGCCTTCAAAAAGGAAATAAACGTCTTCTTCGTGGCTTTCACAGACCAATTCTTGGGCTGTGGCGCCACAAATGATGCATGTACCCATTTGTTAAACGGAATGGATCAGGCTTAAAACGGTTGTCGGAACGCCACTCAACGTCCTAGTCTGCTGTCATTTTCAGGGTGATAGTTTCTGGTTACTCTAGGGAATCAACGACGTCGTCAAGCGTTGCAATGAGATCCGGGATTGCGTCGCCGGGAATAGCGACTTCTACGTGATTGTCATCCGCATCATCAAAGGCAAGTTTAGCGCGGTCATCTCCGAATTTACGTGCCGTTGTTTCCGTCACGTCATAGAGTTTGATAGTTCCAGTCTTCGTGGCTGCACCGATGTTTTTGATCGATCCATCTTTCAGTTCGAGCATGAAATCATCGATAGAGATCGTCATCATACACGGTGTCTAGTGCGAGGTACCGATTAACTTCACGTATTACTTATCCGTCGGCGGGGGGAGATGACAGCTGTAGTAACGAATTATAACCCAACTACGGTGAGTAATTGATAGATAATTCCAAAGGCAAATAACGTGCTAACGAGGATCGTTGCAAGAATCACTGCCGGTGCAATTCGTTCTTTTTCATGGATGATGAGTCCGTTCTTGAATAATTCACGGGCCATACTAATCTAACGTCTAGAGGATAATGAAGGGGTGCGGGGCTTAGTTCCTCGGATTGCCCATCTCGTAATCCGGTAATGGGTCCGTTTGTGGTGTGAACGAATACAGGGGGTTGGTCAGTTAATACTCCGTATACCCGTTCGTATCGAGATAATTATGAACGATTGTTATAGTGTGATCGGCGTGGAGTGCGCGCGGACCAACACGCACTGGTTGTACGGGTAATTCATCAAAGTGATCGTGTTCTGCTTCAGTGAAATCTTGGTGATCCGAGAGCACAAACACGGGGTGTTGTGGGAGTGTGGCTTCTGGGAGTCGTGTCCCAGTTTCGAGTAGGGGAACCAGGCGAGTAGCCGAAAACGAATCAAGGAGAGTTTCTAATCCGTAGTTGGCAGTGTAAATACCCGGGGCGCTTGCTGCTTCTTGATGTCCGACGGCGTCTGAGGATGCTGCGATTGCGTTGCGGATCGCCGCCGCGATATTTCGTTCGTCAGGATGGAGGTTCCGGAGAGCGTCACCAACGAGTCGAATCGTCATTGTGTCCTGAAGGACGAGATGGACAGTGACCGAATGACGGAATCCATGGGAGAGAAAAAACGCAGAATTGACGCATCGGCATAATACGTCGAGTCGGCCAGCAGCACCGGTAATGTCGTCGAGTGAAAAATCTGAGTCAATAATTGCAGAATGACCGATTACAATGAATTCCCGCATATAGTACAGCCGGACGTATGCCTAGCCCTTAGCGATGTATCATTCTGATGGCGCTGAGTATTCATGGACGAATATGATAACCTAGTTATTCCCGAATGGGTACGAGAATATATGGGGTTACTCGAAGACGCCCAAGCAGTGCTCAATCAGGGCGGCATTTGTGACGCGTGCCTTGGCCGGGTATTCGGGGATTTGAGTCATGGATTGGCTAATCGCGCGAGAGGGAACGCCCTACGGATCGCATGTGCAATGCATGCAGATCGGCCGTTTGAGGAACCAACTGAATGTTGGGTCTGTAATCAAGAATCAGCAAATGTTGATTCCTGGGCGACGTGGGCCTTGAATGAGTTAGCGGCGTATTCGTTCGAAACGTATCAAGTGGGAACGAAGGTCCCACCGTTAATTGAGGAAAATGACAAATTGATTCGAGAAGATGCTGGACTGCCAGACGATTGTGGTGAACCATTCAAACGCGAGATCAACCGAGAGGTCGGCAAACGAATCGGTGAGGCATTAGGAGTGAGCGTGGATTTTTCCCGGCCAGATGTCGTCGTGTTGATCGATATAGCGGACGATCGAGTCACAGTTCAAAGTAACCCCGCGTTTGTCTACGGTCGATACAAAAAACTTGTCCGGGGGATCCCGCAAACTGAGTGGCCGTGTCGAGAATGTGATGGGAGCGGGACGATCCGAGGTGACGCCTGCTCACACTGTGATGGGAGCGGGTATTTGTATGATGAGAGTGTCGAAGAATTAATTGCTCCCAGTATTCAATCCGCGATGAATGGAGCCGGTTCGACGTTTCACGGGGCGGGGCGGGAGGATGTCGACGCAAAAATGCTCGGAACCGGCCGGCCATTCGTTGTCGAAGTGACATCGCCGAAAGACCGGTTTCCTGATGTGTCGGCGTTAACGGAACAAGTGAATAACCGAAATGAAGGAAAAGTGGCGGTTTCGGATCTGGCTCTCGCGACGTATAAGATTGTTGAGCGGGTTAAGGAATTGCCAGCCAGGAAAACATATGAAGCAACAGTGGAATTCACAGAGCCGGTCGACGAAAAAACAGTAGAACGCGCGCTCGCGGAATTAGATGGAGAGACTATCGAACAGCAAACGCCGACGCGGGTATCGCATCGCCGGGCAGATCGTGTTCGGACAAGAACCGTGTATGAAATTAACGGAGAATTAGCATCGGAGACAACAGCCAAAATACGAGTTGTAGGGGAAGGTGGGTTGTATATTAAGGAATTAATGACGGGAAACGACGGTCGGACGGTCCCAAGTTTAGCCGGAGAACTAGATGTTGATTGCGAGGTAATAGCTCTCGATGTGATTGCGGTAACGGCGGAAGAGGGTGAATTCTCAGACCCCGAATTTATCCGGAAGCCTCCCTCAGCTACCGACTCAAATTAACTACGCAAGCAGACGGTATCATAACTCGATTAGTTGGGTGGCGGAACTGTTTAGACACCGTAGTATGATGGAAGGATATGGGTATCGTCGGGATCGATGAAGCCGGGAAGGGACCCGTCGTAGGAGCGATGGCTGTTGCGGTAGTTCGCGTCCCAGCGTCGCATGCACTCCCGGATGACATCCTTGATTCAAAACAATTGCAGCCAGCAGAACGAGAGGCCATTGCCGGTGAACTTCAAGCCGCAGATGACATTCACATATCAACGACGCTCGTTGAACCTGAAACCATCGACGATCCATCGACAGACATGAATACACTGACCGTGACAGCCCACGGTAATACAGCAGCTGCCGTACTCAAACCCAATGATACCGTGATTGCTGATGCAGCCGACACTAATCAAGAACGGTTCGCCTGTCGGTTACGAGCTGAACTTCCACATCCTGTGACGCTTACTGCAGAACACAAAGCTGATGAGAACCATCCCATCACGGCAGCCGCAAGCATCATTGCGAAAGTCACTCGTGATGCTCATATCGCAACCCTCGAATCCACGTATGGTGATATCGGGAGTGGGTATCCCAACGACCCGAAAACAACGGATTTCCTTGTCAATTACGTCAACCAGCACGACGAATTGCCACCGATCGCTAGGAAATCATGGGCCACAAGCCAAGATATCCTCGCCCAGCACACCCAACACCAACTCAATGAATATTAATAAAGGCAGCATCCAGCCTTCCAAATAACCAATTAATTGTCAGTGATATCTGTCATCAAATTACGGAGAATATCTCCATAGGCAGGACGAGTAATCGCCACTCCTACAACGACACCGAGGATTGTGATAATAGCGAATCCGCGGAGATCACCGAGCGATAACATCGCCAATGGACTCATCGCAATAATGGTAGTCATCGCGGCGACACCGATGACCCAGAACGCCTTCCGAAACCGATTGTCGAACACGCGATCGCTGTGCACATCTCCCTGCGCCAACACCCCGTCTGCGATAATAATGAGATCATCGACCCCGGTCCCGATAACAGCGATGAGCCCAGCGATGTGAGATAAATTCAGCGCTAATCCAACGACCGCTGAGAATCCAAGGAGGATCACGACCTCGGATAACGCTGTCACTATCATCGGTAGTGCGACGCGTGGATTGCCGTACCGGACGAACACAACTGCCGATACCCCAAATATTGCGATAATCCCCGTGATTAACGAATACAACTTGAATTCCTGCGCGAGACTCGGAGCGATAAAATTAGATGTGCCACGTTCATCAAGATCGAGCGGAGCGGGAAGCGCACCAGCACGAAGATTAACTTGTAATTCTCGGGCATCACTAATATTCGCGGTCGTCATCACGAAATTTTGGCTACGAGAAAACTCACCGCTCTCCATCCCATCGGCTAAATCCGGGCTCATCGAGGCTGCATGTACGACTTCGCCATCCAATACCGTGTACAAACAATATCCAGCAGTATTCTCTGGTGCATCAGGAGGACACGCTCCAGCTCCTTCCCTCGTAAACCCAAACTCAATCATTTGGCGGGCAAACGACTCAGCAGCGTCCTCCGTCAGCACAATTGGGACATGAGGATTAGGGATGCCAGCAGTTGGTCCTTGTGCTTGTCCCACGTTTGCAATATCTTCGCCAGTAATCACAGTGACTTCACGATACGACTGGCCATCATCTCTATTAGATTCCGGGAAATGTGCAACAAGTTCTACTTGACCACGTTGAGATACGAGCGCTTCAACTTCAGATCGGTTTTGATTCGGAATCTCAATTACTATGAAGTACTCACCCGCTGGGGTAGATACTTCTTGTACTGTTCCCCCGGCCAATCCAGATTCGTCGATTTTGTCGCGTAAGACCTCAACCCCTTCCTCTCTCGTCGGCCCTGTAACTCCCCGGCGTACCTCTTCGTAATCGATGCCCTCGGCGTCCAATACGCTCCTATATCGGTCAATATTTTCGTACCCGACTACTTCAATGGTATCTGTTTCCGGACGAGCAAGAACGTCCCCGCGAGTCACATTCGGAATGCTATCGGCGACGCTCGTTGCCAGGTCGGCGCGATTATTCACCGTGACATCAATTCCTTGAGCAGTCATGCCAACCATCGGTGCCCGGATCCGCGTTCCACCCGATAAGTCAAGTCCGAACTGAAGATTCGTCGGGCCTGCATCAACTACCTCCCCTTCGCTCGTACTTCCAAGCCCGATTCCGGGAACGAAAAGGACGACGGAGCTCACTAATAACAACAAAACGAGTGCCAAGATCCGCCAGTTTTGGCGAAGATTCATACATCCACCTTCCGATACCAACGAAGGAGACTAAAATTCAACAAATAAGTGTTCATTAGGTCAGCGAGCAGCCCAAAACTCAACACAATCCCAATCGACGTTAAGAGACCGATACCAAAGGCGTACGCAGTTATTGTCATAACAATGACCGCCGTCAATGATGTCAGCGTCATTGTGACTCCTGTCCGGATTGCCTCATACGCACTCTCATAGAAACCGCCCGCTCGACGGAGTATATGATTATTGAGGAGAATATCGGAGTCCACGCTGTATCCAATAATCATCAAAAGCGCAGCGACGGTTCCAAGCGAAAGTTCAATATTAAATAAATTCATCAGGGCTAACGGCACCATCATATCGCTAAACGCGGAGATAACAATCGCTATCGAGGGAATGAACGTTCTGAACATGATGAAGACGACGACACTCATTCCAGTAAACGCGATCACTAACCCGAAGATCGCTAGTGTTTGGGTATCGGTCCCGAAACTCGCCGACACACTTTGAGCGGACGTAATTGTATATCCTGCATTCTCTGCTTGCGCTACCAACCCGCCGACGTCCGTGGATTGAAACGTCAGTATGTACGCGTTGTCATCAGTGAGAAGCGGACGGATCGATGCGATATCCTCATTAAACGTGTTTGGAATTTCTTCTTGGGGGGCAGTGGTTTCAATTTGGAGTTCCGTGCCACCAGTGAACTCAATACCCAGATCGGCCGGGGTTCCCGTTACGAGCCACATACCCCCGATGATGAGAAGGGCAATTACGAGAATAACGAGTGGGATGACGACGAGTTGTCGATTTGTATATCGCGTATAGTCAAATAGCTCCTCGACATCCTCCATGTACCTCGCTGTGGGGTTAATTTGAATAAACCTTCTCATACTCGCTCAAGATACGGTGATGCACGATCACCAAATAATGTGGAACGATCATTGATTATGCCAGAGACCTAATATGAGTAAACGGCGAATATTCCTCTATGAATGAAATCGTCCTTTCGTATCCAACTGAGGTTTCCGGGTGGGCCCAACTCCAGCTTTCAACACCATGGTTCAAAGGCTATTTGCGGCGGACGCTCGGTACTGTAATGGAGGGAGAGATCCGAACCGAGTTCGTTGATGTTGGGTGTTGTGGTCATTCACCCAAGATTGAATTACGGGTTGAAACACCAGGAGAAACTCGGGTGAACGAGGACACCGAAATTCATTTTATGGAACGTGAACCAGTGACAGTTTCGTAAACGATTGGTTTTTATTCCTTCTTGCGTAGCTGTTTCGCTCGTTTGGAAGGGATGCAATCTCTTGCGGGAATCAGGACAATATAGTGAATCAGCATGCAATTGGACTTGAGCATGGACTAATTTGCAATGCGGGATAGACCGGGGGGACTATGTGGATTCCGTTCACGGTTGGAGATATGCAAGTTGACCTGGGGAATTCATTGGGGGTTGTGGCTGATCCAGGTATCTCTCGTGAAGCGCTTGAACGTCTTGACGGGCAAGTCTCATCTGCCCATGCTCGCATCAGTGACGGTATGCGTTCCAATTCGTTTGGGTACGCTGCGTTGAATTTGCCAGAACGTACAGACGTTTCAACGATTACCGATACGATTACGGGTGTAATGGATTCGTCCTTTGTGTTGACGATTGGTATTGGCGGGAGTGCGCTCGGTGCGACGATGTTAATGGATGCACTCGGGAGTGGAGATGCGCACGTCGCCCTTGATAACGTCGACCCGGTGCATATTGAGCGCGTTTTATCAGAGATTGATTTTAATGAGACGGCGGTGCACGTTGTGTCAAAATCCGGTTCCACGATTGAAACGATGGCAAATTTTCATGTGGTCATCGATGCGTTTGAAGCGGCAGGGGTCGATTGGACTAACCGCACAATCGTTACCACTGGAAAATCAGGTGTGTTACGAGAGATTGCTGAAGCGCATTCATTACCTACGCTATCCGTTCCGAAGAACGTTCCCGGACGGTTCGCTGCATTATCGCCCGTCGGTCTTGTGCCACCTGCCATTTTGGGTCACGATATCGAGGCGGTCCTCTCCGGTGCAGCAGACACTGTGAGTGCGATGAACGGATCGCTGTTTTCGACTCCTGCCTATGCATACGCAGCTGCTATGACAGGGTTGTCTCGGCGGGGGGTGTCGATTAATGCAATGATGCCGTACGCTGAATCCCTTGAGTCGTTCGCCGAGTGGTTCAGTCAGTTATGGGCTGAAAGCCTAGGGAAAGATGGATTTGGGCAACTGCCCGCGCGAGCGTTAGGAGTGACGGACCAGCATTCTCAATTACAACTGTATCGCGCAGGGCCCCGGAACATGGTGGTAACGTTTCTCCGTGCGCAACAACCGAGCGGCCCGGTGATCCCACCGATCCAAGGATCTGGGTTTAAATTCCTAGAGGAGGTGCGGGTCGGCGAATTATTGGACGCTGAGTTTTCGGCGACAGAAGCGAGTTTAGCGGCGGTATCGCGGCCTTCGGTACGAATCGATATTGATTCGATTGATGCGGAAAACATGGGACGGTTAGTGGTTGCGATGGAGGCGGCATGCGTTATGGTTGCCGAGTTACAGGGAGTGGATCCGTTTACGCAACCAGGGGTTGAATGGGGGAAGGAGGCGACGAGATCAATTTTGGGTTCGGATGATGTGGAGCAATCGGTTGCGTTAGATGGGAAGGCATCACTCCTCGTGTCGGAATAAAAGTAGTCTGTCTCGGAAAAAGGGGGATAACGGTGACGCTTTATTTCGGAAGTTCATGGTGTGGGTAATGAGTGAGGGAGTAGCTGCTGTTGGTTTTGTGCTTGGTGGTGTGTTAGTTGCGTTAGGCATTGGCGTGGTGCCTGGAACCTTTGGCCTTGTTATAGGGATAATAGGGGTAGTAACGATCATTGGGTTGGGTACGTATCGGTATGGGTATTTAGCGAATGAACACGCAGGGATTATTGCTGGGACAGCTGGGTTTGCTATTGTTATCGCGAGTGTTAACCGCTGGATAACGGGGGTCTTGGGGCAAGAAGAGTTACTGACGGTTCTCGTGGTCGTTGGGGGAAGTTTGATTGTTATTGGGTCGATCGTGTGGTTTTCATTTGATCGGGTTGCGCTTGTTGAGAAGGTATACGTTACCTTGATTGGGAGTGCGCTTGGTTTGCTCGGGCTTTTTTCGATCGTTGTGTGGAGTGGTCTATTACTTGTTCTCGTTGGATGGTTTGGTACGGTCGGGGTTGATTCGGCGAATAGTATCGTTTCGATGGTGTCGGTTGGTTTCGGGACTGTTAGTGTGGCCGGACTGTATTTGTATGGTAGTGGACGGTCAGTGTCATTTTTAGACATTCAGTGGCCGAAGATACGTGATAGTGGTGTGATATTCCTCGGCGTTAGCGCATTAGTGGGCGTGAATATCGTGATTAGCGTGCTTCTTGAGGAGCGTGGATTAGGGTCGGCGCAACATGAGATGGTTGCTTCGGGTGGAACCTCACCAGACGTATTATTAGTGTTATTACCATTATCGGTGTTCGTCGTCGGTCCAGGCGAAGAATTGTTATACCGTAATATTATTCAAAAATCTCTTTATCGATCGTTTTCTAAACCCGGTGCTATTTTCGTGGCAAGTGCGATATTCTCAGCCGTTCATTATTTTTCGTATGCAAGCGGGAACACATCGATTGAAGTTCTCGTTGCGTTATTGATTGTGTTCAGTCTCTCAGTGGTACTAGGGGGAGTGTATGGCTGGACGGAGAATATTGTGGTGCCCGCAATGATCCATGGTGGGTTCAATGCGGTGGTGTTTTTGGCGGTGTACGCACGCGGCACCATCTCAATAATTATCTAACTTGGTAACGTCTGACATACTTTTATATAGTTTTCTCGAAGAACCCCTAGTATGGCCGAGCGGGTGTCAATAGTGTGTGAGGACAACCTCGTCAGTGAAGTCGACCAGTTAGCCCGCGAGTATGGTTTGCCGCGCCAAGAAGTTATTCGACAACTGATGTCAGCTGGGTTAAAAGAGTTGCGGAATTAATTCGGGTTCTTCCGAGCAAGGTCGCTTCCACAAATCGGGCATCGTTCTTTGTTTTCGTCGAATTCACGACCGCAACCCTGGCACTGAAACTGCCATTCGCGTTGTTCCTCGATACCTTCTTGGGCGATTAATTCCACTGGAATATCAAGACGTTCCGCCACGTTTTGCATAGCGTAATCATCGGTGACGATAGTCCCACCAAGTTCAAGTGAGGCAGCGATTAAGCGAATGTCCGTTTCTGAGAGCACTTCAAGGTCACCGGACTGTTCGGCCGCTCTGCGAACTCGTTCGACCGTACCTTCCTCTGGGATTTGAATGTGCATCCCTGAACCTTCCATTGCATCAAACCGGTAGGCGCTTTCATCTTGAAGTTCTTCTCGAATAAGCGGGATAGTTGCCACTGGTTCCGTTGTATGATATTCGTTGATAAACGCAGAGGCGTCAAGAACGTACATACCCTTTATCGAGATATAACGATGTAATCTTTTACCGCTTGAACGCGGTTTACGGGGATTCGGTAACGGCCCGCTTCATCAACGTTAAATTCGGCGTCAAAAGTTGTTTCTTCTTGGGGACTGACGATTAGGTCTGCGAGCGTCCCAGTTTTTAAATTGAGAGTAATGTTATAGAGCATTCCGAGTTCGGTTCCATCTGATCCCATTACGGCTTTCCCTGAAAGGTTCTCCGCAAGTATTTCCGGCATAAGTGTTTCTCCTGATTATAATTGTGTTGGTCGTTGGTTACTAACGCTGTTGTATTACGTCGTCGATTTGCGTGTTGGGCGGTGCCTAGGTTGGAGTGAGTGGAGGAGGGATAAAAAAGTCGCGACCAGTGGTAATGTGAATAAGCAAACGAGTGGTCAAGTCGTGACTATTGGGTTGTGATTGGTTATCCGCTCCATCCGCCAGTCATGTCGTCCGTGATGTTCGTTCGCCAATCCTCGTAGTGTGATCGGCATCCATCGTTTGTTTCAATGTGATTCATGAATCCTTCACCGGGTGAGGTGAGTGTTGTGTTGCAAAATGGGCATACTTCTGGGTTGGTCCATGTCTCGCTTGCTGCCATGTGGGTTAGTCCCAAACACAGTAGTATAAAGGTTGTCTATAAATAACTAAGGACAATATTATGTATTTAATTACCATTAATACTTCTTCGGTGCGAAGAACCTAGGTAAGGTAGGTCCAAATCAATTGTGCGTAGCTAGTCGGGAAGCTAACGTGGGTCTCGATGGACTTTACTGGTTGCCTTGGATACCCTGAAATGAATATTGCTTGGTGGTACTGATGGTTGATGAGATGACGAGTAACGAACCGTCGCTTCGAACCCCGATTGTTGCGGTACTCGGGCATGTAGATCATGGTAAAACTACGCTCCTTGATCGGATTCGTGGATCGGCGATCACAGAGGGGGAACCGGGAGCTATCACGCAACACATTGGGGCAACGTCGGTACCATTGTCAGTTATATCAGACCTTGCGGGACAATTAGTAGATCCCACTGATTTCGATCTCCCTGGATTACTGTTCATTGATACACCGGGGCATCATTCGTTTGCGACCCTCCGCGCGCGGGGCGGGGCGCTGGCCGATATTGCTATCCTTGTGGTTGATATTATGGATGGGTTCCAACCCCAAACGTTCGAAGCGATTGATATTTTACGACGGACGGAAACACCGTTCGTTGTTGCGGCAAATAAGATTGATACGGTCCCGGGATGGAATCCAAGAGAAAATTCACCGATTCAATCAACATATGAACAACAGTCAGATCGAGTTCGAGGAACTGTAGACGATCGATTATATGAGATTATCGGTGAATTATCGGATGCTGGGTTTCCTGCTGATTTTTATTGGCGTGTAAATGATTTCCAGAACACCATTGGTGTGGTCCCGTTAAGTGCCATGACGGGAGAGGGGATTCCGGATTTACTGACCGTACTCATGGGGCTGTCCCAGCGGTATATGCGAGAGGAAATGACGGTCGATATTGCAGGACCAGGGATGGGGACAGTGTTGGAGGTTAAAGAAGAACGGGGGCTCGGGACGACGATTGATGTGGTAGTGTATAACGGAACCATTCAACGCGGTGATCAGATCGTCGTCGGGGGTGTTGACTCACCGATTGTAACTGATGTTCGGGCGTTGTTACAACCGCGAGCATTAGAAGAGATCGGGGCGGAAAGCCAGTTCGAGCAAGTGGACTCTGTGACTGCTGCTGCCGGAGTGAAAATCGCCGCACCTGATTTGGATTCAGCGATGGCGGGAGCGCCGGTTCGGGTGACGCGGGGTCGTCAATTGGAGACGGTAATTACGGAGGTGGAAGAGGCGTTAGCGGAGTTTGATATCGAGACTGAAGAGGAAGGTGTGGTCGTGAAAGCCGATACCTTGGGAAGCTTAGAGGCGATAGCAGATGCGCTCGAAGAGATCGAGGTTCCCATTCTACGTGCTGAAGTGGGAGTGGTTGCGCCGCGGGATATTACCGTGGCGAGTACGAATTCTGATCCAGTGTATCGCGCCGTTTTAGGGTTTTCAGTTGATGTTCTTGATAACGCGCGGCAATCGGTTGACGACCAAGACGTTGAGTTGTTTGTTGACGACGTTATTTATCGGTTAGTTGAGGAGTACGAGGAGTACGTCGCTGGGATAGAATCGTCCCAACAGACCACGATCCTTGAGAATATCACGCGGCCCGCGCGATTCCGTATTTTACGCGATCACGTTTTTCGTCAAAATAATCCGGCGGTCGTTGGGGTTGAGGTGGTTGCAGGGACGCTCCGACGGAATGTGCCAGTGGCCGTCGTACGAAATGGTGATGTCAAGCGGGTCGGGACAGTCCAAGGGATTCAGAGTCAGGGTGATGAGTTAGAAGAAGCCCGGGCTGGTGATCGGGTGAGTGTCGCGATTGAGGGACCGACGATTGGTCGAGGGGTCGAGGAAGAGGATGAGTTGTGGGTCGATTTACCGGAGAAACACGCGAAGATCCTCGAGCAGGAGTTGCGTGAAGAATTACCGGCTGATGAACGCGAGGCGTTGCAAGCGTATCTCGAACACCGTCGGCGCCCAGAGCCGTTTTGGGCAAAGTAACCGCGAGTAACCACTGGGCCGGTACCCAATTGATGATTGGGTTAGGGAGATATCGTTGTATCCAATGGGATCCCAGAGCATCTAGACGGAGGTCACTGCTG
>CAZITY010000033.1:26334-27670 GCA_964542445.1 uncultured Halobacteriales archaeon | reverse complement strand
ATTTGCCAGGGTGTCCCGGTGGTCGGTTGCGGAGTTTGCTCAGCGGGAAGGTCATCTCCGGTCGATTCGTATAAAATAATGATAGCAACGAGAAGGCCGATACCAAGTAGAACGAATAAAAAGATTGAGGTCGGTTCAATCGTTCCCGCTGCGGTCTCAGCGCCGCCGAGACCAGGGAGCGGTAACGAAATCGATGTGGCGTTGGCGACATCTCCCCCAGATAATGAAAAGAGAACTCGGGATGCTTCGGCAGGGACACACGCAGTTAGCAGGCGATAAATGAGGATTACGGGAGCAGCGGACACGACATAGAGGCCGATTGGGACGAGAATCCCAGCGATTCTATACAAGATGTATGCGATGATAATCAGCGTGATGATGGCACCAATAAAGAATTGGTCATCAGCGAGGAATTCCAAACAGGGGAGGCTAAACAGGGGGGCGACACTCCCTGCATCGTCAATTCCATCTTCGAAGGCTATTGAGAATCCCGCTCCTCCAGGTTCGTTAGCAGGGCTTTGGAGTCCTTCTGCTGGGTCGTTTTGATCCCCGGTCCCGATTCCGCCAACAGCGGTTGGTGAGGTGAGCGTGGCTGCGGCAAGGCTGATCGCGATGATAGCGAGCAGTGGGATTACTAACTTGCGAGGTGGCGGGGTTTCCACGTGTGGCTTCTATAGGGTTCTTTGGCCTATGAGCGCTTCGTTCGATAGAGTATACTAGGGTTGATCTTAGTGACGTTTGTCATTAATGAGGGAGCTACTGTTGATTTTGCAGGGACCGATTGAGGAATTCCCCGAGGTATTGGTTAAATACAGTTGGTTTTTCTTCGTTCGTGGAGTGGCCAGCGTCATGAATTACGGTTGATTGAGCTTTCGGGACGTTTTCTTTGACAGCAGCAATTCCAGCTCTGGGCATGAAATGATCGGCTTCTCCTGCGATGATGAGTACCGGAAAGTTAGCGTTCTCAATCGTTGCGGGATCGATCGGGAGGGCATCGAGAGTCGGGTGGATGTCGTCGAAATCGTCGGGGGCGTGTTCGTTCAATTCTGTGATAGATTCAGATAAAAACGAATGTTCTTGAGAGAGCGGTGATACGTCTGGGAGCGTGTTTTCGTGTTCATCCCGGATTGTTTGGTGTCGTGCTCGGTTGATTAAGCCACCTGGGGTTCCTGATAATACGAGTGCTGTGACTCGCTCTGGGTATTGTGTTGCGAATGATGTGACGGTCCAGCCGCTCATTGAATGACCGACGAGCACGGTTTCATCGATGGATTCGTGGTCGAGAATTGCTTTTAAATCCTCGACAACAGCCTCGGCTCCTGGCCCTTCTGGAGTG
>CAZITY010000033.1:13116-26269 GCA_964542445.1 uncultured Halobacteriales archaeon | reverse complement strand
AGAACGGGATTTGTTGCCACCAGGAGAGGTGGTTGCCGCTGAATCCATGGAGAAAGGTGATTGCTGGGCCGGACCCCGTGCGTTGATAGTAGAGGTCAACTCCATCTCGAGTTATGGTGGTTAGCATTGTTCTTGTTTGGTTGCATCCGACCCGTAAATAAATGTTGGATTAATAATACGATTACCGCAAGTCGATTGTTGGTTGGGGGGGTTCAGGGCGAATCGATGTCCGCTATCTGGTCGAGGAGACGGGTTCTATCTTCTTCAAGCATGAACCCGGTCTCTATGAGTTCATCAACAGCGTCCTCGATTTTTGATTCGTACTCGGCGCTTGAACCATATAATTCGCTAATAAATGGTCTCGTGTTGGTCGTATCATCTGATTCTTGCGGCGAACGAGATAATGGAAAATAGCTGCCAGTGATGCTTTTCATTGCGTTTTCTGCCGGACCGGGTTCTCGCAAATTCCATCCAGTAAATGTAGCTGTTGGCGCGACAAGTCGGGGAACCCGGAGTCCAGCTGTTTCATTACCGAGATCGTCGACGGCAGGGACAAAAATGGGATATTGTTCGGCAGCTAGTTTTTTCGGGGGTTGTTGTTCAATAATACCCTCATCAAACTTAGGACCGAAATCTAATCGATGTATTTCATTCGCTCCTCGTGGCAGAACGACATCCGGAATTGCAGGAAATTGGGCGACGGTAGTTTCTGCAGTAACCGCGGTTCCGTCCGCATGGGTCGGAACTTCGCTTGGTGGTGGGGCCGTATCGTTACTTGCCCAGTTGTGGAGAACGTCTAGAACGCCGCGAAGAAGGTGCGTTACCCCGAGTGGATTGGTTGGATAGCGATGTGGGCCTGCATCTGGTTCGCTCTGCGGACCAGCCGCGTGTTGCGTCGAGGCGAATAAGTAGCATCGAACACCGGGTTGTTGCCCGAGATCATTACCTTCTGGATCCGTGTGTACGAGTGAACCACGTCGCTGCCAGTACTCGGAAGCGGTTTGGGTGTGAACCACGAGTGGATCGGTTTCGGGCCGCTTCAAAATACTATCCGTATCACCCGTAAACGGATCAGTGGTTTCGACGTAGGCGAACGGGAATTGGTCGGATGGATATACGTGCTCCTCGTGTTGCCGGGGATACCGACCAGGCTGCGCGAACCGATAATTCAACGCCACTCTCCCTGCTCCAGCTACGTGCGGTGCTATCGCCTCGAAAATTTGTCGTCCTATGTGGTCTTCATTGAATCCTTGATAGACGTATTCCCGTAGAAACCGACCACTTTGGGAACGCCCCCATCCATACGCCGCCTCAATTCCATTAGCAAGCGGGTTGGCTGTGTTGTCGTCATCATGCTCGCGATTAAGTAAAAATGAGATCACATCACGAACGCCAGCAAACCCCAGACCCATTACTGGAGGATCAATCGCGGTGTAAACTAGTTCATAAATTAATCCCGGCGTGAATCCTGGGTCGTAATAGCAATCGGTGCATGATTTGACCACGGTTCCGTCACTGGTGGCGGTCGCAAATGCCCAGTCATCAGAATCGATTGGGATCCGTTTGTCTGATTCGTATTCGCGCTTCGTGAATGATGCGTTCTGTTTGTTCTGGGATGCAGTTGGATAACTCTCTGTGTACGAATTCCCACTGAGAGGTGTGGTGTAGATCCCTGGTTCATCGGCGATGAATTCCATGCGGGTGGTGCCTGTGATCGAATCTCCTTGTTGTTTTGCGATTGGGAGATCGATCGTAAGTCGATTGTCACCAGGAGCGATATTTCCCTGCCAACCGGTCCACAGAATCGTGTACCCTTGTCGCATCAAGAACCCGTTACCGAAGTGTTCTGGTTCTGATGGATGGTTCACTTCGACGGCGTCATTTAAGAACCGGAGTATCCGTTTGTTCCCTCGGTTGTTCACGTCATAGAGGAGACGACGGTTCCCGTTTGCCAAGTCTAGGGGTTTGAGTAAGTAGAAATCGGTAGAAAATTCGACGCGGTCATCAGTATTGAGCGGCGCATACTCGATATCAGTAATGTGTTGGTTAGTAGGATCGGTTGGGTCAATCGCGAAATGAACCGTCCCAATTAGTGTTTCATATTGTCCCGTTGGTTGGAACTCTCGGCACGTAATTGGTTCTCGTTCATTGATTTCTAAGTAAATATGTGGTTCCATGGACGGGAATCTGTCTTATTTTGGATTTCCGTTAGTCCGCTATAAATCCCGACGCTCTCAGCTATGAACACCAGAATAAATATCCTTGCAAGCCCGATATGAACCACCCCTTCACTCCTGGGATTTGAGGCGTCATTCTTGTTTCCGCATCCGACAGATGTGATGTATCGGTACTTTTGTATGATCGTAATTCCCACAATGGTTATCTGATAGGCCCTGGTATCCCGCAATATAATGGTACAGGGAGATATGTTCTCGGCGTGTGTGGGAGAATGCCCGCACTTCGAGTCAGTACAAGGTTCGTGTAAACACGATCAACGCCAACTCCTCGTTAGTTATCTCGAAAACCACCGAGACGCCCCATGCCCGGTGTTCGAAAATATTCGCGCGCGTGAGATGCAAAAATTAGCTGCAACCCTCGAATTAGACCTGTATTTTGAATTATCGTTCAATACGCTACTACTACAACGCCAATTTCCTACTGGCTAGGGAGTGGTTATAATTTCGTCTATGGCCGATTCCAATAACGACGCTGCAGCCTCTTGCTTGTTCTTCAGTTCCTCAAGCGTTTCATGATTCTCTCGAATGATTGAGCGTCCTTTGTCGATCTGATTTTGTACTTGGTTCGGGGCTGGACTACCAGGAACTGCACTTCTGGCTTCCACCGCTCGGTCCGGATCCATGACTTCTTTAAGCTGATCGTCAGTGATACCCAGCGAGACACCGAGATATGCCTTCGCTGCGGCTTCTAACTCCACCGCTGATACTTCCCGCATATCCATATTCTGTTCCTCAGCAGTCCGAACAAGTATCCCCACGATTTGATGGGCACTTCTCCATGGGATTCCTTCTTCTCTCACGAGTAACCCTGCAATATCAGTGGCGAATACCCAATCCAAAAAGAGTTGCTCGCGCGCACGCGATCGATTGAACTCGACGTCTCGAATTATCCTCGCCCAATGATCGATATGCGCGACAGCCTCTGACAACACCGATCCAGCCGGTGCAGCTTTCCCCGACATTCCCCGGCCATTCATGTATTCTTTCAGTAACTCGCTGACCACATCGTCGGGACTCGACTGAACCTGCGTCAACGCTGTCGGATTCCGTTTTTGTGGCATGATGCTACTTGTTCCGATGTACTGATCTGGGACATCAACTCGATTAACTTCGGTGAAATACCACATCAACAACCGATCTGCAGCTTCGCTCAAACTAATCATCGTTGTGGCAAACGCATTCACAACTTCTAGATAGACATCAAAATCGGTTCGTGTTGCATCCTTTCCGTTATCCATTATTCCTTCAAACCCGAGTAATTCTGCTGTTCGCGTTCGATTGATCGGGAAATCTGTTGTCGTTTCAGCCGCGCTACCGGCTGGACTTTGATTTACTCGATGATAAATTTCGACAAGTCGATCGAAAGCCCGTTCAATCGGTTGTTCCCACGACATTACGTACCATCCGAATGTCGCGACCTGCGCATGTTGAAATACCGTGTATGTCGGCATAACGGCATCCTTGTACTCATCAGCGACATCACAATATGACTCCATTAACGACACAAGCGCCTCTAGCGCTTCAAGGATCCTCGAACGCAACATAATTCGCTTACTTACAGGACTCAAATCGTTAGAACTCCTCCCCAGATGCATGTATCCCCCGACATCTTCACCGAATTTCTCAATCAGAAACGCTTCCCCCGCGTGTCCTTGGTGTCCGCTCTTTTCGCGAACTTCCACGTACCCTTGATCTTCCATCTCTCGTAACCCACGGAGTATTTTTGCCCCTATATCCGCGGGGATCAATCCCTCCTCAGTCAGCATGACGGTGTGTGCTTTATCAAATTGATGAAACCCATGATGCTCAACTGGTTCCATGGGGCCATCACTTACAATCCAATCCACTGGGTCCTCAGACAACCGCGCCCCAGTCCGTCGATAAAACCCCCATCCTGGTTCAATCGATCCGTAAAACGCAGCTCGGTCTGACGAGTTATTTGTATCCATCGGTGATCCGCTCTATTATTATCCGAATACTACTTCAGTCTAGGCGACTCCCGATCTAAACTGTGTATAAAAAAGAAACGTGAATTATTCTAGCCATCCCATCTACAACAGTACCTAACTGTCATCCCTAATTATTCAGGGATAAATAACGCATCAACCGCACAGACATCAGATTCTCTGACAATCAACGGATTGATATCCGCTTCATCAATCCATTGATTATCCAGATACAACGAGGAAACCCCGGTTATTGCGTCAACAATCGATTGCTCTGTCTCCGTCGAAAACGCTTTTTGATCAATCGTCTCTAATTCATCGAGCATCGCCCGAGCTTGGGCAGGTACAACCGGAATCGACCGAAAGGTAATATCGTTAATCGATTCTAAATCAGTTCCGCCGCGACCCAGCATTACTACCGGACCAAAATCCGTTTCGGTACTAATACCAATTGCCAACTCGGTTCCATCCGATACCTGCTCCTGAACCGTCACACCCTGCACGTTACTAGACACCTCTCGCCCCCGCGTCAACAATCCGTCCACACTCGAACGAACAGACGACTCGTCCATCAAATTTAACCGAACTCCATCCACACGATTTCGATGTTGTATATCAGAAGCCACTAGTTTCGCCACAACTGGATACCCAATTTCATCGGCGACCGTCACAGCCTCTTCGACTGACGTTACTAACGACTCCCGCGGAACCGACACTCCATAATCCCGCAACAATGCTTTCGCCTCAACTTCAGTCACTACTGTGTCATACCCATCATCGGTACTCGATATTGGAATCCTCGCAACCTCGTCTTTCGCAGATCGCAATCGAGGTTTAGACTCTACGAATTCGTTGATAACACGAACCGTTTCAATACACCGGACAGGGTTTTCGAACACGGGAATCCCGGCTTCAGCATACATCTCTAGTGCCCGATCTTTGTCGAATCCACCGGTCCAACACAACAAAAACGGCTTGTCATACTTCTCATTTACCGCTGTGAACGCCTCGGCATATTCCACGGCCCTATCCCCCGTTGCATTGGTCAATTGCAAAATAACGGTATCGATTGACTCGTCCTCAAACACGAGTTCAACTACTTTTTTCCGATCCTCGATGTCCGTCCCAGCGGCAAAATCAACCGGATTCAACGACGACCCATAGGCAGGTAGATACGAATCAATTTCTTCGCGAATCCCATCCGATAACTCAGGCACGTCGAGATTGTTATTTGCAATAGCATCAGCGATATGCACACCAGCTCCACCCGATGTCGATAACACGCCTAGGTTTCCGTGCGGTAATGCGTCGACAGTCAGCAGCGTCTTTATCGTGGCAAAAAACAAGTCGATGTCATCGACAGCCATCACACCAGTTTCTTTGAAAACACCTTTGTAAATTTCGTGCTCCCCTGCAAGCGTCCCCGTATGAGAAGCAGCAGCTTGCTTCGCCCGCTCTGATTGCCCGACTTTCAAAACAACAATTGGGAATTCAATGCCGGATTCGGTTCGTTTGAACTCAATTAACTCTCGGCCATCATTGAACCCCTCTATATACCCTGAGGCCACGGCTGTCTCGTCATCCTTAGCAAACTCTCGAAACAACTCTAACGCCCCAGTCGCCGCTTCATTACCCGTAGCGACCATCTTACTTAACCCAATGTTGTTCTCTTGGAAAATCGTCGTCAGCGCTCCCCCAAATGCCCCGCTTTGCGTAATAAACCCAACATTGCCTGGGAGTAAGGTTTCTCGCTCGAGCGCCGGTGTGAAACTCGCCGCCATCCCGGTATGAAAATTCACGATACCTTGGCTATTCGGCCCGATGATCGTCGCATCATACTCATCCGCCCACTGCTTCAGTTGCTGCTCCGCGTCGGCACCTTCGTCAGATCCGGTTTCTGCGAAACCAGACGCAATAATTATAATGTTCGAAACACCAGCCTCCAAACTTTCTTCGACCGCTTCTAACACTAGTGATGCTGGTACTATTACCAGTACCATGTCGGGCGGCTCCGGCACATCACTGATCGACGCATATGCCGGCAACCCAGCGATGGTATCACTATTTGGATTTACTGGATAAATATCGCCCGTATATCCATGTTTCTGTAAATAATGAATCGGTTTCCCACCGATTTTATCTACATCTGACGATGCACCAATCACTCCAATCGAATTCGGATTAAATAGCGTACTCATGCTTTCTACTAACCGGAACGTGAATTAGTTGAGACTCAAAACTACCCACAGGAATAAAGCAACTGGTTCACGGTTTTACTTACCGCAAAATGATACAGTAATCCCATTCACAGTTCA
This sequence comes from uncultured Halobacteriales archaeon, assembly GCA_964542445.1. GTDB lineage: Archaea > Halobacteriota > Halobacteria > Halobacteriales > Hikarchaeaceae > CAZITY01. The sequence continues at coordinate 19,771 of CAZITY010000033.1, read as the reverse complement.
AAACAATTATCTCATCGGCGGAGAGAGTTAGTTCGTGACTTACAATGGAATTTGGATTTACTGAGGAACAACAAGAGTTCCGACAGGAATTCCGTACGTGGCTTGCGGAGAACCTACCGGACGGCTGGATTCACGGCGATTGGAACGTTGATTTTTCTGATGAAAATGTTGATTTCTTTATTGATTGGCAGAAGAAAATGAATGATGACGGGTGGTTAGCGCCAAATTGGCCTGAGGAACACGGTGGAATGGGATTGTCAATTGTTGAGGACATGATTTATAGAGATGAGTTGGCGCGTGTGAAAGCCCCCCAATTCATCAACCGGACTGCCATCAATTTCGTAGGGCCAACGCTCATCGAGATGGGGACAGATTGGCAACAAGAACGATTCATCCCGAAAATATTGAATTGTGAAGAAATTTGGTGTCAAGGGTATTCAGAACCGAGTGCTGGGAGTGACATCGCGGGTCTCACAACCAGAGCGGAACGAGATGGTGATGGGTGGTTAATTAACGGACAAAAAATCTGGACGAGCCGCATGCAATGGGCTGATTATTGTATTTTGATGGCTCGGACCGATTTCTCGGACGTGAAGCATGCTGGGATCACGGCGTTTATCGTTGATCTCCATGACGATGGGGTGTCACACGACCGGATCCATCAAATCAATGATATGCGTGAGTTTAATCAGGTATATTATGATGACGTGTGGGTGCCGGAAGATCATGTGGTGCACGAAGTCGGCGAAGGGTGGAATGTCACTCGGTATATTTCATTATACGAACAATCCGGGTCGCGAGCGTTTGATTTCCAGCGTCGATTGAATGAACTTATTCATTATTGCCAGAACAACACGCGGAACGGACAACCATTGTCGGAGGATCCGTTTGTGCGACGGAAGTTAGCTGAATTTGACGTGCGAATTGAGGCTGCAAAACGCACGGCGTATCGGCAAGCGAGCAATCGAATTGATGATCCGTCGCCAGGCCCGGAGGGAACGATTGATAAGTTAACAACCAATGAGATCGCGATTGATCTCGAGAATTTTGCGATGGAACTTCTCGGACCAGAAGCCACGCTCTGGTATGATGGACCGGAAGAGGGTCGATGGGTGCATGATTACCTACGGAAATACGGGAATTGGATCGCTGGTGGGACCGGTGATATTTATCACAATATCATTGGTGAGAAGGTCCTCGGGTTACCAAAAGACATCAAGAGCAAGGAAAGCCATCGGGGCCAGAAGCCCGAAGCCCGTGAGGAAGATGCGCAGGAAATCGAGGCGTCGGAGTGATTCATTATGGATGCGAGATTAACGACTGAACAAGAACGAATACAAGAGACAACTCGGGATTTCATTGAATCCGAGGGTGGTATAGAGTTAGCTCGGGATTATATTAATGGTGATGAGTCGGTTCTTGAGGAATTGTGGGATGAATTTTCGGCATTGGATTACACAGCGATTACGACACCAATCGAGTACGGTGGGTTTGGTGAAGGGATGGTGTATTTATGCGCGTTACTCGAGGAGATTGGTCGGTATGCGTTGCCGGGGCCGTTTCTTGAAACAGTTGCAACAGCTGTGCCATTGATCACGGAATTGGGGTCGGATGAACAGAAAGATGAGTATCTAGAAGCGATTGCGGATGGAGAGTTGAAGTTTAGTTTTGCAGTGTATGATGACCGGAATGAGTCTGTGCCGAAGGCGATTGAGATGTCTGCTGATCGGGAGGATGATGGGTATCGACTTACCGGGACGAAAACCCTTGTTCCGTATGCAGGCGATGTGGACCGAGTTATTGTCGCTGCGCGAACCCAAGGAGGTTCTGGGTATCACGGTATTTCGTTGTTTATTGTGGATCCGTCTGACGTTGAGGTGGAGAAACTTGAGAGTCTTGACTGGACCAGACCGTTATACGAAATGGAGTTTGATGGATTGGAAGTGCCTGCGTCAGCTCGTTTGGGCCCGGCACATGGGAGTGGCGATGCGTTATCGAGAGCGTTAGATCGGTATAATGTTGGGTTTGCAGCGATGCTGGTGGGTGCGGCGGATCGGGCGGTCAATTTGTCGGTTGAATACGGGAAGGAACGACATCAGTACGGTCAACCGATTGGTCGGTTTCAGGCAGTGAAGCACCGGATTGTTCGGATGGAAATGGATAAGGTGCATTCACGTTCGATCATATATTATGCGGCGTGGGCGCTTGATAATGAGACAGAGGACGCTGGTCAAGCGGTTGCGATGACGAAGGCGTATGCTGGTGATCGATTGCACGAAGTGTTCGCGAACGATGTGAAGAATCATGGTGGGATGGGGTTCACGTGGGATCACGATGCCCATATTTATATGAAGCAGGCGAAAACGTGGCAGAGTTATCTCGGTGTCCCTGATCAGGCGTATGATCGGGTAGCGGATATCCGGGATTATTCGAATAAGACGCTACCGGATTATCCCGAGATTACCACCGACCCGTATCAGGGTTGAGTCCGGGGATTCGTTGGGAACTCGATATTTCTATGTTCTATTATTAATACCGTTAATTCCGCGTATTTCACGTTGGTAAATCAATCCACGTGAGCATCATCAGCAGTTATTTAGAGATATACGTCGATTATTACTATGAAATGGCTCAAACTGCCCAATCGGTGAATGCGTTGAGTGATGTTGATTTGATCGTTGATGCTGATGCGCACGTTTTGGAGGAAGTCTCGGAGTTCGCTCCGTACATTGATGACAAATACGATGGCATTCGCGAAATCACATTAGCAACAAAAAAACCTGAGAATGACATCTATACCAGCACTCACTCGTTACCGCCGGGGATGGGTCGCCCCGGAGTTTATAACCGGACGAATGATCCTGAGGACAAGTTGAAGGAAATGAATGATTTCGGGATTGATTATTCGATCATTGATCCCACCCTAAATTTGGCTATTAATACCGTGGAGAATTCGCGGTTTCAGGTCGCCATGGCCAACGGGTATAACAACTGGAGTTTAGCAGAGTTATTGGATGCGCACGAATCGCTAAAGGGCACCATCTTAGTGGCGCCGAAGAAACCGGATCGCGCCGCAGAGGAGATCGATCGATTGGCTGACGAAGACGATATGATTGGTGTACAGATGCCCGATACGGGATTGATTCCCCCAGCAGGTCATCAACAATATAATCCGATTTACGAGGCAGCAGAACGCCACGGACTCCCAATTCTACTACATAGTGGGAATAATTCGACGACGCACGCGTGGATGCAGCAACGAATGTGGAACGAGACCTACTTTGAAAACCACGCGATCGTCCATCCATTTAGTCACATGTGGAATCTCACCACGATGATCGTACAGGGCGTTCCGGCGAGGTATCCTGGGCTAGAATTCGTTTTTCAGGAAGCGGGTGTTGCATACGTTCCGTATATCACGTGGCGGTTAGATGATCATTACCTTGAGCATGCGGATGAAGCGCCGTATCTCGATAAGTTACCGAGTGTGTACATAAATGAACAATTTTATTTCACGACCCAACCGTTGGGGCATACGGCACGGAAACCCGAGCATTTAGCGAGGGCGATTGAACTAGCTGGACCGGAGAACATAATGTACGCGTCTGATCTCCCGCATACTGATTTCGATCCGCCTGAGGAATTGTTTGATCGGATTCATTCGCATTTTGACGCGGAGACAATTAACGCCATCATGGGTGGGACCGCTCAACGGGTCTTCGACATAGATTCGTAGTTTAATGTGGTATTTCAATGGCAGAATATAAAATCGCAGATTCCAGTGACTTCGAAACAGATGAATCGTGCATTATCGAGGAAATTGAGGGTGTTGAGGTGGCGGTCTATCGGCTAGAGGGGGAGTATTATGCGTTAGCGAATTTTTGCCCGCACCAATCCGGGCCGTTATGTGAAGGGGAGTTAAAGGGCCGGATGTTGTCTGGGGACGATGGCTGGGAGTGGAAATACGATAGCGAGAAGAAAATCGTGTTGTGTCCGTGGCATGGCTGGCAGTTCGATATCACTACGGCGCGAAACACGGATGATGCGTCGATTAGTGTGCCGACATTTGATGTCGAGGAAAAAGATGACGGTGTTTACGTCACCGTCTAGGGAGTGTTACGAGGGAAAGGTTGGTTCTGGTTTCGTGAGAAATACATACATCCAGTCTGATTGGTGGGTATGGATCTCTCGTTATCCGATGAGGAGAAACAGATCAGGCGGGCAGCCAGAGAATTAGCGGAAGAACATTTCGCGGACAATGCGGCGCAGTGGCAGGGTGAATATCCTGCGGAAAATGCAGCGGTTTTGGCGGATCATGGGTATCTCGGGATGAGTTTACCGAGTGAATATGGCGGGATGGATGCTTCGTATTTCGAGACGGTGATGGCGATGGAAGGGATTGGGTCGGTGTGTCCGGATACCGCGGCGTTATTGGTAACCACGAATACGGGGAATCTCCAAGTTATTGCGAAGTTTGCGGAAGAGAAGTACAAAGAACAGTATTTACCGCCGGTGTGTGCGGGGGACCCGGCGCCGAAAGTGGCGATGAGTGAACCGGAGGTCGGGAGTTCTGTTCGGGATTTGAGTACGGAGGCGGAAGATGATGGTGATTCGTATATTGTGAATGGTCGGAAAGCGTGGGTGTCTGGAGCGGTGAAGGCTCCAGCTTTCGTGACGTATGTTCGGTTTCCGGACGGGAATATTGGATCGATGTTGATTGATCGGGAGACGCCGGGGGTCTCGGTGCAGGAGCCAGATATCAATATGTATGGTGGCGAGCAATGCCAGATTTTTTATGATGATGCTCGGGTGTCAAAAGATCGAGTTTTAGTTGCCGGTCCAGATGGGTTTAAGGAAGCGATAACGACGTACAACGCGAATCGGGTGTTCGGGATGGCGAGAGGCTGGGTGTATGCGAAATGGTTGTTCGAAGAGGCACTTGAGTATGCACAACAGCGCGAGCAAGGTGGGCAACCGATCATTGAGTATCAAGCTGTTTCTCATCGGTTGGCTGACATGGCGATTAAACTCGAAACGTCTCGGTGGTTGATTTATCGGGCGTTATCGGGTGATGAGTTACCGGGTCGGGCGTTGTCGTGTATGACTAAAGCGTACGCAAGTCAAACGAATCACGAAGTGGCGGATGCCGCGCTTCAAATTAAAGGAGCGACCGGGTATGTCGGGGACACGCCAGAGGCCTATGCGTACCAACGGCTTCGTGGGTCACAGATTGCTGGTGGCACTCCTGATATCCATCGGAATAACGTCATTAAAGCGCTCTTGAAAGACGGGTATCCGGACGTCGAATAACCGGTTGTGTTGTCCTGACCAGGGTCTAGTCTGTCGATTCTGGTTTGGGAGTACCGAAAGCATTATTCTATCCTAGATTAGTGGCAGGGTATGGGAAGCACTGTCGCAGAGCAAATTATTGCGTCTGCATCCGGTAACGATGAAGTATCACCTGGTGATCATGTGTTCGCCGAGGTCGATTTTACGCGAACGTCACCTCGACGCGTTGCCATGATTTTTGAAGAAGAAGGGATAGATGAGGTATGGGATCCATCAAAAATTGCGGCGGTAAACGATCATGGGACGCAGGATAACAAGGATGATGCGAACCAGAAGAATATCGGGCGGAAATTCATTGAGGATTATGGGATTGAGCATTTCTATGATGTTGGGACGGGGATTGCGCATAAAGTTCTCCCAGAGAACGGGCATATATTGCCTGGTGATTTAGTGGTCGCTGCTGATTCGCACTCGACAACGTATGGAGCGTTTGGCGCGGCCGGTGCTGGTGTAGGGACAACTGACCGTGCGTATATCGCTGCTACTGGTAAAACGTGGCTTCGGGTTCCAGAAACGATTAATATCAATGTGACTGGTGAGTTACCGGGACCGGTCTCAGCGAAAGACCTCGTGCTCCACATTGCGGGTGAATATGGGACGGATGTCGCGCGGTATCGTGCGATTGAATTCACGGGTGAAGCGATTGAGGCGTTACCACTTGATGAGCGGATGGTATTGTCGAATATGACAGTGGATCTCGGTGGGAAATTCGGGTTCACACCCGTCGATGATATTGTTCTCGATTATGTTGACGAACGGGCAAATGAACCGTATGACCCGGTGTATGCCGATGACGACGCAGAGTATGAGCATACGTATGAAATCGATGGGTCGTCGCTGCGACCGAAAGTCGCGGAACCTCACCGCGTCGGGAATGTCGTCGATGTTGATGAGGTCGGTGATGTAGAATTAGATCAAGTGTTTATTGGGACCTGTACGCACGGTAAATTCGATGATTTACGTCGTGCCGCAGAGTTCTTAGAGGGGAAGACCGTTGATAAAGATACGCGTCTCATAATCACACCCGCATCAAGAAACGTGCATACCGAGGCGGCCCGGGCTGGGTTTATTGAAATCTTTAATGACGCTGGTGCGGTTGTTTCGATGTCAGCTTGTGGAGCGTGCGTTGGGTATGCGCCGGGTGTGTTGGGGGATAACGAAGTGTGTCTGTCGGCACAAAACCGGAACTTCAAAGGCCGAATGGGTGCCGATACTGCGGAAATCTACCTGGGGAGTCCTGAAACTGCGGCCGCCTCAGCGATTACTGGTCGAATTACTTCTCCGGAGGACGTCTAAATGAAAGGGA